>NZ_JACMTR010000002.1:4182314-4503116 GCF_014267175.1 Pseudonocardia sp. C8
GCCTGGATCACCCAGTCCGCCGGCCGCTGACCCTCACCCACGATCCCGCGCGAACCGACCCCGGCACATCCGGACGACGAAGGAGTCGACGATGACCCTGCAGCAGGACGCGGTCCCCACCCCCACCGGCGCGGACGGCCGCGTCACCCGGCCGATGACCGGCGACGAGTACGTCGAGAGCCTGCGCGACGACCGCGAGGTCTACCTCTACGGCGAGCGGGTCGACGACGTCACCACCCATCCCGCGTTCCGCAACGCGGTCCGGATGACCGCCCGGCTCTACGACGCCCTGCACGAGCCGGACAGGCAGGACGTCCTCACCACGCCGACCGACACCGGCAGCACCGGTGTCACGCACCCGTTCTTCCGCACCCCGCACTCGGTCGAGGACCTCCGGCGCGACCGGGACGCGATCGCCGAGTGGGCCCGGATGACCTACGGATTCATGGGCCGCTCGCCCGACTACAAGGCCGCCTTCCTCGGCACGCTGGGCGCCAACTCCGAGTTCTACGACCCGTACGCCGCCAACGCGCGCCGCTGGTACACCGAGTCCCAGGAGAAGGTCCTCTACTGGAACCACGCGATCATCAACCCGCCGGTCGACCGGCACCGCAACCCGGACGAGGTCTCCGACGTGTTCATGCACGTCGAGGAGGAGAATGACAACGGCGTCGTCGTCTCCGGGGCCAAGGTCGTCGCCACCGGCTCGGCGATCACCCACTTCAACTTCCTCGCCCACTACGGCCTGCCGATCAAGAAGCGGGAGTACTCGCTGGTCTGCACGGTGCCGATGGGCGCACCCGGGATGAAGCTGATCTGCCGGCCCTCCTACTCCCAGCAGGCCGCCACGATGGGCAGTCCGTTCGACTACCCGCTGTCGAGCCGCCTCGACGAGAACGACACGATCTTCGTGCTGGACAGGGTGCTCATTCCCTGGGAGAACGTCTTCATCTACGGCGACCCGGAGAAGGCCTCGACCTTCTTCCCCGGTTCGGGCTTCCTGCACCGCTTCACCTTCCACGGCGTCACCCGGCTCGCGGTCAAGCTCGACTTCATCGCCGGGCTGCTGATGAAGGGCCTCGAGGTCACCGGCACCAAGGACTTCCGCGGCGTGCAGACCCGGGTCGGCGAGGTCATCGCCTGGCGCAACATGTTCTGGGCCCTGTCGGACGCCATGTGCGCGAACCCCGACGAGTGGATCGACGGTGCCAAGCTGCCCAAGCTCGACTACGGCCTGGCCTACCGCTGGTTCATGACCATCGGCTACCCGCGGGTCCGCGAGATCATCATGCAGGACCTCGGGGCCTCGCTGATCTACCTGCCCAGCCACTCGACCGACTTCCTGTCCCCGGAGGTCCGGCCCTACCTGGACAAGTACGTGCGTGGCTCGAACGGCTACGAGGCCGTCGACCGGGTCAAGCTGATGAAGCTGATCTGGGACTCGATCGGCACCGAGTTCGGCGGCCGGCACGAGCTCTACGAGCGCAACTACTCCGGCAACCACGAGGGCGTCCGCGCCGAGCTGCTCTTCGCCGCGGAGGCCTCCGGGGCCGCCGGGGCGATGAAGGGCTTCGCCGAGCAGTGCCTGTCCGAGTACGACGTGAACGGCTGGACCGTCCCCGATCTGATCAACAACGACGACGTCCGCCTGTTCGGCCGCAACGGCCGCTGAGCGCGCGGGGCCGGGCACGACCGCCCGGGTCCGGCCCCACCCGCCACGTCCGGCGGATCCGCACCGGGGGCGCGCCGCTCCGGGTCACCTTCGGGGGCCACCTCCCGTCCGCCGGACCGGACGGTCCCGGCGCTCCGGCTCCTGCGCGAGGTGCTCGGCGATCGCCCGCAGCTTGATGTTGAGCTGCTGCGAGGCCGTGGCGAGCCGGTCGAACGCGGTCGCCGACGAGATCGCGTACCGCTCCTTGAGGATGCCGATCGCCTCGCCGATGACCTGCCGGCTGCGGATCGCCTCCTGCAGGTTCGCCCGGGTCCGGGCGGCGTCGATCGCGACGGCGGCGTGCGCGGCCAGCACGGTGATCCGGTCCTGGTCGGCCTCGTCGAACGCGTCGACCCGGGCGCCGAAGACGTTGAGCGCGCCGATCGTGCGGGCGTCGGCGAACAACCGGCAGGCCACCATCGACCGGACCCCGCGCCGCGCGGCCGCCGGGCCGTAGCGGGGCCAGCGGGGGTCGGCCGCCAGGTCCCGGACGGCGAAGTTGCGCTCGTCGCGGATGGCCTGCAGGCAGGGCCCCTCGCCGATCTCCTGCTCGAGCTCCTCGAGGGCGGTGGCCTCCGGGCCGGTGGTGGCCGGCGTGCTCACCCGGCCCCCGGTGGTGAGCGAGACGGCAGCGTGGGTGCACCCCTCGACCAGTCCCGTGCAGGCCTCGACGACCCGTGCGCAGGCGTCCGCGGCGTCGTCGGCCGCGTAGAAGTACCGGGACAGCTCGGCCATGGTCCGGGCCAGGTCCTCGGGCGCGGCGGCGGCGTCGGCGTCGGCCCGCCGCTCGGCGAACGCGCCGGCCTCGAGCGCGTCGACCCATGATCGTTCGCTGTCCATGCGCCGCGCTCCCTCGATCTCCGTCGGGTGAGTCCGGACGGCCCCGCCGGCTGCCGATCTGAACCGGCAGGACCTGGGCCGACCTGCGCGCCCGGGCACGCCGACCGGCCTGATCCCGTGGTTACCCGGGTCCGGCGCGGATCACACCCGGTCGCGGTTGATACGACTACCCCCCAGGGGTATGGTCGGAGTCGACCGAGGAGGTGGGCGATGCACGGATACGCCGACAACAAGGACGCACACATCAAGCGGATGCGCCGGATCGAGGGCCAGGTCCGCGGGATCAGCAAGATGATCGAGTCGGACAAGTACTGCATCGACATCCTGACCCAGGTCTCGGCCGTCAACAAGGCGCTCGAGGCCGTCGCGCTCGGGCTGCTCGACGAGCACCTCAAGCACTGCGTCGCCGACGCCGCCGCCGAAGGCGGGCAGGTCGCCGACCAGAAGATCGAGGAGGCCAGCGCCGCCATCGCGCGCCTGGTCCGATCCTGACCCTTCCCCAGGAGGAACCCCGGACATGAGCACGACCACCTACACCGTCACCGGAATGACCTGCGCACACTGCGTCGCCTCGGTCACCGAGGAGATCACCGAGATCGCCGGCGTCACCGACGTGGCCGTGGACCTGCCGACCGGCGCCGTCACCGTCACCAGCGACGGCGACGTCTCCCCCGAGGCGGTCCGCGCGGCCGTCGAGGAGGCCGGCTACCAGGTCACGGCCGGGGCCTGAGCCCCACCCCGCTGGTTCCGCCACCCGCCACGGGTCACGGCGTCCCCGCCGTCCACCCGTGCCGGGTCCGAGACGAAGGACCTTCCGTCATGAACACAGCCGCACGACTGTCCGCCTACGGCGCGGCCGTCGTCCTGCTCGGGGCCGGCGCGTTCGCCGTCGGCTCCACCGTCGGCGCGCCCGCCGACACCCCGCGACCGGCCGCCGCGAGCGCCGCCCCCGCCGGGGCTCCGGCGCCGGCGCAACCGGCCGCCCCCGCCGAACCCGGCGGGCTCGCGTCCAGCCGCAACGGCTACACGCTCGTGCCCCTCACCCCGACGCTGCCGGTGGCGACCCCCACCGAGCTCGCGTACCGGATCACCGGCCCGGACGGCGCGCCGGTCACCCGCTTCGAGGTCGGGCACGACAAGCAGATGCACCTCGTCCTGGTCCGCCGCGACACCGCCGACTTCCAGCACGTGCACCCGGTGATGTCCCCGGACGGGACCTGGCGGGTGCCGGTGACCCTCGCCGGGGGCGGCAGCTACCGGGCGTTCGCCGACTTCGTCCCGACCGGCGGGCCGGCCTCCACGCTCGGCGTCGACCTGTCCGCGCCCGGACGGTTCGCACCGGTCGCGCCGGAGCCGAACCGCACCGCCACCGCGCCCGGCGGCTACCAGGTCACCCTCGACGGCGACCTCACCCCGGGGCGGTCCTCGGACCTCACCCTCACCGTCTCCCGCAACGGGCGGCCGGTCACCAACCTGCAGCCGTACCTGGGGGCGTACGGTCACCTCGTGGCGCTGCGCACCGGCGACCTCGGCTACGTGCACGTCCACCCCGACGGCACGCCCGGCGACGGGGTCACCGCGCCCGGGCCCGGGATCACCTTCCACACCGAGGTCCCCTCGGCCGGCACCTACCGGCTGTTCCTGGACTTCCAGCACGGCGGCGAGGTCCGCACCGTGCAGTTCACCGTCCCGACCGCGGGCGCCGGCTCCCCGGCCACCCCCGCGACCCCGGCCGCCCCGGCCGGCGGACACGGCCACGACGCAGGCGAGGGAGGCCACTGATGACCGCGACACTCCCGCAGCCCGGTGACGAGGTCCGCGAGATCGAGCTCGCCATCGGCGGCATGACCTGCGCCTCCTGCGCGAACCGGGTCGAGCGCAAGCTCAACCGGCTCGACGGCGTCACCGCCACGGTCAACTACGCCACCGAGAAGGCCCGGGTCTCCGCCCCCGCCGGGATCGGACCCGACGAGCTGGTCGCCACCGTGGAGTCGACCGGCTACACGGCCACTCTGCCGGCCCCGGAGCGCGCCGGCGACGACGGCTCCGCCGACGACCGCTCCGCCGACGACGGTGGCGAGGACACCGCGGAGCTCCGGGCGCTGCGGCAGCGGCTGGTCGTGTCGGCGCTGCTCGCACTGCCGGTCGTCGCCATGGCGATGGTCCCGGCGCTGCAGTTCACCAACTGGCAGTGGCTGTCGCTGGTCCTCGCGGCGCCGGTGTGGGCATGGGCCGGTGCCCCGTTCCACCGGGCCGCCTGGACGAACCTGCGGCACGGCGCGGCGACGATGGACACCCTCATCTCGCTGGGCACGACCGCGGCCATGGCCTGGTCGGTCTACGCGCTGTTCCTCGGAACCGCCGGCATCCCCGGCATGACGCACCCCTTCGAGCTCACGGTGTCGCCCTCCGACGGCGCCGGGAACATCTACCTGGAGGTCGTCGCCGGGGTGATCACGTTCATCCTGGCCGGCCGCTACTTCGAGACGCGGTCCAAGCGCCGCGCCGGTGCTGCGCTGCGTGCCCTGCTGGAGCTGGGAGCGAAGGACGTCGTCGTGCTCCGCGACGGCGTCGAGACCCAGATCCCCGCCTCCGCGCTCGCCGTCGGCGACCGGTTCGTCGTCCGGCCCGGGGAGAAGATCGCGACCGACGGCACGGTCGTCGAGGGCCGGTCGGCCGTCGACGCGTCCATGCTCACCGGCGAGTCGGTGCCGGTCGAGGTGGCGGTCGGCGACACCGTGGTGGGGGCGACCGTCAACACCGGTGGGCGGCTCGTCGTGCGCGCGACGCGGGTCGGCTCCGACACCCAGCTCGCCCAGATGGCGAAGCTCGTCGAGGACGCCCAGAACGGCAAGGCCGCGGTCCAGCGGCTCGCCGACCGGATCTCCGGCGTGTTCGTGCCGGTCGTCATCGTCGTCGCGACGGTGACCCTCGGGTTCTGGCTCGGCGCGGGCGCGGGCGTGACCGCCGCGTTCACCGCCGCCGTCGCCGTCCTGATCATCGCCTGCCCGTGCGCCCTCGGGCTGGCGACGCCGACCGCGCTGCTGGTCGGGACCGGCCGGGGCGCCCAGATGGGCATCCTGATCAAGGGTCCGGAGGTGCTCGAGTCGACCCGCAAGGTCGACACCGTCGTCCTCGACAAGACCGGCACCGTCACCACCGGGACGATGACCCTGGCCGGGGTCCGCACCGCCGACGGCGTCGACGAGGCCACCGCACTGCGGCTGGCCGGTGCACTGGAGAACGCCTCCGAGCACCCCATCGCCGCGGCCGTCGCCGGCGCCGCCGCCGAGCGCACCGGCCCGCTGCCCGGGGTCGACGACTTCACCAACCACGAGGGCCTCGGGGTCTCCGGCGTGGTCGACGGGCACGCCGTCCTGGTCGGGCGGCCCCGGCTGCTCGAGCAGTGGTCGGTCCCGCTCACCGGGGCACTCGCCGACACCGCGGCCGCGGAGGCCGCGCGGGGCCGCACCACGGTCGCCGTCGCCTGGGACGGCGAGGCCCGGGCCGTGCTGGTCGTCGCCGACACGGTCAAGGACACCTCCGCCGAGGCCGTCGCCGAGTTCCGCAGGCTCGGGCTCACTCCCGTCCTGCTGACCGGGGACAACCGGGCCGTGGCCGAGACGGTCGCCGCCGAGGTCGGCATCGAGCCCGGGCCCGGGACCGTGATCGCCGACGTGATGCCGGAGGAGAAGCTGGCCGTGATCGAACGGCTGCAGGGCGAGGGCCGGGTCGTCGCGATGGTCGGCGACGGCGTCAACGACGCCGCCGCGCTCGCCCGGGCAGACCTCGGCCTGGCCATGGGCACCGGCACCGACGTCGCCATCCAGGCCTCCGACATCACCCTGGTCCGCGGCGACCTGCGCGCCGCCGCGGACGCGGTCCGGCTCGCCCGCCGGACCCTGGGGACGATCCGGGGCAACCTGTTCTGGGCGTTCGCCTACAACACGGCGGCGATCCCGCTGGCGGCGTTGGGCCTGCTCAACCCGATGATCGCCGGGGCGGCGATGGCGGTCAGTTCCGCCAGCGTGGTCGCCAACAGCCTGCGGCTGCGCACCTTCCGCGGGCACGCGGCCTGACACCGCAGCCGCTCGCACCTCCGCGCCGGGCCCAGCACCGGGCCCGGTGCGGGGCGGCTCGGGACGCTCTCCGCTCACGGTGCACGAGGCCGGCGGATCGGGTGACGGGGGCCGGGGCGTGACGGCACCGCGAGGGCCGACGGCGTGTCACGCTGCGGGCACGTTCCCGTGCCGGCGAGGGTGGGGCGAGGCACGCCGGCGCCCCGCGGGGGTCGGGTGGTGCGCCACGGCCGCCGGGACGTCCGGCGCTCCGCAGCGGGGCACCCCGGCAGGGCCAGACCGTGCAGGTCGGCGACCGCGACACGTCTCGCCTGCGCGTTGCCGTCCTCGCCGGGGCGCGATCGTGCGACTCGGGCCCGCGGGCGCTGGTGATCTGCACCGTGACGCCCCCCGCCCGGGCGGAATCGTGCAACTCACGCTCAGCGGCCACTGATCATCTGCACGTTGACGCCCTCGCCCGGGCGGGATCGTGCAACTCGCGCCCGGGGCCGCTGATCATCTGCACGCAGACGCCCTCACCCGGACGAAATCGTGCGCCTCGAGCCCCGGGCCGCCGATGATCTGCACGCAGACGCCCTCGCCGGGGCGAGATCGTGCGCCTCGGGTTCACGGTCCCTGATGATCAGCACGCTGACGCCCTCACCCCGGCGGAATCGTGCAACTCACACCCCAGGTCGCTGATCATCTGCACGGTGACGTCCTGGCTGGGGCGAATTCGTGCGACTCACGACCCAGGTCGCTGATCATCTGCACGGTGACACCCTCACTCGGGCGAGATCGTGCAACTCAGGCCCCCGAGGCGCAGATGATCTACACGCAGACGCCCCCGCGGGGCGGAATCGTGCGTCTCGGGCTCGCGGTCGCTGGTGATCTGCACGGTGATGCCCTCGCCGGGGCAGGAACGTGCTCCTCGATCGGACGGGGCCAGCACAGGACCGGGCGCCGGGTCGCGCAGGCCGGCCCGGCGGGCGGTCAGGGCCGCTCGGTCAGCTGTTCGCGCAGCTGGTACTTGAGGACCTTGCCGGCCGGGTTGCGGGGCAGCGCGTCGACGCGTTCCAGCCGCACCGGCAGCTTGTATCCGGCGAGGCTGTCGCGGGCGAACTCGCGCAGGTCCTCCAGCTCGACCGTCGCGCCCTCCTGGAGCGCGACGACGGCCGTGACGGCCTCGCCCCACCGCTCGTGCGGCGTGCCGAGCACCGCGACCTCGGCGACGGCGGGGTGGCGGTACAGCACGTCCTCGACCTCGGCCGGATAGACGTTCTCGCCACCGCTGATGATCATGTCCTTGACCCGGTCGACCACCCACACGTAGCCCTCGTCGTCGGCCCGGCCGACGTCCCCGGTGTGGAACCAGCCCTCGTCGTCGATCACCGCGTCGGTGGCCTCCTGGTTGCGCCAGTAGCCGGCCATCACCTGCGGGCCCCGCACGCAGATCTCGCCGCGCTCCCCCGCCGGGACGGGCTGGTTCGCGCCGTCGACCAGCCGCACGTCCGACAGCGGCAGGACCTGGTGGCCGGCAGCGCCGAGCTTGCGCCCGACCTCGTCGGTGCGGAGCACCAGCGCGAGCGGCGCGGTCTCGGTGAGGCCGTAGCCCTGGGCGAACGGGATGCCGCGCTCGTCGTAGCGCCGGATCAGGGCCTCCGGGACCGGCGCACCACCGCAGATGAGGTAGCGGACGCTGGACAGGTCCGCGGAGCCGAACTCGGGCAGCTGGCCGAGGAACAGGAACATCGCCGGCACGCCGAACATCGTGGTGACCCGGTACTCGGCGATCAGCTTCAGCGCCTGCCCGGGGTCGAACGCCGGCATGAGCACGATGTGCCCGCCCTTCTGCAGGGTGAGCAGGGTGGTCACGTTCAGGCCGCCGATGTGGAACAGCGGCGCCGCGACCAGCGAGACGTCGTTCTGGCTGATGTCGAACGAGAGCAGCGCGTTGACGTTGTTCCAGAACAGGTTCCCGTGGGTGAGCATCGCGCCCTTGGGCCGCCCGGTCGTCCCGGACGTGTACATGATCAGCGCGACCTCGTCGGGTTCCGGGTGGACCGGCTCGGCGAGCGGGGCGCGCCCGGCCAGCAGCTCCTCGAGGGGCTCCCAGCCGGGGACCGGGGACAGCGCCAGCGCGCGGGTCACCCCGGCCTCGGCGCGGACCGGATCGACGACGGCCGCGTGCTCGGCGTCGGCCACGAGCGTGTGCACGCCGGCGTCGCCGAGGATGTGCGCCAGCTCGGGCGCGGTGAGGCGGAAGTTCAGCGGGACGAAGATCGCACCGATCCGGGCGGTCGCGAAGAGCGTGACGAGGAAATCCGGATGGTTCGTCCCGAGGTAGCCGACCCGGTCGCCGCGGCCGACACCGCCGGCCGCGAGTTCGGCGGCCAGCCGGTCGATCCGGTCGGCGAGGGCGCCGTAGGTGGTGGTCCGGCCGTCGAAGGTGATCGCCGGCAGGTGCCCGATCGCGGCGGCTCGCCGGGGGATCCAGGAGCCGAGGTCGGTCACCGGGGGCACGGACTGGGCCATGGGGCACTCCTCGTCGGCGTCGTCGCTCCGGCTCGCCGGCCGGACTGCGGGCTCGCGGGCACGCGCCGCACCGGATGTGAGCGCGCTCACCGGGCACCGAGGCTAGCGGTCCCCGGTGCCGAAAAACAATCAAGCGTGCTTGCCTTTTCCGTGCCGGCGACGTCATGATCGGCTCCGTTCCGCACACCCGAAGGAGCCGCGGTGGACGTCTGGGAGACCGAGGAGCGACGCGCCCTGCGCGAGACCGTCCGGCGTTTCGTCGAGACCGACGTGCTGCCCCACCTGGACGACTGGGAGCGGGCCGGCGAGCTGCCCCGCACGCTGCACGAGCGGGCCGGCGAGCTCGGGCTGATCGGGGCGAGCTTCCCGGCCGAGGCCGGTGGTGGCGGCGGCGACCTGATCGACTCCGTGGTGATCACCGAGGAGATGCTGCACGCGGGCGCCTCCGGCGGCGTCCTCGCGTCGCTGTTCACCGCCGGCATCGCCGTCCCGCACCTGACGTGGGCGGGCGACCCGGAACAGATCGAGCGCTGGGTGCGGCCCACCCTCGCCGGGCAGATGATCGGCGCGCTGGCGATCACCGAGCCGGGCGGCGGGTCCGACGTCGGGCACCTGACGACCCGGGCCGTCCGCGACGGCGACGAGTTCGTGGTCGACGGCGCCAAGACGTTCATCACCTCGGGCGTGCGCGCCGACTTCGTCGTCACCGCGGTCCGCACCGGCGAGCCCGGCGCCGGCGGCATCTCCCTGCTGGTGATCGAGAGGGACACGCCGGGGTTCACCGTGACCCGCAAGCTGGAGAAGATGGGCTGGCACGCCTCGGACACCGCCGAGCTGGCCTTCACCGGCGCCCGGGTGCCGGCGGGGAACCTGGTCGGCGCCGAGAACTCCGGTTTCCTCCAGATCGCCCGGGCGTTCGTCGCCGAGCGGGTCGCCCTCGCGGTCCAGGCCTACGCCGGGGCCCAGCGCTGCCTGGACCTCACCGAACGGTGGTGCCGGGACCGCGAGACGTTCGGCCGGCCGCTGATCGGCCGGCAGGCCGTGCAGAACACGCTCACCGAGATGGCCCGCCGGATCGACGTCGCGCGGGTCTACACCCGGCGGCTCGCCGAGCGGGCCGCCGCCGGTGAGGACGACCTGGTCGTCGAGACCTGCTTCGCCAAGAACACCGCGGTCGAGGCCGGCCAGTGGGTGGTGAACGAGGCCGTGCAGCTGTTCGGCGGGCTCGGGTACATGCGCGAGATGGAGATCGAGCGCCAGTACCGCGACATGCGCATCCTCGGTATCGGCGGCGGCACCACCGAGATCATGACCGGGCTGGCCGCGAACCGGCTGGGCTACCGGCGATGACGGCCGTGGCGTGAGCGGCGGTCGCGATGTCCGCACGGGAGCCCAAGCAGGACCGCAGCCGGGCGACGCGCGCGCAGCTGCTCGCCGCCACCGTCGACTGCCTCGCGTCCCGGGGCTGGGCGGCGACCACCGTGTCGGCCGCCGCCGAGCGGGCCGGGGTGTCCCGCGGTGCGGCCCAGCACCACTTCCCCACCCGTGAGGATCTGATCGTCGCGGCCCTGGAGCACATGTTCGACGCCCGGATCGCCGAGCTCCGCGCCGTGCCGGATCCACCGACCGGCACCGAGGACGTCGTCGTGCGCATCCTCGACCTGTTCGCCGGGCCGCTGTTCAAGGCCGCCCTGCAGGTCTGGACGGCCGCGGCCGCCGACGAGGCGCTCCGGGCGCGGATCGTGCCGCTGGAGGCGAAGTTCGGACGGCATGCCCACCGGCTGCTGGTCGAGCTGCTCGGCGTCGACGACGGCGACCCGGTGGCGCACCGCCTGGTGCAGGCCACCCTGGACCTGGCCCGGGGGCTGGGGCTCGCCGACGTGCTCACCGACGACTCCGCACGGCGCGCGCGGGTCGCCGGGCAGTGGGCGGTCACGCTGGACGCCGCGCTGCGGCCGACCGGGCCGGGGGCGCCGATCCGGCCCGGGTAGAACGACGGGCATGAACACCGCGTCCTCGCTCGTCCTGGTCCTCGACCTGATCGGGGTCTTCGCGTTCGCGCTGAACGGGGCGCTCACCGCGGTGCGGGTCGCGCACGTGGACATCGTCGGGGTGATCACGCTCGGTGTGATCACCGCGCTGGGCGGCGGGATCGTGCGTGACATCCTGCTGGACGCGCTGCCCCCGGCCACCTTCGCCGACTGGCGCTACCTGCTCGTCGCCACGGTCGGCGGTCTGCTCGCGTTCGCGCTGAGCCGCCAGCTGCTGCGGCTCACCGGCCCGATCCTGGTGTTCGACGCCCTGGGTCTGAGCCTGTTCGCGGTGACCGGTGCGGGGAAGGCACTGGACCTCGGCCTCGGCGCCGGCCAGGCCGTCCTGCTGGGCGGGATCACCGCCGTCGGCGGGGGGACGATCCGCGACGTGCTCGTCCGCCGGGTGCCCACCGTCCTGCAGAGCGAGCTGTACGCGATCCCGGCACTGCTCGGCGCCGTGGTGGTGGTCGTCGCGTCGGTGGCCGGCGCGCCCGAGCTGCTCGGGGCGCTGCTCGGCGGGACCCTGTGCCTGGCGGTGCGGCTCGCCGGCGTCCACTTCGGTCTCGACGCGCCGCGCCCGCCGGGCCGGCCCCGGCCCGAGCGGCAGGAGTGACCGCGGGCGGGTCAGGACGTGGTGCCGTGGACCTGCCGGACACCGCGCCCGGCCGGTGCGCCATCGCCGCGCGGGACGGCCGCGACCACGATCGCGCCGACGAGCGCCGGCGCCGCGAACGCGAGGAACAGCGCCGTGATCGGGAGCTCCGCGCCGACGAGGAGCGCCCCGTACACCGGGCCGACGATCCCGCCGAGCCGCCCGACCGACAGGGCCGTGCCGATCGCCGTAGCCCGGGCGCGGACCGGGTAGCGGCTCGCGACGAACACGTTGATCAGGATCTGGGTGCCGACCGTGCCGACACCGGCGAGCACGACAGCGGCGTGCAGCAGCCCGGCCGGCAGGGGCTGGCTGAGCACGGCGATCCCGACGACGGCGAGCAGGAACGAGCCCGCGGTCGCGCGGCGGGACCCGATGCGGTCGGCGATCCGCCCGACGACCAGGGGACCGACGGCCGTCCCGATGTTCAGGACCACCAGGAAGGACAGTGCGGAACCCAGCTCGTAGCCGGCCGACCGCATGAGCTGCGGCAACCAGGTGTAGAGCCCGAACAGCACCAGCAACGACAGGAACGTGGCCAGGCCGAACAGGATCGTGGTCGCGCGGTACCGCGCCGAGAACAGCAGCCTCAGGCGGCCCCGGCCCGGGTCCGCGCCGTCGTCGTCCGCGGGTCCCGTCGCGAGGTCCCGGTCGAGACCGAGCCGGTCCGCCCAGCGCAGCGCGTCGTCGGTCCGGCCCCGGCTGCGCAGGTGGATCAGGGACTCGGGCAGGAAGCGCAGCGCCGCCGGGAGGACGACCAGTGCCGCGGCGCCGCCCACCAGGTAGACCACGCGGAAGCCGAACTGCGGTCCGTAGGCGCCCGACACGAGCGCGGCCAGCGCACCCCCGACGCCGACACCGGCGAAGGCGAGCGCGGCGTTGAGGTTCCGCCGCCCCGGCGCGGAGTACTCGTAGACGAGCGCGGCGATCGAGGGCAGCACGCCACCGACGCCGAGCCCGACCAGGAGGCGGCCCACCGCGAACGCGGGCACCCCGGGGGCGGCCGCGCAGAGCAGCATCGCGAGCGAGAACACGGCCGCGCTCAGCAGGACCAGCCTGCGCCGGCCGAGCCGGTCGGTGAGCAGGCCGACGCCGATCGCGCCGACGAGCATCCCGACCGGCGTGAGGCTGCCGAGCACACCGGCCTGGGCGACCGAGACGTTCCACGCCTGGTCGGCGAGCAGGAACGGCAACGCGGCACCGAAGGCGATGACGTCGTAGCCCTCGAGGGTCATGCAGGCGAGGCACAGGAGCAGGACGCTGGGCGGGGTGCGGTCGAGGACCGGCGGGACGGAGGGCACGGCGTCGTGCCTTTCTCTGCGGGCCCGGAGATCAGGCGGGGGGAACGAGTGCGAAACGATCGGACAGCCAGCCGGCGATCTCCCGCGCGGCCAGCTCGTTGCCGGTGGGTTCGCCGTCGGCGATCGGCCCGCCGAAGTGCAGGCCCCGCACGGTCGTGGCCGTCCGGTCGGTGCTGCCCAGCGCGTCGATCATGCGGCGCGAGTCGGACGGGAACGCGGCCTGGTCCCCGCTGAGCTCCACGAACAGCGTCGGGGCGCTCACCCCGGGTGCGCAGCGGACGAAGTCGGCGTTCGAGCTCAACCCGGACCAGGTGGAGAGCCAGGCCTCGGGCGTGGTGAGCCGGCCGAACCCGACCTGCCCGTAGTTGATCAGATCGGGACGCCGGCCGAAGACCGAGCCGTAGGGGCGCTCGCTGGGGTCGAGGGACAGGTCCACGGTGCGCGGGTCCGCGTCAGTGCGGAACACGGTGATGATCTTCGGTGCGAGCGCGCGCCGCCGGTCGGACGCCGCACCCCCGCGCTTGAACGCGGCGCGGGCCTCGGCGGTGCGGGCGAGGTGCTCGCGGGCGACCGCGTCGATGCGGGCGACCCGGTCGCGTTGCGCGGCCCGGTAGCGCTCCAGGAACTCCGGCGCGTACGACGAGCTCGCGGGGGGCTCGGCGAACCCGTTCGCGGCATCGAACGGGTCGAGCTCGGGGACCACCGAGAGCGGGTCGCCCTCGTCTGCGACCGAGGGATCGATGCACCCGAGCAGCAGCCGGCCCTGCCCCGGGTGCGGCGCGAGGAAGATCGCGCCGTCCGGCACCGGCATCGCGGCGTCGGCGAGCGGGACCGGCCGCCCGCCCGGCGTGGTGGCGATGCGCCGTTCCGGCGGGCGGCCCGCCTGCTCGTGGTAGAAGGCGTAGAGGGTGCCGCCCCCCGAGTGGCCGAGGGTGACGACCGCGTCGAACCCGCGCTCGCGCAGGAACTCCGTCCCGGCGGCGACGTCGAGCAGCGCCTGCTCGTGCACGAGGGTGAGGTCGTTGTTGACCGACCGGCTCTGCTGGGTCCAGACCGCGACACCGGCCTGCAGCAGCAGCGGCACCAGCGGGTGGTGCGTGACGTCCTGGCGGGGGTGCATCAGGCACACCACGGTGCGCGCACCGGGCACCGTCGCCAGCACGCCGCGGACGGTGGCCCCGTCGTGCGTGGCCAGCTCGTGGACGCTGGTGACGCCTGACTCCGGGCGGCGGCCCGGGGTCAGGTAGCGCCCCGCCCCGAGCCCCGTGGTCCGGGTCATGCCGGCGCCACCCGCAGCGCGTCCTTGTCGTGCTGGGTGATCCGGCTGCCCCGGGGCACGCCGGCCACGCACGAGTACCAGACGGCGTGCCGGCAGCCGGTGGTCCGGCGGTCGATCACGATCTGCCCCTCGGCGCGGATCTCGAAGTACGGTCCGACCCGGTCGACGACGACGTCCGGGGCCTCCGCGGCGACCTTGGCCACGGAGGTGTTCTCGGGGACGTCGAGGACGTACAGCGTGGTCATCGCGCCGCGACCTCCGGGTCCCAGTCCGCCGCCCGCTCGACGATCAGCTCCGCCTTGCGGGCCAGCAGCGCGCCGAAGGTCGCCGGCTCGGGACCGCCGACCACGTCGAGCAGCGCGTCGATCGTGAGGTTCGCGTCCAGGTCCTCCTGCGGGGTCACCGCCCGCATCGCCCGGGTGATCTCGAACATGTAGCCGTTCGGATCGTGGGTGTAGATCGACTCGATGGTCTCGTGCTTGATCTGCATCTCCACCGGCCACTCGCTGTCGTCGAGGCGGCGCCGGTACTCCAGCAGGTCCTCCTCGCTCTCGACGTGGATGGCGAGGTGGCGCGACCGCACGAAGTACTCCGGGACGTCCGCGCCGAACCGCGCGTAGTCGTCGCCCTTCTGCCCCTCCGGTCCACCGACGGAGCGGTCGGTGCCGAAGTAGTAGAAGAACGCGATCCGGTCGTCGTTGCCGATGTCGAAGAAGAAGTGGATGAAGTCGGGGTGGTCCTCCGGCCCCCAGCCGGCCGCGCAGATCGAGTGCACGACCGGGAACCCGAGGACGTCCCGGTAGAAGCGCACGGTCGCCGCCGGGTCGAAGGTCGGGAACGCGACGTGGTCGACGCCCCGCACCCGGTGGTCCAGCTCGGTCATGTCCTGCCTCCGTCGTGCTGCGTCACGTGCGACCGATGCTAGAGCAGGCTCAACGAGTGAGTCAATTGTTTGACGGATCCGATGAAGACGCGGAGGGCCCGGACACGCGACCGCCCCTCCACCACGGGGCGGAGGGGCGGTCGGTGGGGTCGGGCTCAGCCGTCGAGGAGCCGTTCGAGGTGGTCCAGGTCCTGCCGGAGCAGCTTGAGCGCCGCGGCCGGGCTGTCCCCGTCAGGCACCCGGTCGGGCGCGCGCTGCAGCGCGCCGACGGCCATGTCGGCAAGCTCGTCCACGACCGCGCCGGCGTCGTCGCGCCCGCCGGGGTGGAACCACCAGGCGACCCAGTTGCACATGCCGAGCACGCCCAGGGCCGCGGTCCGCGGGTCCACCGGCCGGAAGCGGCCGGCCCGCACTCCCTCGTCGATCACCCCCGACACGGCGCGCAGCACCGCCCGGCGGCTCTCGGCGTGGGCCGCGGCCAGCTCCTCGGGCAGCTCGGCCTCCGAGCGGATCAGCAACCGGAACCGCTCGGGCTGGCGTGTCTGCCGCCCGACGAACACCTCGACCATCGCGCGCAGCTTCTCCACCGGGTCGAGTCCGGGCCGTTCGACGAACTGGGCGATGTCGGCCAGCGGGCCCTCGGTGACCTCGATGACGAGCTTGGCCAGCAGCTCGTCCTTGCTGCGCACGTAGTAGTAGAGCGCGGGGCGGGTGATCCCCATGGCGTCGGCGATGTCCTGCAGGCTGGTCCCGGCGAACCCGCGCTCCGCGAACAGCCGCGTCGCATGCTCGTAGATCTCGTTCTCGACGAGCTCGCGGCGTGCCGTGTTCGCCCGCGGAGCCCCCTTCCGCGACGGGCTGGCACTCATGGCAGCCGATGGTAGAGGCGGGCGGCGGGGCCGGCCGGTGCGGCGCTCACGAGCGGGCACCCGCGCCGGTCGAGCTTTCGGCGCCCACCTTGGCGGCGACCTCGGCCTGCAGGCGCTTCTTGTCCGTCTTCCCGACCAGGGTGCGCGGGATCTCGTCCACGTGCTCGATGCGCTCGGGCCACTTGAACTTGGCGACGTCGAGCGCCGCGAAGTGCCGGCGCACCTCGTCGAGATCCAGCGGCGCGCCGTCGGTGACGACGACCGCGCAGGTCCGCTCCCCCAGCCGCGGGTCCGGCATCGCCACGACCGCCACCGCGGTCACCCGGGGATGGCGCAGCAGGAGCAGCTCGACCTCCTCGGCGTTGACCTTCTCGCCGCCGCGGTTGATGAGGTCCTTGATCCGCCCCTCGATCGAGACGTACCGCTGCCCGTCGATCGTGCGGATCGCGGCGAGGTCGCCGGTGCGGTAGAAGCCGTCCGAGGTGAACGCGCGGGCGTTGTGCTCGGGGGCGGCGAAGTAGCCGGGCAGGGTGTACGGGCCGCGGCAGCACAGCTCGCCGACCTCGCCGTCGGACACCTCGGTCTCGGTGCCGGGCTCGAGGACGGCGATCTCGTCGTAGGGGGACAGCGGGGTGCCGACCGTCTCGGCGCGGGCGGCGCGCGGGGCGCCGGGCCGGGTGGTCAGCAGGAGCCCCTCCCCCATGCCGAACAGCTGCCCCGACCACAGCCCCAGCCCTTCCAGGTGCGCGAACAGGGCGGGCGGCACCTTCGCACCGGACAGCACGACCTGGGTGAGCGACGCCGCCGCGGCGGGGAACCCCGGATGCTCGACCGCGCCGAAGTGGCCGTGCCCGAGCAGGACGTGGGTCGCCCGCTCCCGCGCCATCAGCGGCAGGGACACGTCGAGGTCCGGCGGTCCGAGCACCAGGCACGCCCCGAGGCTGTGCGCGGCGTGCAGCGCGCAGGCGATCCCGGCGTTGTGGATCACCGGGATGAGGTGGGCCACCCGGGTGCCGGGGGTCCACCCCCAGCTCCGGGCGTAGGCGGCGGCGTTGTACCAGTACTCGGCGTGCCGGCGCGGGATGACCTTGGGAACACCGGTGGTGCCGCCGGAGAGCTGGAAGACCGCGACGTCGTCCGGGTCGATCCCGGACTGGATGCCGTCGACGAGCGCCCTGGCCCGCGCCGGGTCGGCCCCGGCCGCCAGGGTGTCGACCGCGGTCCCGCGCGGATCGTCCCCGACGACGAGCACGTGCCGCAGGCTGGGATGGTCGCTCCCCTGGTCGAGCGCGAAGCCGACGAGGTCGAACCGCCTGCCCGCCTCCACCAGGTGCGCGGCCGCACCCACCCGCCGGCTGATCTCGCCGATCTCGTGCCCGCGGTGCGCGGCGAGGGTGGCGACCGGCACGAGTCCCGCCTTGAGCACCCCATACCACGCGACGACGGTCGCGAGCGTGTTGCCCGTCTGGAACAGCACCGGCTCACCGGCCCGGAGACCGAGCCCGGCCAGCCCGGCGGCGAGCGCGTCGCTGCGCGCGTCGAGCTCTCGGTAGGTCGCGCGCCCGTCCGGCGCGACGACCGCGTCCCGGTCCGGGTGGGCCAGCGCCGTCCGGTGGAACTCGTCGGCGATCGTGGCCGTGCCCCACAGCCCCGCCTCCCGGTACGTGCGGGCCCGCTCCGGCGGGAAGTCGACCAGTGCCCCGCCCCGTCGCGTCGTGCTCATGCCTGCTCCTCGATCAGTTCCACCAGGTCGGTCCGGCCGGAGACCAGCCCGGCCGCGAGATCGTCGCGCAGCCCGGCCGGGGCGTCCACGACGATGAGCCCGCCCACTTCCATGCGCACCCGTTCGGCCAGGTCCAGCCGGGTCAGGACGGCCGGGCGGTCCCCGGGGCCGGTGAACCGGAACCCGGGCGCCCCGGCCGCACGGGCGGCCCGGGCACGTTCGACCACCGCGTCGCCGTCGTCGCTCCACGGATCGGTGACGACGTCGGTGATCCCGACCAGCCCGGGCGGCGCCGCGGCGGTCCGGCGGCAGGCGTCGACGGTGCCGTGCCGCAGGGGCTGGGCGAGGACACGGTCGGTGACGCGGCCCCCCGCCTCGCCGACGGGCGGGTGCCCGGACTCGCGCGCGTAGGCCTCGACCGCGCCCGCGACGACGTCCGGCGCGGTCTCGGCGAACCGGTCCAGGGGCACGTTCCCGGCCCGGCTCATGTAGGCGACCATGAGCCGCTCGACCGGCAGGTGGGTCCGCGAGGGGAACGACTCCCACCACAGCTGGCTGCGCCGGGCCAGCTCCTGCAGGCGTTCCACGGCGGGCCTGCGGACCGCCTCGTACCGCCCGAACGCCGCCGCCAGGTCCGGTTCCTCGTCCAGGGCCGCGACCAGCTCGATCGCGTCCTCCATCGCCAGCTTGGTGCCCGAGCCGATGGAGAAGTGCGCGGTGTGCGCGGCGTCCCCCAGCAACGCCACCCGGCCGTCGGTCCAGCGGTCGCAGCGGATCGTGTGGAAGCGCAGCCAGCGGGTCCGGTTGCCGATGAGCGGACGTCCCTGCAGCTGCTCGGCGAACACCTGCTCGAGGTACCGCAGCGCCACCTCGTCGGACGCCTCGGGCGGGGTGGCCTCCGTGGTGGCGTCGAACCCGGCGCGGCGCCACGTCTGCTCGTCGGTCTCGATCAGGAAGGTGCTCCGCCCGCCGGAGTAGGGGTAGGCGTGCGTGACGAACGTGCCGTGCTCGGTGGGCTGCGGCACGAAGACCGCGTCCGGGATCGCGATCTCGCCGGCGCACCACAGGTAGAGCCCGCGGCCGACCTCGACGTGCTCCCCGAACGCCCCCTGGCGGCGGGTGGCGCTGTGGATCCCGTCCGCGGCGACCACCAGGTCGGCGTCGAGATCGTCGGCGTCGTGCCGCTCCCCGAACTCGAGGGCGACCCCCGCCTTCTCCGCGTGCCGCTGCAGGACGGCGAGCAGCTCGGTGCGCGCGATGCCGATCAACCGGTCGTTGTGCACCCGGACCGTGTTCCGGCCGACCTGCATCGTCATGTCGTGCCGGTACCCGGCCGCGACCAGGTCGCGCAGGCTGTCCGGGTCGGCGGCCTCGAGCTTGCGCTGGGTCCCCGCGGCCAGGCCGACGCCGAAGCCGAACGTGGCGTCGGCCGGACCCTGCTCGTACACCACGACCTCGCAGGACGGGTGGCGGAGCTTCAACAGTCTCGCGGTGTAGAGCCCGCCCGGGCCCCCGCCCAGCACCGCGGCTCGGCGTAGCTGCATCCCTACCTCCGGATCGTGGCGACCAGCAGCCGCGCAGTGACGGCAGCGTTGACGACTCAGTCAAGTATTTGACGCTCTCGGCAGTCGCGCGTCAAGCCGGTCCGGTCGACGCTTGACCGGTCGTCGCTTCCGTAGAATAGTCTACGCGTACGTCAGCGCCGGGCGTGTCTCACCGGGACCCGCCCCGGCTCCCGCCACGCGAAGGAGCGTGAGTCATGGCCTATGTCATCGGCGTCGACGTGGGCGGCACGTTCACCGATGCCGTCCTCGACGACGACGCCGGGACGGTGCTCGCCGCGAAGTCCCCCTCCACGCCGCCCGACTACTCCCGCGGCGTGCTCGACGTGCTGGGGCTGCTGGCCGAGCAGCTCGGACGGTCGCTGCCGGAGATGCTGGCGGACACCCACCACATCGCGCACGGCACGACCTCGTCGCTGAACGCCCTGGTCACCGGCAGCGTGCCGCCCGTCGGGTTCCTCACCACCCGCGGCCACCGCGACTCGATCTACATCATGAACGTCGAGGGCCGCTACCTCGGCCGCTCCCCGCACGAGCTGCAGGACGTGCTCGGCCAGGCCAAGGACCACCACCTGGTCCCGAAGCGGCACGCGCTGGAGGTGACCGAGCGGATCGACCGGGACGGCACCGTCGTCGTGGCGCTCGACGAGGACGGGGCCCGCGCCGCGATCCGGGCCCTGGTCGACGACGGCGTGCGGGCGATCGCGATCTCGCTGCTGTGGTCGTTCCGCAACCCGGTGCACGAGCAGCGGCTGCGCGAGCTGGTCGCCGAGGTCGACCCGGACGTCTTCGTCGCGCTGTCCTCGGAGGTCAGCCCGCGGATCCGGGAGTTCGCCCGTAACGCCACGACGATCATGAGCACGCAGATCGGCCCCGGCCTGCGCGACTACCTCACCACCCTGGAGACCGGCCTCCGTGAGAACGGGCTGGCCGGGCCGCTGCTGGTGATGCAGAGCAACGGTGGCGCCGTCGCCGCCGCCGAGGCACCGTCGTCGGCGATCAGCACGGTGGGCTCGGTGCTCACCGGCGGCGTCGTCGGTTCGGTCGCCCTGGGCCGGCAGCTCGGCCACCGCAACATCATCGCCACCGACGTCGGCGGCACGACGTTCCTGGCCGGCCTGGTCGTCGACGGCGAGCCGGTCCGCGCCACCACGACCGTCATCAACCACCACCCGATCAACGTCCCGACCCTGCGGGTGGAGGCCATCGGCTCCGGTGGCGGCGCGATCGCCTGGCTGGACGCCGGGCAGAACCTGCGCATCGGGCCGGCCAGCGCCCAGGCCGTACCCGGGCCGGCCTGCTACGGCAACGGCGGCACCGAGCCGACGAACACCGACGCGAACCTGGTCCTCGGCATCCTGCCCGAGCGCGGGCTGCTCGGCGGGCGCAAGCCGCTGTCGCTGGAGCTGGCCCGGGCCGCGATCGAGACCCGGATCGCCAAGCCGCTGGGCCTGACCGTCGAGGAGGCGGCCGCGGCGATCTACACCGTGCAGAACGCGCAGACCGGCGACCTGCTCCGCAAGACGGTCGTCGAGGCCGGCCACGACCCGCGCGACTTCGTGCTCTACGCCTTCGGCGGCGCGGGGCCCGCCCACTGCGCGGGCTACGCCGCCGAGGTCGGGGCGGGCGACGTGGTGGTCCCCCTCGGGCCGGTCGCCTCGGCGTTCTCCGCGTTCGGGCTGGCCTCGTCCGACATCGTCCTGTCGGCCGAGCTGTCCGACCCCACCACGGTGCCGTTCGACCCGGAACGCGCCGAGCAGAGCTTCGCCCGGCTGGAGACCCAGGTGCGCGACGGGCTGGCCCGCCAGGGTGTGCGGTACGACGGGGTGCAGCTGTACCGCGAGGTCGACATGCGGTACACGATGCAGCTCGCCGAGGTGACCGCACCGGTGGCCGCCGGACCGCTGGACATGGCCGCCGTGGAGGCCGCCGCGGCCGCGTTCGAGGACCGCTACGCCGCGCTGTTCGGCGCCGGCTCCGGCTTCCGCGAGGCCGGGATCCAGGCCATCACGTTCCGGGTCCGCGGCGTCGGGGTGCTGCCGTTCTCCCCCGAGCTGCCCGAGGTACCGCCCGCGACGTCGCCCGACCCGGCCGACGCCCGCACCGAAACCCGCCCGGTCTGCCTGGACGGGCGCACCGGGTACGTCGACACCGACGTCTACGACTACCGGCTGCTGCGCGCCGGGCACGTCCTCACCGGGCCGGCGATCGTGGAGGTCCCGACCACCACGGTCGTCGTCCCGGCCGGGGCCACCGGCACCGTCGACCGGCTCGGCAACCTCACCATCCGCCCGTCCGCCGGCACCACCCGCCCGGCCGCCGGCGTCGCCGTCACGGCAGGGAGCGCGTCATGACCATGCCCATCCCCGGCTCCGAGCTGTACTCGAGCCGCCCCGTCGACCCGGCCGAGCTGGCCCGGTCGCTGCCCTCGTCGCTGCCGGCGCACACCGTCACCCAGGAGCAGATCGACGCGCTCGACCCGCTCACCTACGAGGTGATCCGGCACCGGTTGTGGTCGGTGACCGACGAGATGGGCGAGGCGCTCAAGCGCATGTCCGGCTCCCCGATCGTCACGGACGCGAACGACTTCGACTTCGCGATCTCCGACGAGATCGGCCAGGAGGTCCAGGTCGGCCTGTACAACACGATGCTGGTCGGCGCCGTGGACCTGGCGATCTACTGGACGCTGCGGAACCGCGCGGACAACCCCGGCATCGAGCCCGGCGACATGTTCCTGTGCAACGACCCGTGGGTGGGCGGCGGCCTGCACCAGAACGACGTGATCGTGTTCCAGCCGGTCTTCCACGAGGGGAAGCTGTTCGCCTGGACCAGCGCCGTCGCCCACCAGCCCGACCTGGGCGGCGTCGGCCTGGGCTCCTTCTCCCCGGCCGCGCAGGACGTCTTCTCCGAGTCCCTGCCCACCCCGCCGGTGAAGATCGTCCGGGACGGCCGGCTGCAGCGCGACGTCGCCGACGTCTGGGTCCGGCGGTCCCGGGTGCCGATGCTGGTCGGGCTGGACCTGCGGGCGAAGATCGGCGCGAACAACGTCGGCCGGGAGCGGCTGCACGCGCTGATCGCGCAGTACGGCGCGGACACCGTCAAGGCCGTGATGAAGCGGATGATGGCCGACGCCGAGAGCCGGCTGCGCGGCAAGCTGGCCGGCCTGCCCGACGGGAGCTGGTCGGCGACCGGCTACCAGGACCAGTCGCACGAGGGCGACCGCAACCTGCACAAGATCACGGTCACCACCACTAAGGCGGGCGACCACCTGACGTTCGACTTCACCGGGACCGACCCGCAGGCCGGCGTCATCAACTGCACCTACGCCGGGATGCGCGGCGGCGTCATGCTCGCGCTGCTGCCGATCCTCGCCGGCGACATCCACTGGTCGGCCGGCGGGTTGATGCGGTGCTTCGACCTGGTCTCCGAGGAAGGCACGATCAACAACGCGACCTTCCCGGCCGCGGTCAGCCGCGGCCCGATCGGCCCGGCCTGGCTGACCGGCAGCCTGGTCGCCGAGTGCCTGTCCCAGATGCTCGACCGGGACCTCGAGCTCGGCAAGAACGTGCAGGCCACCTGCTGCGGCACCTGGGACACGGCGGTGATCGCCGGGCTGGACGAGCGCGGCGAACGGCCCGCCCCGTTCCTGTCGATCATCATGGAGCCGATGGCCGGCGGCTACGGCGCCCGCCCGCACGCCGACGGGATGGACACCGGCGGGCTGTTCGCGATCCCGATGGGCCGCATCCCGGACGTCGAGATGACCGAGTTCCTCTACCCGGTGCTCACGCTGTGGCGCCGGGAGGAACCCGACACCGGCGGGCCGGGCCGGCACCGCGGCGGGGTCGGCGCCTCGGTGGCGATCACGCCGCACGGGACGAGCCTGCCGATGGGTCTCGTGCTCGCCTCGGCGGGCAAGGCGGTGGCGCAGAACGTGGGGCTGTCCGGCGGCCATCCGGGCAACAGCGGCCTCGACGTCGTCGCCCGAGACGGGGCGGTGGCCCGGCTGTTCGCCGAGGGCCGGATGCCGGTGACGCTGGACGAGATCAGCGACCGGCTCGAGCCGGGACAGAACTACACCTCCAGCTACCTGGCCCCCGGCGAGGTCTTCGCGATGACCTGGCAGGGCGGTGGCGGCTACGGCGACCCGCTCACCCGCGACCCGGCGGCCGTCGCCCGGGACGTCCGGGAACAGCGGGTCACTCCCGAGGGGGCGCGTGAGGTGTACGGCGTCGTGATCGCCGGCGGTGGCGTCGACGAGGCCGCCACCACGGCCGAGCGGGACCGGCAGCGTGCCGCGCGCCGCGACCGGTCCCGGGTCGACGGCGTCCCCGGCGACCGGATCGACCTGACCGGCGCCCGCCGCCTCGACGACAACCTGGTCGAGACGACCGGGGGGCACGTCGCCTGCCGGCACTGCGGCACGTCCCTCGGCACGCCGGAGGACCGGCTCGCGGTCGGGGTGTACGAGGGCCCGAGCCGTGGTGCCGGGCCGCAGATCGTCGCCGACCCCGCCGACTACGTCGACGCCGACGTCGTGTTCCGGCAGTACAGCTGCCCGTCGTGCTGGACGGCGCTGTACGCCGGGGTGGTGCCGACCGACCACCCGAACACGCTGGCCACGCTCGGGCGCCCCACGGCCACGGCGGGATGAGACACCGGGCGGGCGAGTACGCGGCGCTGCTCGCCCGTCCGGACCCGCTCCGCCCGGCACCTGCCCGCGGTGGCGGCGCGGGTGGTCACATCGCACAGGTGCGGGGACCGGATTTCGGCCGAACCGGCAACGGCCGCTCCCGGACCGGTGACCCAGGCTTCACCTCGGCGGCCTCGTGCCGTCTTCGCCGATCCGAGGTTCACCTGGAGCCAGCCATGACAGTCGAGAAGAGTCCGGACCGGGGCCTTCCGCCGCTGACGGTCTCGTCGACCGACGATCCCCGAGTCGTCGACGAGGCCGCCCGCGAGGACTACACGCTGCACGTCACGCCGCGTAGCTGGCGGATGGGACGGCTCTCGCTGGCCAGCGCGTGGTGGGCGGTCGCCAGCGCCATGTTCTGGCTGATCCTCGGTGCGCTCGTCGCGCTGGCCGTCGGAACCGTCGACGCGATCATCGGCATGGTCCTGGCGGCAGCCGCGTACGGCGGCATCAACGCGGTCTTCTCCCGTTACGCCGCCCGCACCGGCCTGACCTCCAACCTGTTCTCCCGGGCGCTGTTCGGGTCCCGCGGCTCGATCCTGGCCCCGATCCTCGTCGCGGCCACCGCGGTCTACTTCGCCTGTTTCGAGGGATCGGTCATCGCGATCGCGCTGGAGGCGTACTTCGGGGTGCTCCCCCTGCCGCTGTGGTACCTGGTCGTGGTCCTCTACAGCGTCCCGCTGATCTTCGGCCCGTTGCGGCTGTTCCTCGACAAGTTCAACGGCGCCCTGTTCCCGTTCTACGTCCTGGGGCTCGCCGGCGCCGTCGGATGGACGATCGCCGAGTTCGGCTACGACGGCGCCTGGCTCACGCAGCGCCCGGAGACGGTGGCGGTCAGCGGGCCGGGCTGGTGGTGGGCGTTCACCGTCTACCTGGCCGACTTCGTGCTGATGATGGCGACGTGGGACTACGCCCGGCTCGGCCGCCCGACCCGCCGTGACGAGCGGTTCCACTCCTGGATCACGTTCGGCCCGGTCTTCTACCTGGTCACGATCGTCGTCAACGGTGTCGCGGGGATCTTCGTCGCGCTGACCATCCCGACCGAGGGCGAGCTCACCGAGGTGTCCGGCGTGCTGGGCATCGTGGGGCTGATGGGCCTGTCCGGCGTCGCGTTCGTCTGGGTCAGCCAGACCCGGATCAACACGACGAACTTCTACCTCTCGGTGATCAACCTGGAGAGCTTCCAGTCCCGCATCACCCGGGTGCGGCTGAGCCGGATCACCTGGGGCGTCGTCGTCGGCGGCATCGTCTACCTGATCATGTTGAGCAACGTGTTCGACTACATCCTCGTCGCGCTGCGCTACCAGGCCGTGCTCGCTGTGACCTGGACGGCCTGCGCGCTGGCCTTCATCTCGACGGCCAGGTGGACGGGTGCGGATCCGGCACGGGCGGAATGGCGTCCCGGCCGCGTCCCGCGCTACAACCGGGTCGGCCTCGCCGCCTGGGCGGCCGGCACGTTCACCGGGTTCGCGCTGCTGGCCTTCGGCGACCAGACGTCGTGGACCGGCACCTGGGCCCTGCCACTGGCGTTCGGGGTCTCGGCCGCCGTCCAGGTCGCCGGCTCCCTCGTCGACCGCCAGCGCGGACGCGCCGTGCTGCACCGCCCGCACGACCCCCGCGACGAGGTCGAGGACATGTGGGAGACACGCATCCGGTGCCACGTCTGCGACCGCTCGTACGTGGCGGTCGAGATGGACCGGGATCCCTCTGCCGGCCATGCCGCGATCTGTGCCGACCACGCGCAGGCCGACGCCGCCTTCGCGGCGGCTGCGCGCGCGGAGGCGCAGCGGCCCGTGCCGGGACCGCGTCCGGGCTGACCGGTACCCGCTCCCCGGTCGCGGCCGGTGACCGAGCTCCTCGCTCCGGTCACCGGCCGCAGCACTGTGCACTGATCGAACATCGAGTTGCAGCACTTTGTCTCGTGTGCTGGATCACCGGTCGCCGTAGGTTTCCGGCATGCGCATCGGAATCGACGTCGGCGGCACCAATACGGACGCCGTGCTGCTCGACGGGCCCGCGGTGCTGGCGGAGGTCAAGTCCGCGACGACTGCGAACGTCACGTCCGGGATCGTGGGGGCGCTGCGGGCGCTGCGCGAGCGACGCCGGTTCGACCCCGCGGACGTCACGGCCGTCATGATCGGCACCACGCACTTCATCAACGCGATCACGGAGGCGCAGCGGCTCGCCCCGACCGCCGCGGTCCGCCTCGGCCTGCCGGCCACCGCGGCCCTGCCGCCCTTCTGCGACTGGCCCGAGCGGCTCGTCCGCGCCGTCGACGGGCAGGCCTACCTCTGCCACGGCGGCCACGAGTTCGACGGCCGGGTGATCTCGCCGATCGACCGCAGCGAGCTGCGCCGCGCCGCGGAGGACATGGCCGGCCGCGGGATCCGGTCCGTCGCGATCTCCTCGGTGTTCAGCCCGGTCAACGCATCGATGGAGCAGGAGGCCGCGGCGATCATCGGTGAGCAGCTCCCGGACGCGCACGTCAGCCTTTCCCACGAGATCGGCCGGATGGGCCTGCTCGAGCGCGAGAACGCCACGATCATCAACGCCTGCCTGCGCGAGCTCGCCGAGCACATCTGCGACGGGCTGGCCGCGTCACTGGCCGGCGAGGGATTCCGCTGCGCGCTCTACCTCAGCCAGAACGACGGCACGCTCATGGACGTCGAGTACGCCCGGCAGTACCCGGTCGCGACCTTCGCGTCCGGGCCGACGAACTCGATGCGGGGCGCGGCCTTCCTCTCGGGGCTGGACACCTGCGCGGTCGTCGACGTCGGTGGCACCACCACCGACGTCGGCATCCTGCACGGCGGCTTCCCCCGGGAAGCCACCGCCGAGGTGAGCGTCGGCGGTGTGCGGACCAACTTCCGGATGCCCGACGTGCTGTCCGTCGGTATCGGCGGGGGCAGCCGGATCCGGTGCGACGGCGACGACGTCATGGTCGGGCCGGACAGCGTCGGCTTCCGGCTCCGCGAGGAGGCACTGATCTTCGGTGGGTCCACGCTCACGGCCAGTGACCTGGCCGTGGCCGCCGGGATGGCCGAGGTCGGCGACCGGGCGGCCGTCGCGGGTCTGGACCGGTCGAGCGTCCGGGCCGGTCTGGACCGCATCGCCGCCGAGACCGCGCGGATCGTGGACCGGATGCGCACGAGCGCGGCCCCGCTGCCGGTCGTCCTCGTCGGCGGCGGCAGCATCCTGCTGCCCGACGTGCTCCCCGGCGTCGACGAGGTGCACCGTCCGGAGCGGTTCGCCGTCGCGAACGCCATCGGTGCGGCCATCGCCCAGGTCGGCGGCGAGGTCGACCGCATCTTCTCGGTGGAACCGGGCCGGCGCGAGGCCGTCCTCGGCGAGGCCAAGGACGAAGCCCGGCACCGGGCCACCGCCGCCGGCGCGGACCCCGGCTCGGTGCAGATCGTCGACGTCGACGAGGTACCCATCGCCTACCTGCCCGGCAACGCCACCCGGATCCGGGTCCGTGCGGTCGGTGACCTGGTTCTGGCCCCGTCGACCACGGGAACCGTCGTGAGCGGAGGCACCCTCGCATGAGCTACCAGCTGGCCGCCGACGACCTGCCCGACCTGGTGCGCGGCGCCGCGCTGCTGGGTACGGGCGGCGGCGGCGATCCCCAGATCGGTCGCACGCTCGTCACCCAGGCCCTGCGCGGGCACACGATCACCGTGCTGAGCCCGGACGATCTCGACGACGACGCCCTCGTCATCCCGACGGCGTTGATGGGCGCGCCCAGCGTGCTGCTCGAGCGGCTTCCCCGGGGCACCGAGCCGGTGGCCGCCCTGCGCCGGTTGGAAACCCACCTCGGCCGGACGGCGACGGCGACCATGCCGATCGAGTCCGGTGGCATCAACTCGACGATCCCGCTGCTCGTCGCCGCGCAGGCCGGCCTGCCGGTGGTCGACGCGGACGGGATGGGCCGGGCGTTCCCCGAGCTGCAGATGGAGACCTTCGCCGTCTACGGCATCGACGGCTCGCCGCTGGCGATCGCCGACGAACGCGGGCACACCGCCCTGGTCGACACCGGATCGGACAACCGCAAGATGGAGGCGTTCGCCCGGGCCCTCACCATCCGCATGGGCGGGGTGGGCTACATCGCCGAGTACGCGATGAGCGGCGCGGACGTCAAGCGCACCGCCATCCCGGGCACCCTCTCGCTAGCGCTGCGCCTCGGCCGGACCCTGCGGACGGCCCGCGAGGAGCACCGCGACCCGATCGAGGTGCTCACCGGGACCCTGGCGGACACCCCCTACAAGCACGGTCGTGCCCTGTTCACCGGGAAGGTCGTCGACGTCGACCGCGGGACCGTCGAGGGGTTCACCCGCGGCGTCGCGCGGCTCGCGGCGTTCACCGGGGACCGGACCTGCGAGATCGCCTTCCAGAACGAGTACCTGGTCGCCCGCGTCGACGGGCAGGTGGCCACCGTCGTACCGGACCTGATCACCGCGCTGCACCTGGAGACCGGGGAGCCGATCACCGCGGAGGCACTGCGGTACGGCCAGCGCGTCTGCGTCTTCGCGATCGCCACCCCCGACATCATGCGCACCCCGGAGGCGCTCGACGTGTTCGGGCCCCAGGCCTTCGGGTTGACCGAGGAGTTCGTCCCGATGGAGAAGATCGCCCGGAGCCACGCCGTGCCCGCCGGAGGTGCGTCGTGACGTCCACACAGGCCCCACCCGAGGTCCGCCGGGTGGCGACGGTCGACGAGGCCGTCGCCCTGCTCGCCGAGCTCGGTCCGGACGCGGCACCGCTCGCCGGTGCCACCTGGGTCATGCGCGCCGGGCTGCGCGGTGAACCCGTCGCCCGCACCGGCGTCGCGCTCGACCGGATCGCCGAGCTGCGCGGGATCGGTGGGGACGGCCCCGTCACCGTCGGCGCGATGACGACGCACGCCGCGCTCGCGGACCGGCCGGCCCCACCGGCGCTCGCCGCCCTCCGCCAGGCCGCGGCGATGTCGGCGTTCCCGCAGGTCCGCAACGTCGCCACGGTCGGGGGGAACCTCGGTGCCCGCGGCTTCGCCGAGGCCGACCTCGTGCCCGCGCTGCTGGCATTGGACGCCCGGGTACGGCTCGCGGCCGCCGGCGGCCGCGCGGAGACCGACCTGGCGTCCTGGCTGGCCGGGCGGGCGACCCGCCCGGCCGGGGAGCTGATCACGGGCGTCGAGCTGGACGCGCCCGCGGCACAGCGCTCCGGTTACGCCCGGCTGACCGTGCGCGGCGGCGGCGAGTACGCGATCGCCTCGGTCGCGTTGGCCGTGGAGCTGTCCGACGGCGTCGTCACCGCGGCCCGGGTCGCGCTGGGCAGCGTGGAACCGGTGGCCTGCCGGTCCCCCGAGGCCGAGGAGGGCCTGGTCGGCGGTCCACTGGACGCCGGGCGTGCCCGGGCGGCCGGCGCCGCGGCGGCCGCTGCGTGCCGGCCGCGGGAGGGGCTCGACGCCCCGGGCTGGTACCGCACCGCCGTCCTGCCCGCCCTGTTCGAACGCGCCGCGGCACGCGCCGCCGGCGCCGGCCGCACGGAGGAGTCATGACCTACGAGCTCACCGTCAACGGCCGCCCGGTCGTCGTCGACGCCCCCGCGATGACCCCGCTGCTCGACGTCCTGCGGGACGAGCTCGACCTGCGCGGCGCCAAGCGCGGCTGCGGCGAGGGCCGCTGCGGGGCGTGCACCGTCCGGGTCGGCGGCCGCACCGTCGTGTCCTGCCTGCTCCCGGTGGCCCTCGCCGCCGGCGAACCGGTCGAGACCGTCGAGGGCGTCGCCGCGCCGGACGCGCCGCTGCACCCCGTGCAGGACGCGCTGCTGGAGTGCGGCGGGGTGCAGTGCGGTGCCTGCACCCCCGGCATGGTGATGAGCCTGTGCAGCTTGCTGGAGGCGCATCCCGACCCGGACGAGCAGGACGTGCGCGAGGCGTTGACCGGCAACATCTGCCGCTGCACCGGCTACCAGAAGATCATCGACGCGGCGCTGTCCGCGGCCGGCACCCTGCGGGAGGCACGGTCATGAGCCTGCACACCGACAACGGCGCCGCCACCCGGACGATCGGCCGGCGGGTGCGCCGCGCCGACGGCGACGCCAAGGTCCGCGGCACCTCGATCTACGGGATGGACCACGTCGAGGCCGGGATGCTGCACGCCGCGGTGCGCCGCGCGGACGTCCCGGCCGCGCGGATCGTGCGGCTGGACACGTCACGGGCCGCCGCGATGCCCGGCGTGCACGCCGTGGTCACCGCCGCCGACGCACCGGGCCGCTCCGGCATGCTCGTGGTCAAGGACCAGACCCTGTTCGCCGCCGACGAGATCCGCTACGTCGGCGAGCCCCTCGCGGCGGTCGCGGCCGACACCGCCGCACAGGCCGCCGCGGCCGCCGCAGCCGTCGAGGTCGAGCTCGAGCCGCTCGAGCCCGTGCTCGACCTCGAGACCGCGCTGGACGAGGGCACCCGGCTGATCCACCCGGACTGGGCGGGGTACGAGACGTTCGTCCCCGGACCGCGCGGTGGGAACCTCGCCTGGGAGGCGAGCGTGGAACGCGGCGAGGTCGACGCCGCGTTCGCCGCCGCCCACCGCGTGGTCACCGACGAGTTCCGGGTGCCGCGCCAGCACCAGAGCCCGATCGAGCCCCACACCGCGGTCGCCCGCTTCGAGCAGGGTCGCTTCGTCGTGCACACCCCCAGCCAGTTCCCCTACCTGGTGCGTGCCCGCGTCGCCGAGCTGCTCGGGGTCCGCCCCTCGGCGGTCCGGATCGTCGTACCGACCATCGGCGGCGGGTTCGGCGGCAAGCTCGACGCCCTGCTGGAACCGCTGGCCTGCGTGCTGGCCCGGCGCGCGGGCCGGCCGGTCCGCGTGCTCAACGACCGGGCCGACGAGCTCGGCACCGCCGGGCCGCGGGAGAACGCGGTGGTGCGGCTGCGCACCGCCGTCGACGCCGAGGGCCGGATCCTCGCCCAGGACGGGCACGTCGTCGCCGACAACGGGGCCAACTCCAGCGGTGAGACCGTCGCCTGCGCCGGCGTCGCCCCGCTCGTGCTCGGTGGCACCTACCGGATCCCGGCCGCGCGGTACCGCAGCCAGGTCGTCTACACCAACACGCCGCCGACTGCCGCCTTCCGCGGGGTCAACGGCGTGTACTGCGTCCACGCCCAGGAGCTCCACCTCGACCACGTCGCCCGGGAGGCAGGCCTGGACCGCCGGGAGTTCCGGCTGCGCAACGTGCTGCGCCGCGGGGACGAGATGGTCAACGGCCAGGTGCTCGACGACGCCTTCCTGGTCGAGGCGCTCGAGTCGGTGGACCGCCGCGCACCGTGGGCGGAGCTCACCGCGTCGGCCCGGCCGCTGCGCGGCGTCGCGGTCGTCCCGGTCACGTGGATCACCAACCCGGGACCGGCCGAGGCCGCCGTCCGCCTGGCCGAGGACGGCACGATCATGCTGACCTGCGCCGGGGCCGAGATCGGCACGGGTGCGGTGACCACCGGCGTGCGGCAGATCGTCGCCGAACAGCTCGGGGTCGACGTCGACGACGTGCTGGTCGCCGCGACCGACACCGACACCGGCGGCTACGACCACGGCGCGCAGGGCAGCCGCACGACCTACGGCATGGGCAGCGCGGCCAACGACGCCGCGACCCAGGTGCGCCGCCAGATCCTGCACACGGCCGCCGCGCTGCTCGAGGCCGACGAGGCCGACCTGGAGCTGACCGACGGCACGGTCACCGTGGCGGGCGCGCCGGACACCGCGGTCACCCTCGCCGCGGTCGCCGGCGCGGCGATGTTCTCCCACGGGCCGATCTCGGCGACCGGGCGGTTCATGGCCCCGCCGATCCCGTTCGACGCGAGCTGCCTCACCGGAGCGCTGTTCACGCACTTCACCGCCGCCTCCTACCACGCGCACCTGGCGGAGGTGGAGGTCGACCCGGACACCGGTCACGTGCGCGTGCTGCGCTACGTCGTCGCCCAGGACGTCGGGCGGGCGATCAACCCGACGATGATCGAGGGCCAGGTCCACGGCGGGGTCGCGCAGGGTCTCGGCTACGCGCTGTTCGAGGACCTGCGCATCGACGACGCCGGCCGGGTGCTCGACACCGGCCTGGAGACCTACCGGCTCCCGACCGCGCTGGACGTGCCACCGATCGACCTGGAGATCCTGGAGAACCCGTGCGAGTCCGGTCCGTTCGGGGCCAAGGGGGCGGCCGAACCGTCGATCCTCCCGGTCGCCGCGGTGATCGCGTGTGCGGTCGCCGACGCGCTCGGCCGGCCGGTCCGGGAGCTGCCGCTGTCGCCGTTCCGGGTCCTGGAGGCGATGGGCGCCCCGGAGACGGAGCGCCTCGAGTGAGGAGGAACCGACCATGACGCTCGCACTCGACGCGCGGTCCCCGCTCCGGCCGGTGGCCACCGACGACGAGCGCCGTCCGACGCTGGGACAGGTGCTCGCCGAGTTCGGCACGGACGCCCTGGACGTGCTCTGCGCACCGCCGGGCGGGCTCGCCGCGACGGTGACCCGTGCCCACATCTGGGACGCCTCCGACGCGGACACCGGTGACGCGGCCGACAGCACGCTGGCGACGGGCGACCTGGTGCTGGCCGTCGGTCTCGTGCCGGCGTCTCCGCAGCTGTCCCGGCTCATCGCCGCCGGGCGGTCCGCCGGCGTCGCCGCCGTCGCGATCCGCGGGCCGGTGAACCTCGCGTGGGTCCGGACCGAGGCCGAGCGGGCGGGGGTGACGGTGCTGGTCGCCTCCCGGGACCTCGGCTGGGACCAGGTGCACGCGCGGTTGCGGGTCGCGATCGACACCCGCCCGGGAACGGCGGGGTTCGCCGCATCGGCGGCCGAGGACCTGTACGCGGTCGCGAACACCGCCGCCGCGGCCCTCGGCGGACCCGTGGAGATCGACGACGCCGCTCTGCGCGTGCTCGCGTTCTCCAACCTGCCCGGGGAGCTCGACGACCTGCGCACCCGGTCGATCCTCACCCGCCTGCCGCCCGAGGACTTCCTGGTGTGGCTGCGCGAGACCGGCACCGCCGTGCGGATCCGCCACACCGACACGCCGGTCCGGATCGACCCTCCGGGGAACCGCTGCCGCCTGGTCATGCCGGTGCGGGCCGGGATCGACGTGGTCGGCTACGTGTGGGTGGCCGAGGGTGACGAGACGCTCGGCCCCCGCCACGCCCGGCTGCTCGTCGAGGTCGCCCGGGTCGCCTCGGCCCACCTGATGCGCGGCGGCGCGAGCCAGGACCCGGGCCGCCGGGCGCGGGCGGAGCTGCTCGCCCGCGCCCTGGACGGCCGCGCCGACACGGCGTCGCTCGCTGCCCACCTCCAGGTCTCCGCGGACACGCGCTTCGCCCTCGTCGGGTTCCGCCCCCGGCACGGCTGGCGGGATCCGCAGGTCGAGCCTCGGTACGTCCGCGACCAGCTGGAGCTGCGCGGGGCCGTCGCCGCCCGCCCCGGCGCCGGGACGGTGGTCGACGGCGGGCACGTGTACGGGGTCGTCCCGGTGCCGGCCGGCGGCACCCCTGCGGACGACGGCGCGGGCACGACGCTGGTCGCGACGGCCCGGGAGGTCGTGACGCTCATCGGCAACCAGCTCGGCGTCGACCTCGTCGCGGCCGTGGACACGCCGGGCCGCACGCTCGACGGGCTCGTCGACAGCCGCGGCGACGTCGACCGCGCATTGTCACTGCTCGCGGAGGACCGCAGCCGGACCGTGGCGACCTGCGGCGAGCTCCGCCCGCAGGTCACGCTCGCGCTCCTGCGCGAGCTCGCCCGGGACCGGCCCCAGCTCCTCTCCGGGCCGGTCGTCGCGCTCGCGGAGTTGGACCGCACGCGGCGGACCGACTACCTGGCGACGCTGCGGGCGTACTTCGACGCGGCGTCGGACCTGTCGGACGCGGCGCGGATCCTGTTCGTGCACCGGAACACGCTGCGGTACCGGCTGCGCCGCATCCAGGAGCTCAGCGGGCTCGACCTCTCCGATCCGGCGGAGCGGCTGGTCGCGGAGCTGCAGCTGCGGCTCCTGGAGGGCTCGGGTGAGCGTCCGCAGTGGACAGGGAACGAGCAGCGGGCGTCCGGCTAGCGGGAGCGGTCAGCCCGGCGTTCCGCCACCGGTCCCCCGGAGCACCCGGCAGGCGAGCTGCACGACCAGGCGGTCGTCCGGGAGGGTCAGGTCCACCGCCAGCAGCTGTTGCGCCCGTTCGACGCGCTGGTTGACCGTGTTGCGGTGGATCCCCAGCGCGGTCGCCGCCGAGGTCGCCGACGACTCGCGGTCCAGGTAGACGTGCAGGGTGTCCAGCAGGTCGGCGTGGTCGAGCAGCGGGGCGAGCAGCGTGCGGGCGTAGGAGCCGAAGGCGTCGGACTGGTGCCAGCGGGCCAGGTAGCGGCGCGCGCCCAGCCCGTCGACGTGCTCGACCCGGCCGGAGCGGGGCGTCACCCCGGCGAACAGGCTCGCTTCCCGGGCCTCCTGCAGGGTGCGGGCGACACCGTCGCGCCCCTCGTACGGGCGGCCGAGGCCGCCCACCAGCGGGATCTCGTCGTGCACCGCGTCGAGGGCCCGGGCGACCGCCTCCCGGGCGAGCCGGTAGTCGGTGGACGGGGGTTCGGTGTCCGCGGTGATCCACCCGGCCCAGCCGTCGGCCCGCTCCGCCAGCGCTCCGGCGACACCCTCGGCGCGCAGCGCCCGGTCGAGCACGGCCGTCGCGGTGGGGTGCGGTGACCCCTCCCCGCCCAGCCGCAGGTAGAACCCGGTGTGCCAGCCGTCGAGCCGCCAGCCGGCGCGCAGCGCCCGCTCCACGGTGGGCCGGCCGACCGCCTGGCCGCCGTCCATCAACTCGGTCAGCAGGGTGCTGCGGTCCCGCGCGTCGCGCTCACCCTCGACGCGCTGGCGGGCGGTGAGCGCGGCGACCGCGAACGCGACGACCCGCAGCAGCTGCACGGCGCCGTCCAGCCAGGCGGGATGCGCGGGCGGCAACCCGGCGGCCAGCCACAGTTCGGGCCGGACGGGGTCGTCGAGGACGACCGGGACGAGGATCCGGTGGCCGCCGGGGATGTCGGCGACGTCGGGGTGCGGGACCAGCGGCCACCCGGTGACGTCCGTCCCGGCGTCGCCGGCGAGCACCGTGCGGTCCCGGCCCAGCAGCGCGACCGGCACGCCGAGGGCCTCCCGCACCGGTCGCAGGATCTGGTCGGCATCGGCCGGGGCGCCCGGCAGCCGCCGGGTCACCGCCACCAGCCGTTCGACGGCGAGGTGGCGTGGCTCGTCGACGTGCCGTGCGATCGCGCCGGCGACCCGCAGCGGGTCGGCGTCGGCCAGCGCGAGCAGGGGGACCGCCAGCCGGTCGGACATCCGGCGGGTCGAGCCCAGGATCCGCCCGCGGCCGACCGCGACCAGGCCGGCAACGCCGCGCCGGTGGGCCGCGCGCACCAAGACGTCCAGCTCGTAACCGGCGGGCGCGCGGAACGCGGTGACCACCAGGGTGCCGGTCCGGAGCCGGTCCGCGTCGCCGAGGGTGTGCACCAGCGCGACGTCGGCGATCTCCTGTTCGAGCCCCGCCGCGCCGGCGACGAGGTCCACACCGGCGAGTTCGGTGAGCCCCAGCAGGTGGGCCGGGCGCAGCCGCCGGCCCGCGTCCGGGGCGCTCACCGGACGGTCCCGGGGACGGCGTAGTCGACGTCGTAGCTGAAGGCCCGCGGCCCGACCAGCCCCAGCCCGCGCCGGGTCCGCCACTGGGGCGCACCCGGCAGCGTCAGGACGTCCACCTCGAGCCCGAACCGGATCTCCTCGGTGGTGAGCGACCGGCCCCGTTCCCGGGCCAGGAGGCAGATCAGGTCCGGGACGGCGGCCCGGACCTCGCCGTCCTCCAGCAGCAGCAGGTTCTCGTTCTGGAACTCCAGCCGCGCGGTGCGCCCGTCGCCGTCCAGGCTCTCCAGGACGGCGCTGCCCATGCCGAACCGCCGCCCCGCCGACCGTTCCACCTCGACGATCCGGGCCCGCAGCAGGGTGCGGCCGCCGTACTCGGCGAGCATCCCGGCCCGGTCGCCCGCATCGAGCCGGCGGCCGATGTCCAGTGCACGCGAGATGCTGCGGCGGATCGCCGTCTCCGCGAGGGCGCCGGCACGCTGCGGGGCGAGCGCGATGAGCCCCCAGCCGCCGAGCGTCACGACGGCGGCCCGGGTCAGCCGCTCGGCCACGAGACCGTCGACGCCGTCGATCACGAGCACCGCACCCTTCTCGTCGGCCACCACCACCGGGACGATCGGGCTGCCGTGCAGGTAGAACGTCGTCTGCTCCAGCTCGGGGAACGCCCGGCCCATGCCGTCGGCGTCCACGAGCGGCAGCCGCAGCGTCGCGGCTGCCATCGCGGCGAGCAGCGCGTTCACCCCGGCCGCCTCGAACCCCACGACCGCGGTGCACGCGACACCGGTGTGCCGTTCCAGCGCGGCGACCGCCCGGGCGAACTCGCGGCCGCCGGCCGGCTTCTCCTCGAACACGGTGACCGAGCCGACGAGGCCCACCGGGACGGCGTGGGCGTCGGCGGGCAGCTCCGCCGGGGAGACGACGCGGACGGGCCCGCCCCGCTCGAGCTGGTGCCGCAGCAACGACGCGGCCGCCCGCGTGCTGCCTCCGCCACCGGATCCCATCAGCGCGGCGCCCCGCGCCAGCGACCCGACGTCGTCGGCCGTGAGCTCCCACACGACCCCGAACGGTAGCCCGGTCAGCCCGTGGCGTGGCCGTTCGTCTCCGCGCGCAGCACCGCGGCCGCCTCCCTGACCGCGTCGACGATGAACTGGTAGCCGGTGCAGCGGCAGATGTTGCCGGACAGCCCCTCGCGGATCTCCTCGTCGCTCGGGTCCGGGTTGTCGGCGAGCAGCTCCTGGACGGTGAGCAGGATGCCGGGGGTGCAGAACCCGCACTGCAGACCGTGGTGCTTCCAGAAGGCCTCCTGCAGCGGGTGCAGCCGCGTGCCGTCGGCCAGGCCCTCGACCGTGCCGATGTCGGTCCCGTCGGCCTGCACGGCGAGGGTGCAGCACGAGCGTGCCGTGCGACCGTCCAGCACGACCGTGCACGCGCCGCACACCCCGTGCTCGCAGCCGACGCGGACGCCGGCCAGCGCGCAGTCCTTGCGGAGGAAGTCCGACAGCGTCCGCCGCGGCTCGACGTGCGCGGTCCGCGGCACGCCGTTGACCCGGACCGTGATCTCCGTGCTCATGCTGCGGTGCTCCTCTCGGCCCGCGCGGCGGTCGCCTGCTCGAGACAGCGGCGGGTGAGCACCGCCGCGATGCGGCGCCGGTAGTCGGCGGGTGCGTGGATGTCGTCGGTCGGACGGGTGGCGGCCGCGACGGCGTCCGCCGCGGCCACCAGGAGGTCGGGGGTCGGTGGCCGGCCCGCCAGCAGCTCCTCCGCCGCGGCCGCCCGCACCGGCACCTGGTCGGCCCCGGCGACCGCGATGCGGGCGGACCGGATCCGCGCCGAGTCGTCCAGCTCGACCGCGGCGAACACGGCGACGATCGCGAAGTCGCCGTGCCTGCGGGCGAACTCCTGCACCGCGACCCGCACCCCGGCCGGCTGGGCCGGGAGCCGGACCGCGGTGAGGACCTCGCCCGGTTCGAGCGCGGTGTCGAGGAAGCCACGGAAGAAGTCGGCCGCGGCGATCGTGCGCCGCCCGCCCGGCCCGGTGGCGACGAGCTCGCCGTCCAGTGCCCGCAGGACCGCGGGCAGCTCGGCGGCGGGGTCGGCGTGCGCCGCGCTGCCGCCGATCGTGCCGCGGTTGCGGATCGTGACGTGCCCGACGTGGCGCAGCGCGGCCGGGAGCAGCGGCACGCGCCCGGCCACCAGGTCCGCGGTCTCCACCGTCCGCGCGCGGGTCATCGCCCCGATCTCCAGGTGGGCGCCGTCGGCCCGCAGGTAGGACAGCTCGTCCAGGCCGGCCAGGTCGACCAGCACGGTGGGCTGGGCGAGGCGCATCGCCAGCAGCGGCACCAGGCTCTGACCGCCCGCCAGGACCTTGGCGTCCCCGTCGTGCTCCGCGAGCACCGCCACGGCGTGGTCGAGGCTCGTGGCACGGACGTAGTCGAACGCGGTCGGCTTCATGCCCGCTCCTCCGGCTCGGTGCGGTGACGTTCCGGCGCGGCGTCGATCAGCGCCAGCAGCCGCGGTGGCGTCACGGGGATCTGGCGGATGTCGATATCGAGATCGTCGAGGGCGTGCTCGATCGCGGCGGTGATCGCCGCGGCTCCGCCGATGGCGCCGCCCTCCCCCATGCCCTTGAAGCCGCCCGGGATGTGGTCGGCGGCCGTGGTGAGGTGCAGGGTCTCGAACGGCGGGATCTCCGTCGCCGTCGGGAGCAGGTAGTCCATGAACGTCGTGGTGAGCGGCTGCCCGTCGGGGCCGTAGACGATCTCCTCGTAGAGCGCGCCGCCGATGGCCTGCGCGGCACCCCCGTGCAGCTGCCCGTCGACGATCGTGGGGTTGATGACCGTCCCGCAGTCGTGGGCGATGAGGTAGTCGAGCAGCCGCACGCCGCCGGTCTCCCGGTCGACCTCGGCGAGCACGGCCGTCGTCCCGTAGGAGAACGCCACGTTGTCCGGATCGAGGACGTCGCGTTCCTCCAGCGTGGGCGTCTCGCCCTCTGGCAGCCGACCGGCGAGCCGGCGGTACGTCGCGTCACCGACGTCGCGCATGGTCACCGACGGCCCGCTCGCCGCGCCGGCCACCGAGATCCGCCCGTCGGAGACGACCAGGTCGTCGGGGGAGGCCTCGAGGAGCTCCGCCGCGATGCGCAGCACCTTCTCCCGCAGCCGGGTGCTGGCCCGCAGCAGGGCGCCACCGCCCAGTGCCGCCCCGCGGCTGGCGCCGGTCCCGTACCCGGTGAACGGGCAGTTCTCGGTGTCGCCGGTGAGCACGGTGACGGTGTCGAGCGGCACGCCGAGGGTCTGGGCGGCGACCTGGGCCAGCGCGGTCTGCACCCCCTGGCCCATCGCGGAGATCCCGGAGCGGACCGTGACCCCGCCGGTGGAGTCGATCCGCACGACCTCCTCGTCGAACGAGCCGTGCTGCAGGCCCGCCTGGTTCATGATGCGGGTCGGACCGAGCGCGGTGATCTCGATGTGGAACGAGTAGCCGACGCCGAGCGAGCGCCCCTGCTCGGCCGCGGAGGTGCGACGCTTCGCCCAGTCCCGGTCGGCGACGGCCCGTTCGGCCGCCGCGAGGCACGCCTCGTAGTTGCCGTTGTCGTAGAAGAACACCGGGCTGACGTACGGGAAGGCGTCCGGCGCGATGAGGTTGCGCCGGCGTACCTCGTTGGGCGGCAGACCGAGGCGGCGGGCGAGCTTCTCCACCATCCGCTCGTGGACGAAGTTCGCCTTGGGCTGGCCCCATCCCCGGTAGGAGCCGTACGGCGACCGGTTGGTGACGACCCCCACCACCGTGCCCTCGACGTTCGCGATGTCGTAGGGGCCGGCCAGCAGTGCCATGGTCAGCCAGCACGGGCCGATGCCGACGGTGGCGAGCTGCCCGCCGAGGACGGCGTACACGGTGCCGCGCAGGCCGGTGATGGTGCCGTCGGCCGATGCGGCCAGCTCGACCTCGATGCGCTGCTCACGCGAGTGGGCGTTCGCGACGAAGCTCTCCAGGCGGTCCTCGATGATCTTCACCGGGCGTCCGGTGCGCTTCGACAGCAGCGCGGCGACGACCTCCTCGCCGTAGAAGTCGAACTTGTTGCCGAACCCGCCGCCCACGTCGGGCGTCCGCACCCGGATGTGGTCGACGGGCAGCCCGAGCACGTCGCCGAGCAGGTCGCGTGCCAGGTTCGGCGACTGCGTGGACAGCCATACCTCGAGCTTGTCGGTGAACGGATCCCAGGTGGCGACCACGCCGCGGGTCTCCAGCGGTGTGCCCATCTGGCGTCCGTAGTCGAACGTGTCCGAGACGACCACGTCGGCCTCGGCGAACGCGGCGGCCACGTCGCCCTTCGGGATCGTCTGCCGGCAGCTGACGTTGTCCGGCCAGTCCTCGTAGAGCCGCGGCGCGCCGTCGGCCATCGCCTCGTCGAGGGTGGTCACCGCGGGCAGCACCTCGTAGTCGACCTCGATGAGCCCGAGCGCGTCCTCGGCGACGTACCGGTCCACGGCCGCGACCGCGGCCACCCCCTGCCCGACGTAGCGGACCTTGTCGACGGCGAGGGCGTACTGGTCGGTCATCCGCTGGTCCGGGATCATCCGCCAGACCACGGGTTGCGGTGCGGCGCAGGCCTCGTGGACCTCGGCCCCCGTGATCACTGCGAGCACGCCGGGATGCTCGAGTGCCGCGCTCACGTCGATCCCGCGGATGCGGGCGTGCGGGTGCGGGCTGCGCAGGACGGCGGCCTCCACCATTCCGGGCAGCACGACGTCGTCGACGTACTGCGACCGTCCGGTCAGCAGTCGGGGGTCCTCCTTGCGGCGCACCCGTGCGCCGATCAGGCCCGGTGGTACGTGTTGCTGGGTGGTCACGACCATCCCTCCGGTGGTGGGGCACCCGGCGGGGCCGGGACGTGCGACGTCAAGATCGGTCGTCGCCAGCGTCGGGGCCCGGCCCGCCGGCGTCCATTGGCAGATCTGGAGAACTCGGGTGCGTGACTTCGTCACCTCCGGCAGTTGCTCCGTCCGGACGCCCGGACGAAGACTCGTGCCGAGAACTGTTGGGCGACCCCGGGAGAGTCCGTGTCCGATTCCGTGCCGGTCGGCGTGTTCATCGCGACGTCCACCCCACCGGAGCAGATCGCGCCGCTCGCCGCGGCCGCCGAAGACCTCGGTTACTCCGAGGTGTGGGTGGCCGAGGACTACTTCTGCTACGGCGGGTTCACCGGGGCGGCCCTCGCCCTGGGGGCGACACGGACCGTCACGGTGGGCCTCGGCGTCGTCGCCTCGGTCGTCCGCCATCCCGCCGTGACCGCGATGGAGATCGCGACCCTCGCCCGAGCCCACCCCGGACGGTTCCTGCCCGGGATCGGGCACGGCGTCCCCGTCTGGACCGACCAGATGGCGCTCACGGCGCGCTCGCCGCTCGCCGCCCTCACCGAGTGCGTGAACGGCGTCCGCACGCTGCTCGCCGGCGACACGGTGGACGCCGAGGGGAAGCAGTTCACCTTCCGCTCCGTCGCCGCGACACACCGGCCGGACGAGGACGTTCCCCTCCTCACCGGCGTGCTCGGGCCGAGGTCGCTGAAGCTCTCGGGGCGGATCGCGGACGGCACCGTGATGAGCGTCCTGGCCGGCACGAAGTACCTCGAGTCCGCGTGGGGCCACATCCGGGAGGGCATGGCCGAATCCGGCCGCACCGAGCACCTGGTCCCGACGTTCGCGTTGTTCAGCGTCGCCGAGGACGGGAAGGCGGCCAGGGCCGCCGTCCGGCCCGCGCTGGCGTCGTACCTGGTGGCCGTGGGGCCGCACAACGCGCTCACGGCGCCGTACGGGTACAACGACCAGCTCGCCGAGCTGATCGGCGCGGGCCGCGGCGCGGACCACGTCGCGCGGGAGATGCCCGAGGAGTGGGTGGACGAGCTCGCGGTGGCGGGGGACCCCGGCGAGGTCGCCGACCGGATCTCCGCGCTCGGCGCAGCCGGCGCGACGAGCGTCGTGCTCTCGCCGGTCAACGCGGCGACCGCGCTGGACGAGCTGACGCTGCTCGCGACCGCCGTACCGCGGCTGACGAACGCATGACCGGACCGGGTTCCCCGCCGCTGCGGATCGGGTACAAGGCCTCGGCCGAGCAGTTCGGTCCGCGCGACCTCGTCGAGTTCGCCGTCCGGGCGGAGCACGCCGGGCTCGACTCCGCCGTGATCTCCGACCACTTCCTGCCCTGGCGGAACACCGGTGGGCACGCTCCGTTCTCGCTGGCCTGGATGGCGGCGGCCGGCGAGCGCACCTCCCGGATCCGGATCGGCACCAGCGTGCTCACGCCGACGTTCCGGTACAACCCCGCGGTGATCGCCCAGGCGTTCGCCACGCTGGCGGTGCTGCACGGCGACCGGGTGATGCTCGGGATCGGCACCGGCGAGGCCCTCAACGAGATCGCGGTGTCCGGGCGGGAATGGCCGGAGTTCCGGGAGCGCTTCGCCCGGCTGCGCGAGGCCGTCGACCTCATGCGGCTGCTGTGGACCCGCGACGAGGTCGACTTCGACGGCCGGTACTACCGCACGGTCGGCGCGACCGTCCACGACCGGCCCCGGCACCCGGTCCCGGTCTACATCGCCGCTGGGGGGCCGGTGGTCGCGAAGTACGCCGGCCGCGCCGGTGACGGGTTCATCTGCACCTCGGGCAAGGGCATGGAGCTGTACACCGACGCGCTGATGCCCGCCGTCGCCGAGGGCGCCGCCGCCGCGGGCCGCAGCCCGGACGACCTCGACCGAATGATCGAGATCAAGCTGTCCTACGACCGCGACCCGGACCGGGCGCTGGAGAACTGCCGGTTCTGGGCGCCACTGTCGCTGTCGGCGGAGCAGAAGCACAGCGTCAGCAGCTCACGGGAGATGGAACGGCTCGCCGACGCGCTGCCGATCGAGCAGGTGACCCGGCGGTGGATCGTCGCCGCCGACCCCGACGAGGCCGTCGCGCAGATCAAGCCCTACGTCGACGCCGGCCTCAACCACCTCGTGTTCCACGGGCCCGGCCACGACCAGGTGCGGTTCCTCGACCAGTTCGCCGAGGACGTCCTCCCCCGCCTCCGCGCCCTCGCCGGGTGACCGCCGGGCGGCGGGGTCCCGGTCGACGGCGACCCCTGCGGTGCCGGTCTCGCTCACCGGGCGGTCGCCGTCGGTTCCGGACCGAGCAGCGCCGCGAGATCGACGCGGCTGCCCACCCCGAGCTTGCGGTAGGCCTGGTGGAGGTGGGTGTGCACGGTCCGGACGGACACGTGCAGCCGGTCGGCGATGTCCTTGTCGGACAGGCCACGGGCGGCGAGGCCCGCGATCTCGTGCTCGCGCGGGGTGAGGATCCGCGGCTGGTCGAGCAACGCGAGGAGCGGCGTGCGGACCCCCGGGCACAGGGTGGCCTGCTCCCGGGCGCGGGCCTGGGCCGCGAGCGCCGGACCGGGCCGGCCCGCCTGCCGGTGCGCCGCGGCGGCCGCGGCGAAGGCTTCGGCGGCCCAGAGCGCGAACCCGCGCGCGGCGAACGCGGCCCCGGTCTCGCCGAGCAGGGCGGGGTCGTGCGCGGCGAGGGCGGCGGCGTTGCGCGCCCACAGCCCGGGCAGCTCGCCCTGGCAGCGCGCGGTGGCGTCGGCGAGGTCGGCCGCGACGTCGGTGGCGCCGAGGCGGGCGGCGTCGTGCAGCAGCCAGGCCCGCTGCATCAGCGCCCCCACCTCGTCCATCCGGTCGGCGTGCTCCCGTGCGAGATCCTGCGCGCGTGACAGCTCGCCGCCGGCGGCGACGGCCCAGACCGTGCCGGTCCGGGCGAGCGCGCGGAAGCCGGCCGGGAGGACCGCGTCGAGGCGGGCGACCGCGGCGGCGGCCCCGTCGGCGTCACCGAGCAGGGCGCACGTCTCGGCGAGCCCGTCCAGCCCCCAGAGCTGGTGGCTGGTGGGGAGCGCGCCGGTCGAGGTCGTGCCGAGCATGTCCCGGAAGGCACGCCGGGCCTCGCCCACCCGGCCGACCATGCGCAGGACGTGGGCGATGTCGAGCGACCAGTACGGCAGGCGGGCCGGGTCGTCCCCGGCCCGGCACCGGCCGGCCCGGCGCTCGCCGAGGGCGAGCGCCTCCAGCGGCCGGCCGGCGTAGGGCAGTGCCTGGAGCCGGGTCATCGTGAGGTCGGCGGCCCGGGCGGCGGCCCGCGGCTCGTGCGCACCGGGCTGGTCGACCAGGTCGAGCGCGCGGTCGGCCAGGTCGAGGCCGTCGAGGGGCCGGCCCGCGCAGCACAGGGCCCGGACCCGGGTGGTCGCGAGCAGGGTGACGGCGACCGGGTCGGGGGCGGGCCGGTCGAGCACCGACCCGCCGAGCCGCAGTGAGCGGTCCACGTCACCGCGGGAGAACGCCTGGTTGGCCTGGTACACCCGGAGCCAGTCCACCTCCTCCGGGTCGGTGGCCCGCCGGACCGCGGCCGCCAGCACGTCGTCGGCGATGGCCGCCTCACCGCGGACCAGGTGCAGGTCGGCACGTAGCTGCGCGAGCCGCACCCGGTCCGTGGCGGAGGCACCGGCCTCGAGCGCGTCGAGCCGGCGCACCGCCTCCTCGGCCCGTCCCAGCAGGGGCAGCTGGCGGATCAGCACGAGCTCGGCGGGGACGCCGCCGCCGGCCGCGACGGCGACGGCGGCCAGCCGCGCCGCCAGTGCGTGGTCCCGGGCCGCCGACGCGTCCCGGGCCGCGCCGAGGAACAGGCCCGGGTCCTCGTGCCGGCCCGCGTCCAGCCGCCACACGGCGACCTGGATCCGGTCGCCGCGCCGTCGCATGCCGGTCGCCCGCACCGCGTCGGCCAGCCTGCGCCGGTGCTCGCGGGCCCGCAGCGGTGGCACGGTCGCCCGGAGCGCCTCGGCGTACAGCGGGTGGACGAGCCGGACCTGCTGGCGGCGCCGGTCGGGCACCGGGGCGATCAGGCGCTCGTCCTCGAGCGCGGCGATCGTGCCGGCCGGCAGCAGGGCCTCCACGACGGCGGCGCCGACCGGCTCGCCCAGCGCGACGAGCTCGGCGCCCGCCCGCACCCCGGCGTCGAGCCGGTCCAGCCGGCGCGTGATCATCGCGGGCAGCGAGTCCGGGGCGAGCAGGGGGCCGGTCGTGCACCACACCCCGTGCCGCCTGCCGATCCCCCCACCGGCGACGCCGGCGCCGACCAGCTCGTGCAGCAGGAGCGGGTTGCCCCCGCTCAGGGTCGTCAGCACGGCCAGCAGCCCCGGATCGACCGGTCCGCCCACTGCCTGGGTGATCACCTGCGCCGCATCGTCGTCGTCCAGCTCGGACAGCTCGAGCCGGTCGACGAGACCGCAGCGCCACAGCGGGGCCAGCGCGTCCGCCGCCGGGTCGCCGGACCGCACGGTGGCCACCACCGCGACCGTGCCGGCGGTGGCGAGGTGCTGCACCAGCGCGGCCGAACCGGCGTCCAGCAGGTGCGCGTCGTCGACGGCGAGCACGACCGGCCGGCGGCCGTCCCCCTGCAGGTGGGCCCGGGCCGCCGCCAGCACGGCCGCGAGGTCACCGCCCGCGCTGCCGGACGGGAGGAAGGGGGCGAGCGGGCCGAACGGGATCGACGCCGTCGCCGGGGTGGCGACCGCGAGATGCACCTCGGCACCGGCCGCGACCGCCCGCGTGCGGGCCTCGACCAGCAGCCGGGTCTTGCCCACCCCGGCCGCACCGGTGACGACGATGCTCGGGCGCCGGGTTCGCGACACCATCGCGCGCACGAGCCGGTCGAGGGCGTTCCGCCGCCCGACCATCGGGCCTTCCATGCCGTGAGCACGGTACTCGGCAACGACCGGCACCGGAACCACGCAATCCCGTACGGAGGGCGGGGCCGGCCGCGGGCCGGATCGTGCACCCATGGACACCGACGTCGTGATCGCGGGTGCCGGCATCGCCGGATGCACCGCGGCCATCCTCTACGGACGGGCCGGCCTGCGGGTCGTGCTCGTCGAGAAGCACCGCAGCGCGACGACCGCGAAGACGCTCTGCGGGCACTACATCCTGGCCGGCACCGAGCCGACGCTGCGCCGGCTGGGGCTGTGGGACCGGATGCTCGCCGAGGGCGCGCGGGCCGGGGTGCCCGCGGTCCACGGGGCGGCCGGCTGGATGGTCCCCACGGGTGCGGACCTGCCCGCCGCGATCAGCCTGCGGCGCAGCCGGCTCGATCCGATGCTCCGCGCCGCCGCGGCGACCACCCCAGGCGTCCGCGTCATGCTCGGGACGACCGTGACCGGGCTGCTCGACGACGGCGGGCACGTCCACGGGCTGGAGGTCCGGGAGCACGACGGCGCCCGGCACCGGGTGGGCGCGCGCCTGGTCGTGGGCGCGGACGGGCACCGCTCGGCCGTCGCGCGGCTCGCCGGCGCCCGCGAGGACGTCGCCGACAACCAGCGCTTCCTCTACTGGGCCTACTACCGCGGGGTCGTGCCGCGCGGCCCCGGGAGCGCGCAGATCTGGCGGCTGGACGACCACGTCGTGGTCGCGACCCCCACCGACGACGGCCTCACCCTGCTCGGGGCGTTCCCGACCAAGGAGCACCTCGCGGCGTTCCGGGCCGACCGGGTGGCGGCGCTGGAGTCGTTCCTGGCGCGCGTGCCGGACGGGCCGGACCTGTCCGGTGCCGAACGTGTCTCCCCGGTGATCGGCACCGCCGACTACCCGATCATCAGGCGGGACCCGGTGCCCCGCCCGGGCCTGGCGCTGGTCGGGGACGCGGCGATGGTCGGCGACCCGGTTCCCGCGGTCGGCTGCGGCTGGGCGTTCCGGAGCGCGGAATGGCTGGCCGACGCCACCACGGGTCCCCTGGCCGACCTGCGTGCCGGGACCGGGGGCGAGCGGGGCCTGGCGCGGGCGCTGCGCCGCTACCGTCGCGCGCACCGCTTCGCCGAGCGCCACGACCGGCTCGACCGCGACGACGCCCGCGCGCTGCCGCCCAACGCGGTCCAGCGGGCCATCCGCACCGCCGCCGTCCACGACCCGTGGGTGGCCCGGCGGGTCTACCGGTTCGCGATGCGCGCCGCCCCGGTGACCGGGCTGCTCAACCCGGTCGTGGTCGCGCGGTCGGCCTGGGTGGCGCGGTCGGCACCGGCCGTCCGGTGAGTGGCGGCGGGCCGGTGACCTCGCTACGTTCGGGTGCGTCCCCCAGAATCGCTCTCGAGGGCGTCTCGGCCCGGGACGGCCCACCGGTCCGACGGGAGTCCGCCCGATGTCGTCCGCCCCCTACGACAGCCTGGTCGCCGCGCTCCGGACCGCCGCCCAGGACCTGATCGCGCACCGCGCCGTGGAGGACCACCCGGACGGGGGGATGAGCCAGATCCTGGAGGCCGCGGTCGCCACCGTCCCGGGAGCAGCGGTCGGCGGAATCTCCATCACCGAGCACGGGGTCGTCGACTCACCGGCCACCACCAGCGACGACGTCCGGCTCCTCAACGAGCTGCAGACCCGCCTCCACGAGGGCCCGTGCTTCACCGCCGTGGAGGACCCGCCGCCCGACGGGGTCGTGGACGCCCAGGACCTGACCCGTGCCCCGGACGCGGCCCGCTGGCCGCGCTTCGCCGCCCAGGCCGTCGAGTACGGCTACCGGTCCCTCCTGTCCACCGAGCTGTCGTTGCAGGGAGCCCGGCGGGTCGGGATGACGCTCTACGCCCGGCGTCCCGGGGTGTTCGACGACACCGCGCGCACCCTTGCCGGGCTGTCGGCGGTGCAGGCCGCCCTCGTCATGAACGGCGCCGACCGGGCCGCGCACCTCCGCCGTGCGGTCGACAGCCGTGACCTGATCGGGCAGGCGAAGGGGATCCTGATGGAGCGCTTCGCGATCGACGCCGACGGCGCGTTCCGGATGCTCGTCCGGGCGTCCCAGGACACCAACGTGCGGCTCGTCGACGTGGCCCACCTGCTCGCCGAGGGCCGTCTGCGGTCCCCGCAGCTCGACGGAGATCCACGGAACGCCCGGACCCGGGCATAGCCGCGGGCCCCTCGGTGACCGGAGCCGGTCTCCCCCGACCCCTCCACCCTGTGAGGGAGGACCGGCCCCGCCTGCCCCCGTAGCGTCCGAGGTCCGGTTTCCCCGAGGAGAGGAACCCATGACCTTCCCATCGGATCTCGAGATCGCCCGCTCGGCCTCGCTCAAGCCCCTCCGCACGATCGCCGGCTCCGTGGGCATCCCGCCGCACCTGCTCGAGCCGCACGGCGACGACGTCGCGAAGGTCAAGCTCGGCGCGATCGAGGAGCTCGCCGACCGGCCCAGGGCGAAGTACGTCGTCGTCTCCGCGGTCACTCCCACGTCGCTCGGTGAGGGCAAGACCACCACGACGGTCGGCCTCGGGCAGGCGTTCTCGCACCTCGGCAAGAAGGCCACGGTCGCGCTCCGCCAGCCGTCCATGGGGCCCACGTTCGGCATCAAGGGCGGGGCCGCGGGCGGGGGCTACGCGCAGGTCGTGCCCATGGACGTGCTCAACATGCACCTCACCGGTGACTTCCACGCGGTGACGGCCGCCCACAACATGCTCGCCGCCGTGCTGGACAACCACCTGTACCAGGGGAACGCGTCCGGGCTCGGGCCGCACGACATCAGCTGGCGCCGGGTGATGGACGTCAACGACCGGGCGCTGCGCCACATCGTCGTCGGGCTGGGCGGACGCGTCGACGGCGTCACCCGGCAGACCGGGTTCGACATCACCGCCGCCTCCGAGGTGATGGCGATCCTGGCGCTGGCCCGCTCGCTGCCCGACATGCGCGAGCGCCTCGGCCGGATCGTGGTCGGCTACCGGCCGGACGGCACGGCGGTCACCGCCGAGGAGATCCGGGGCGCGGGCGCCATGGCCGCGATCCTCGTCCACGCGCTCAAGCCGAACCTCATGCAGACCCTGGAGAACACGCCCGTCCTGGTGCACGCCGGGCCGTTCGGGAACATCGCCCACGGCAACTCCTCGGTGGTCGCGGACCTGATCGGCATCCGGACCGGCGACTACCTGGTCACCGAGGCCGGCTTCGCCGCGGACATGGGCGCCGAGCGCTTCTTCAACATCAAGTGCCGGGCGTCCGGCCTGGTCCCCGACGCCGCCGTGATCGTCACGACCGTCCGCGCGCTCGAGGTGCACGGCGGCGAGAACCTGCGCAAGCAGATCGAGAACATCCGGCTGCACGGGGTCACCCCGGTGGTGGCGATCAACGCGTTCCCCGGCGACACCCACGCCGAGCACGCCGCCATCGCCGAGATCGCCGCCTCGGAGGGCGTGCGGTCGGCCGTCTGCAACCACTTCACCGAGGGCGGCAAGGGCGCGACCGAACTGGCCGAGGCCGTGGCCGAGGCGGCCGAGGAGCCGCAGGGGTTCCGGTTCCTGTACCCCGACGCCGCCCCGCTCCGGGAGAAGATCAGCACCGTGGCCACCCGGGTGTACGGCGCCGACGGGGTCGACATCGCACCGGCCGCCGAGGCGCAGCTGGACCGCTACGAGCGCAACGGGTTCGGCAACCTGCCGGTCTGCATCGCCAAGACCCACATGTCCCTGTCCTCCGACCCCACCCGCACGGGCGCCCCCACCGGGTGGCGGTTGCCGGTGCGCGAGGTGCGGGCCTCGGTCGGCGCCGGGTTCATCTACCCGCTGACCGGGGAGATGCGCACGATGCCGGGCCTCGGGGCGAATCCCGCAGCCCACGACATCGACATCGACGCCGACGGCAACATCGTCAACCTGTCGTGACGACCGGCGCCGTCGGACACCGCAGCACGCGACGACCCGGTCGTCCGGACCGAAAGGAAGCGACCATGCCAGGCGGCCACACCCACCTGTTCGTGCCGGGACCGACGAACGTCCCCGACGCGGTGCGTCGTGCCATGAACGTGCCGATGGAGGACCACCGCGCCCCGGACTTCCCGGCACTGACCCTGCCGCTGTTCGAGGACCTCAAGAAGGTCTTCCGCCTCGACGACGGCCGGGTCTTCCTCTTCCCGGGCTCGGGCACCGGGGCCTGGGAGGCGGCGATCCAGAACACCCTCGCCCCCGGCGACCGGGTGCTGATGGCCCGGTTCGGCCAGTTCTCGCACCTGTGGGTCGACATGGCCGAGCGGCTCGGCCTGGACGTGGTGTGCTGCGACGTCGAGTGGGGCGCCGGTGTCCCGCTGGACCGCTTCGCCGCCGTGCTCGCCGACGATCCGTCGATCAAGGGCGTGTTCGCCACGCACAACGAGACCGCCACCGGGGTCGCCTCCGACATCGCCGGCCTGCGCGCCGTCATGGACTCCGCCGGCTCGGACGCGCTGCTGTACGTCGACGGTGTCTCCTCGATCGCCTCGCTGCCGTTCGAGCAGCAGCGCTGGGGGGTGGACCTGGCGGTCACCGGCTCGCAGAAGGGCTTCATGCTCCCCGCCGGCCTGGCGATGCTGGGGGTCAGCGACAAGGCCCTCGACGCGGCCGCGGAGCGGCGCGGCAGTGCCCGCTGCTACTTCGACTTCGCCGACCAGATCCGCACCAACGACCTCGGCTACTTCCCGTACACCCCACCGGTGCCGCTGCTGCACGGGCTCCGGGCCGCGCTGGACCTGCTGTTCGCCGAGGGCCTGGACGCGGTGTTCGACCGGCACCACCGGCTCGCCGAGGGCGTGCGGCGCGGCGTGCACGCGCTCGGCCTGTCGCTGTGCGCGGTCGGCCCGCAGTGGTACTCCGACACCGTCACCGCGATCCAGGTCCCGGACGGCGTCAACGGCGTCGACGTCTGCCGGATCGGCTACGAGACCTACCGGACCTCCTTCGGTGGCGGCCTCGGCCAGGTCGCCGGCAAGGTGTTCCGGATCGGTCACCTCGGTGACCTCAACGAGGTGACCTGCCTGGCCGCACTGGCCGCGGCGGAGATGGTGCTGGCCGACGCCGGTGCGAAGGTCGAGTTCGGTGCCGGGGTCGCCGCGGCCCAGTCCTGGTACCGGGAGTCCGGCACGCGCCCGGCCGAGCGCGCCGCCTGACTCTGCTGCCCATCGACGACCCCGTCGACGCGACGTTGCAGGGAGGAGTTCCCGATGACCGCTGACATCATCGACGGCAAGGCGGCCGCCGCCGAGGTCCGCGCCGAGGTCGAACGCGGCGTCGCCGCACTCGACACCCCACCCGGCCTGGCCACGCTACTCGTCGGCGACGACCCCGCATCCGCCATCTACGTGGCCAGCAAGCGCAAGCAATGCACCCGCCTGGGCATGCGCGACCTGCACCAACACCTACCCGCCGACATCGGCCAGGACGAGCTGACCACCGTGATCGACGACCTGGCCACCGACCCCACCGTCACCGGCATCCTGCTCCAACTACCCCTACCCCGCCACCTCGACCCCGCCCCACTGATCGCCCGCATCCCCCCGACCAAGGACGTCGACGGACTCACCGAACTCAGCGCCGGCCGACTCACCCTCGGCCGCCCCGGCCTGCGACCCTGCACCCCCGCAGGAGTCATGCACCTGCTCGCCCGCGCCGGAGTCAAGCTCGAGGGCGCCAACGCCGTCGTCGTCGGACGCTCGGCGCTCGTCGGCAAACCCCAGGCCCAGCTACTGCTGGCCGAAAACGCGACCGTGACCACCTGCCACTCACGCACCCGCGACCTCACCGAAATCACCCGCCGGGCCGACATCCTCGTCGCCGCCGCCGGGATCCCCCGCATGATCGGACCGGACGCGGTCAAACCCGGCGCCATCGTCATCGACGTCGGCATGCACCGCCTCGAGACAGGCCTGTGCGGCGACGTCGACACCGACGCCGTCATCGACATCGCCGGCATGATCACCCCCGTACCCGGAGGCGTCGGACCGATGACCATCGCGATGCTGCTGCAGAACACCCTGCACGCCGCGGAACTCGCAACGGCGTCCTGAACGCCCGGCAGCAGGACGGCTCCGGCAAGCCCCATCGCCTCCAGCAGCGCACTGCACCGCGAGACCACCGCTCTGCGCGGTCCGTCCCCACGACCACTACGGATTCTCCGGCCGAAATCTGCGCACACCCTCGACGTTTCGTGAGAAGCAACGTAGTTTCTCCAGCAGAGCCTCTCGTCCAGGCTCGCCGATCGTCGAGGAAGGAGGATCCACATGTGCGGGATCATCGGACTCCACCTCCGGGACCCCGACCTGCATCCGCAGCTCGGGCGCCTGCTGGAGGAGATGCTGGCGGGGGTCACCGAGCGCGGCCCGGACTCCGCCGGGATCGCGGTCTACGGCGACCGACGGCGGTGCCCGGAGGGGCATGCGGCCGTGTCGGTGCTGGGCGCGCCGGCGGGACTCGCCGACGCCGTGCGTGACCAGCTGGCTCGACGTCCGGCAGTCGCCTCCGAGGTCGCCGGGGAGACGACCGTGCTGACGGCGCAGGTCGCCCCCGAGGAGCTCGCCACCGCGGTCGCCGCCGCCGCACCCGAGGCGCTGGTGGTCGGCTCCGGGACCGACCTGGTCGTCTACAAGGGCGTCGGGAACCCGAACGATCTCGCCGAGACCTACCACCTCCGTGACACCCACGGCTGGCAGGGCCTGGCGCACACCCGCATGGCCACCGAGTCGGCGATCACCCCGGAAGGGTGCCACCCGTTCTCGGTCGGCCGTGACCAGTGCCTGGTCCACAACGGCTCGTTCTCCAACCACGCGTCGATCCGGCGGGAGCTGCGCCGGCAGGGTGTCGTGTTCGACTCGGAGAACGACACCGAGGTCGCCGCCCGCTACGTCGCCTCGTCCCTCGCCGCCGGCGACGACCTGGAGAAGGCCCTCCGGCGCCTCGGCGAGACCTTCGACGGCTTCTACACGCTGCTGGTGACCACCGCCGACGGGTTCGCCGTGGTCCGCGACGAGATCGCGTGCAAGCCCGCGGTGATCGCCGAGCACCCTCGCTGGGTCGCGATGGCGTCGGAGTTCCGGGCCCTCACCGGACTGCCGGGCATCGACGAGGCCCGCATCTTCGAACCCGAGCCCGGGAAGGTGTACGCATGGCAGCGCTGAGCACGCCGAACGACGGCAGCACCAGGACGATCGACCTGGCCGGGGTCGGCGTCCGGGAACTCAACTCCGAGCTGCACGAGCCCGGTGCCACCCGCTACGTGGTGGACAACCCGCGGGGCGCGCACTCCATCGCGGTGGGCGTGAACGACGAGATCGAGGTGCACGTCCGGGGCGACGCCGGTTACTTCTGCGCCGGGATGAACCAGGGCGGCACGGTCCTGGTCGACGGTTCGGTCGGTCCCGGCGTCGCCGAGAACATGATGTCCGGGACCGTCCGGGTGTGCGGCGACGCCTCCCAGTCGGCCGGCGCGACCGCGCACGGCGGACTGCTGACCATCGAGGGCAACGCGTCGATGCGGTGCGGGATCTCGATGAAGGGCGTGGACATCGTCGTCGGCGGCAGCATCGGTCCGATGAGCGCGTTCATGGCGCAGGCCGGCCGGCTCGTGGTCTGCGGTGACGCCGGGGACGGGTTGGGCGACTCGATCTACGAAGCCCGCATCTACGTCGCAGGGAAGGTCGGCACCCTCGGTGCGGACTGCGTGGAGAAACCGATGCGCTCCGAGCACCGGGCCGAGCTCATCGATCTCCTCACCGCGGCCGGGATGGGCGAGAAGGCCTCGGACCCGGTGGTGCTGGACGGGTTCCGGCGCTTCGGTTCGGCCCGGTCCCTGTACCACTTCACCAGCGAGCAGTCGGGGAGCTACTGATGACCGATCCCGCACAGCGAGGACTGCGCGAGTCGGCGACGTTCGACCGCGCCACGATCGCCGCGATCCAGCACGCCGCGCAGACCGGCGTGTACGACATCCGCGGCTGGGGCGCCAAGCGCGCCGTGCCGCACTTCGACGACCTGCTGTTCCTGGGGGCGTCGATGTCCCGGTACCCGCTCGAGGGCTACCGGGAGCGCTGCGACACCGACGTCGTGCTCGGTGACCGGCACGCGCGCACCCCGCTGCACCTGGACACGCCCGTGACCATCGCCGGGATGAGCTTCGGGGCGCTCTCCGCGCAGGCCAAGGAGGCGCTGGGACGCGGGGCGAGCGAGGTCGGCACGTCGACCACGACCGGTGACGGCGGGATGACCGACGAGGAGCGCGGCCACTCCAAGACGCTGGTCTACCAGCTGCTGCCCAGCCGGTACGGGATGAACCCGGACCACCTGCGGGCCGCCGACGCGATCGAGGTCGTGCTCGGTCAGGGCGCCAAGCCCGGCGGCGGCGGGATGCTGCTCGGGCAGAAGATCTCCGAGCGGGTCGCGGAGATGCGGACCCTCCCGGCCGGGATCGACCAGCGCAGCGCGTGCCGGCACCCGGACTGGACCGGTCCGGACGACCTGGCCATCAAGATCCACGAACTGCGGGAGATCACCGACTGGGAGAAGCCGGTCTACGTCAAGGTCGGCGCCACGCGGACCTACTACGACGTCAAGCTCGCGGTCGCGGCCGGGGCCGACGTCGTCGTCGTCGACGGGATGCAGGGCGGGACGGCCGCCACCCAGGAGGTGTTCATCGAGCACGTGGGCATCCCGATCCTGGCCGCGCTCCCGCAGGCCGTGCAGGCGCTGCAGGAGCTGGGGCTGCATCGCAAGGTGCAGCTCATCGTGTCCGGTGGGATCCGTACGGGTGCCGACGTGGCCAAGGCGATGGCGCTGGGCGCGGACGCGGTCGCGATCGGGACCGGCGCCCTGATCGCGCTCGGGGACAACGACCCGCGGCTGGCCGCCGAGTACGAGGCGATCGGGTCGGCCGCGGGCTACTACGACGACTTCCAGGACGGTCGCGACCCGGCCGGCATCTCCACCCAGGATCCGGAGCTCGCGGCCCGGCTCGACCCGGTCGAGGGCGGCCGGCGGATCGCGAACTACCTGCGCGTGCTGACCCTCGAGGCGCAGACGCTGGCCCGGGCCTGCGGCAAGGCCCACCTCCAGCACCTCGAGCCGGAGGATCTCGTGGCGCTCACGCTGGAGTCCGCGGCGATGGCGCGGGTTCCGCTGGCCGGGACGACCTGGGTTCCCGGTTCCGGCTGACCGGCACACCCGAGTGCGGCCGTGGCCCCGGCCACGGCCGCACACCGGCGCGCCCGATCCGGGCGGGACTAGGCTGCTCATGTGGGGCCAGACATGACTCGTGATCAGCCCGAGCGCGGCGAGGACGCCCCCAGGGAGGGGCCGGCCGCGCGCGAGGTGGCCGTACCGGCGCCGCGCGAGGGCTGGCTGGAACGTGCGATCGCCACCCGGGTGCGGGAGCTCCGCCGCCGCGAGGGCCTGACGGTCGCCGAGATGGCCGCCCGGGTCGGCGTCTCGAAGGCGACGCTGTCCAAGATCGAGAATGCGCACATCTCGTGCAGCCTGACCGTGCTGGCGCGGCTGGCCGCCGCGCTCGACGTCCCGGTCACCTCGTTCTTCCGGGGCGCGGACACCCCGCGCGAGGCCGTCCACACCCCGGCCGGGGCGGGTGCGCGCATCGTGGCGCGCGGGACGCGCGTCGGGCACGACTACAACATCCTCGGCGGGCTGCGCGGCCCGCACCAGCGGATGGAGGCGCACCTCGTCACGCTCTCCGAGCGCAGCGAGGTGTTCCCGCTGTTCCAGCACCCCGGCACCGAGCTCATCTACATGCTCGAGGGGTCGATGGTGTACGGCCACGGGGACGCCAGCTACACGCTGCACCCCGGCGACGCCCTCCAGCTCGACGGGGAGGGCGTGCACGGCCCGCAGGAGCTGCTGTCGCTGCCGATCCGGTTCCTGTCGGTGGTCGCCCACGAGAACGCGCGGGACAGCGGCCACGACAACGGGCACGCCTGACCGGGGTCACGTCACCTCTCGGGACGCCTCACCGGCCGGGACCGCCGTCCGGGCGCGGCGGGCGGCCCAGGTGTACGCGTCGAGCACGCTGATCGCGTAGATGAACAACCCGCCGGCGTACCGGCCGACCAGCGAGTGGTCCGGGGTGGTCAGCTGGTAGGTGATGGTGCCCAGCAACACCATGTAGAACACGAACACCAGGCCGCGTACCGGGAGCCGGGTCAGGACGTGCCCGACCCCCGGCAGGACGATCGCGGCCACCAGCACGACGAACGGATGGCGGAGCATCAGCAACGCTCCACCGTGGACGCCGCGTGGTCGCCCACTCCGGACAGGGCCGCCAGCGTGCCGGCGAGCTCGGAGCGGGCGACCCGGACCCGGTGGAAGACGGCCCGCCGCCCGACCCGGTACGCGTTCTGGTCGCACTCGGCGAGCAGCCGGACCGCCCGCACCCCCGCCGTACCCAGCGCGACCTCCTTGGTCGGCGCCTCCCGCAGGAATCCCAGCCCGGGGTCGAGCACGGACAGCGGCGGTGCGCGGTCCGGGTCCGGGGTCGCGACGCGCGCCGGCCGCGGGAACCCCTCCGGGGTGTCGAGCTCGTGCGCGAACCGGCCGTTCGGCGAGAAGAACTCCGAGCCGGACGGGCGGAGCAGCACGCTCAGCGACGCGCCGACCGGCAGCGGGCGATGCAACGTGACCTCCAACCACAACGCCGGCAGCTTGCGGACGGCCAGCGAGTCGACCACCGCGCGGATCGTGACCGGGTACCCGCCCGCCAGACCGGTGAGCGTGGGGTAGCCGACGCCGTCCCGGTGCAGGCGCGGCGCCTCCAGCAGGTCCCGGACGTCGTCGAACAGCCCGGACCGGTCGCGCGCCGCCGACCGCCGGGCGACCAGGTGCAGGTGGACGGCCACCGCGGCCAGCGCCGCGGTGGCCACGAGGATGAGGGTCCCGGTCATCTCAGTACCCCTGCGGCCGGGGGAGGTCGGCGGTGAACTGGGCACCGCGCCGGACGAACTTGTACCGGCGGGCGACGAACCAGATCGAGGCGAACAGGTAGAACGCCAGCATCGACAGCAGGGCGACGCCGTAGCCGAGGAAGGTCGCGAAGAACACGATGCCGGACAGGCAGAGCAGCGCGATCGCCGGGACCGGGTGCAGCGGCAGCGTGTAGGCCCGCTTGATCGACCCGATCGGCCACAGCCGCCGGAACCGGATGAAGTTCGGGCCCATGAAGCTGTACATCAACAGCCCGGACAGGATCGAGAACGTGATCACGGTCGAGAGCAGCGTCGGCTGGTCCAGCAGGACCGGCAGGACCGCGAACGCGATCGCGACCGGCACCAGGAACACGATCGCCCGGAACGGCGTGTGGTAGCGGGGATGGATCGCCCCGAACCACTCCGGCAGGTAGCGGTCGCGGCCCATCGAGAACCAGGCCCGGGAGGCGTCGTTGATGCATCCGTTCGCCGACGCCAGCGTCGCGCACAGCGTCCCGAGGAGCAGCAGCACGACCAGCACGTCACTGCCGCTGAGCCGGGCGGCGTCGAACAGCGGGGTGATCGCCGTCCCGAGGTAGTGCCACGGGAGCGTCCCGGCGCAGACGTACCAGGTCAGGGACGCCGCGATGATCAGGGTCATGATCCCGGCCATGCTCCCCAGCGGCACCGACCGCGGCGCGGACCTGCACTCCTCGGCGGCCTGCGCGGTGCCCTCGATCCCGAGGTAGAACCACATCCCGAACTGGAAGGCGGCGATCACGCCGAGCCAGCCGTACGGCAGGCCGTTGCTGATCTCGCCGGTGAGACCGGACAGGTTCAGCTCCCCCGACGGGTCCCACCCGCGCACCCCGAGGAACAGCAGCACCAGGGTGAGGAACGCGAACCCGGTGATCACGAAGTTGAGGGTGAGCGTGCCGAACACGCCCCGGTAGTTCAGGAACGCCAGTGCGAGGATCGCGAGCACCGCGAACGGATAGGGCGACAGCTCCTCGGTGCTGCCCATCAGGCCGGACAGGGTGGTGAGCAGGTAGCTCAGGACGTTGGCGTTCGCCGCCTCGAGCATGGTGTAGCACAGGGTGAGGTAGAGGCCCACGTTGAACGCCATGAGCGGGCCCACCGTGTGCTTCGCCTGGGCGTACTGGCCGCCCGCGGCCGGGATCGCCGACGTGATCTCCGAGTTGATCATGACGATGCAGGTGTAGAGCAGGCCGACCACCCACCCGGCGATGAGCGCGCCGTACATCCCGCCCTTCTCGACCGCGAAGTTCCAGCCCATGAACTCCCCGACCAGGACGATCCCCACGCCGAGCGCCCAGATGTGCAGTGGGGAGAGCACCTTGCTCAGTGCCGGACGGTGCTCCGGCGGGGCGGCGGTTCCTTCCGCGCTGCTCATCGGCCGGTCCCGTCGCCGCCGGGCGGCGTCGCCGCGGCCACCGCCCCGGTGTCGGCCGGCCCGCCCTCGAGCGGGTCCGGTGCGTTGACCAGTGTCGCCTCGTCGTACCGGCGGCCCACCCGGACGACGTCCAGCACGATCCATGCGGCGATGACCGCGCTGAGCAGCCACGCAATGGTCTCGATGATCGCGACCACACTCATGACGTCCCCTCCCCGGGTCCGAACTTCTCCTCGATCACCTCGCGGTACTCCCGGAACGAGACCCGGTAGACGAAACCCAGGTACACGGCCAGCAACACCGCGGTTCCGATCAGCGCCAGGACATCGATCTCGTACTTGTCGGCGGCGGGCTGGTTCGCCGCCACACCCGCCGCGATCGTCTCCCGGTCCGCGACGCCCGCATCGATCATCTTCTGGTACTGCTCCCGCTCCCCCGGCGTCAGCGCCAGCTCGGCGAGCTGCTGCGCGGATCCGGTGGCGGCGCCGGAATCCGGTTCCTCGGTGCTCAGATAGGTGGTCGCGAACAACGTCGCGAAGATCAGGACGAGGACGACGGCGGCGTCGAGGAGCTGGCCGCGCACCGACTGCTGGGGCGGCTCGTACGGCGCCGGCCGGACCGGCCGGCCGGTCACGCGGCGCTCCGACGCCGGGCTGCCTCGGCCCGCTGCAGGGCGAGGTTCTCGATGTCCGGCTGGTACACCTGGTACTTGGCCAGCCGGTAGCGGCGGATCAACGCGAACATCGACGCCGTGTTGAGTCCGCCGAGGGCGGCCATGGCGAGGACCAGGGCCACCGCGATCCCGGCACTGGGTGCCGCAGCCACCGCGGTGACGCAGACGAACACGAGGACCGCCCACATGACCACGGCGAACGCCACGGCCAACAGGCGGTCCCGCCGCACCAGGGTGTCGATACGTGATTCGAGATTCTTCACCGATGCCTCCGTTTCGCTCGTCGCCGGCGACCGGCTGACCGAGCCATGACGGAGCACCTGCGCTCGTCGGCACGGGCGTCGGACGCCGCGAGATCGCACCGGTGCCGGACGGGCACAGGGCGGGTCGATCACGGGCGATCGCGCTTTGGTTCTCGGTCCAGACCAAGAACCTTCGGAAGCATATGCGGCACCGGGGACGGTGTGTCAACCGTCACGCCAGGATTCGATCAGGTCGCGGTCCGGGCCTGCTCCGGCTCGTCCTCGCCGCCGAACACGATGAATCGCAGCTGCTCACGGGTGTGCTCGAGGTGCTCGCGCATGGCCTCGGCCGCCCGGTCGGCGGCGTGCACCCGGACCGCGTCGTAGATCCGTTCGTGGTCCTGCAGGGTCTCCTGGACCGGTTCGTCGAAGGGCAGCAGGTCGTGCGGACTGAACAGCTCGCCGCGCGAGGTCTGGATGGCGTCAGCGAGTCGCTCGCTGCGCGCCGCCCGGGCGAGGGCGAGATGGAACCGCGAGTCGGCCTGGCGGAACGCGGTCCGGTCGTTCACACCGTGCAGCGCGTCGATGGCCACCCGCAGCGCCGCCAGGTCGGACGCGGACCGGCGGCGGGCCGCGAGCACGGCGGTCTCGGTCTCCAGCGCGATACGGAAGTCCAGGATGTCGTCGATCTCGCCGACCTGGGCCCGCATCCGCGCCCGCCAGGCCTCGGCGGGGCGGCGGAGCTCGGTGACGTAGGTTCCGCCGGATGCGCCCCGGCGCACCTCGACGTAGCCGTCGGCACGGAGCTGCTTGATCGCCTCACGGAGGCTGATCCGGGCCACCCCGAGCTGCTCGGCCAGTTCCCGTTCCGCCGGCAGCCGCTCCCCGGGCGCCACCTCGCCGCGGTGGATGAGCTTGCGCAGGTGGTCGGCGACCGCCTGGGCGAGAGTCGTCGACGTCACCACTCGTTGCATGCCGCGGAGGGTACCCGGAACGGCCAGGGCCAGGCCCTCGCTCGGACGCCGGACGGCGCCGGCGCAGCGCGCAAGCCCGCGGTGACCGGCCAGGTGTGACGGGGTTGACATCCGGGCCCGTGGCGTGTTGCCTCTCAATGGTCCTAAGACAACACCTTGCAATCGACCGACCGACCGACCGCTCCGCGTGGAGCGCCGGCCGATGCGGATGCGGAACGTCGGACGGGAGCCACCGGCGCCCGACGGCGACCGCTCGCCCCGGGCCGGCGGGGTCGCGCGGACCGGGCCTCGACCGCCCGTGACGACGGGGCCGCGGAACCGAAGCGAGACAATGGAGTTGGCATGGGTGATCCGCGCGAAGAGTTGAGGGAACGGGCCACGGCGGACGGCATCGAGTTCTTCCTCGCGATGTTCGTCGACCTGCACGGCAAGCCGTGCGCCAAGGCGATCCCGTTCTCCGCCTTCGACATGCTGATGGACGGTGGCGCCGGGTTCGCCGGCTACGCCGCCGGCGACCTGGGCCAGTGCCCGTCCGATCCCGACATCTGCGCGGTGCCGGACCCGGCGTCGTACACGCCGCTGCCGTGGAAGCCGGGCGTTGCCGTCCTGCACTGCGACCCGCACGTCGACGGCTCGCCGTGGCCGTACTCGCCGCGGGTGATCCTCCGTCGGCAGCTCGAGGAGCTCGCCGAACAGCGCGGGTGGGTGTTCAAGACCGGGATCGAGCTCGAGTACTCGCTGCTGCGCCGGGGCGCAGACGGCCGGCTGGAGTTCGCCGACCCGCTGGACACCTCCACCAAGCCGTGTTACGAGGTCAAGGGGCTGACCCGCATGTGGGATCACCTCTCGACCGTGTCCCGGCATCTCAACACCCTCGGCTGGGGCAACTACGCGAACGACCACGAGGACGGCACCGGACAGTTCGAGAACAACTGGCACTACGCCGACGCGCTCACCACCGCCGACCGGGCGATCTTCTTCCGGTACATGGTGCACATGCTCGCCCATGACGCCGGCATGGTCGCGACGTTCATGCCCAAGCCGTTCAGCAACGTGACCGGCAACGGCCTGCACCTGCACCAGAGTGTGTGGACCCGGGCCGGCGAGCCGGTGTTCGCCGGCGACGACGACCCGCACGGGTTGTCCGGGACGGCCCGCCACTTCCTCGCCGGCCTGCTCGAGCACGGCCGGTCGATGGCCGGGCTGATCTGCCCGACGGTCAACTCCTACAAGCGGATCGGCGTCGGTGCGCCGACGTCCGGGTCGACCTGGGCGCCGGCCTACGTCGCCTACGGCGGGAACAACCGCACGGTGATGCTCCGGATCCCGGAGGGCGGTCGGATCGAGCACCGGGGCGTCGACGGCTCGGCGAACCCCTACCTGGCGTCGGCGGCGTTGCTGGCGGCCGGGCTGGACGGTGTCGACCGCGAGCTCGACCCGGGCCCGCCGGTCGACGACAACCTCTTCACCCTCGACACCGACCAGGTGCGCGAGCGCGGCATCCAGCACCTGCCCAAGACGCTCGACCGCGCGGTCGAGGAGCTCGTGCAGGACGACGTGCTGCGGACCGCACTGGGCAAGATCCCGGGCGGGGACTTCATCGACTACTTCGCGGCGGTCAAGCAGCAGGAGTTCGACGACTACCACGCCGCGGTCTCGGACTGGGAACTCCAGCGGTACCTCACCCAGGCGTAGCCACCCGCCACGACCCGTGAACCCGGCCGTGCCCCGCGGCTCGGACGATCAGCAGGAGGAACGACGTGGTCACCTCGACCAACGGCGCCCACGGACAGAACGGCAACGGTCACCGGCCGAGCCGGCTGCGGGACTACTCGGCGTGGACCCTGTTCCGCCGCGGACTCGACGGGTCGGACTGGCCTCGGGCGTGGCACGACCACGACCTGCGGTCCAGCTACGACGCCGTCATCATCGGCGGCGGGGTGCACGGCCTGGCCACCGCCTACTACCTCGCCAAGAACCACGGCATCCGCAACGTCGCCGTGCTGGAGAAGTCCTACATCGGCGGCGGTGGATCCGGGCGCAACACCGCGATCCTGCGCTCGAACTACCTGACCCCCGAAGGTGTCCGGTTCTACGACCGCTCGGTCAAGCTCTACGAGCACCTCGCCGCGGACCTGAACTTCAACGTGATGTTCTCGCAGCGGGGCCATCTCACCCTGGCGCACAACGACTCGTCGCTGCGGACGATGCACTGGCGCACGGAGGTGAACAAGCTCCAGGGCGTCGACTCGGAGGTCATCGGCCCGGACAAGATCAAGGAGCTGGTGCCCTACCTGGACACCTCGGAGCGCACGCGCTACCCGATCCTCGGTGCGCTCTACCACCCGCCGGGCGGGATCATCCGACACGACGCCGTGGTGTGGGGATACGCCCGCGGCGCCGACGCCCACGGGGTGCACATCCACCAGAAGACCGAGGTCACCGGGATCGACGTCGAACACGGCCGGGTCACCGGGGTGCAGACCACCCGCGGGCGGATCGCCACCCCCATCGTGCTCAACGCGACCGCGGGCTGGTCGACGCTGATCTCCAACATGGCCGGCGTCAAGATGCCGGTGCAGACCTTCCCCCTGCAGGCGGCGGTGACCGAACCGGTCAAGCCGTTCCTGGACACGGTCGTCGTGTCCGGCACGTTGCACGTCTACGTCAGCCAGAGCGACCGGGGCGAGCTGGTTTTCGGTGCGAGCGTCGACCCGTTCGCGTCGTACTCGATCCGCGGTTCGCTGGAGTTCACCGAGGGGATCGCCGGGCACGTTCTCGAGCTGATGCCCCCGCTGTCCAAGATGCGGTTGCTGCGCCAGTGGGCCGGCCTGTGCGACATGACCCCTGACTACTCGCCGATCATGGGACCGACCGATGTGGAGGGTTTCTACGTCGACGTCGGCTGGGGCACGTACGGGTTCAAGGCGGGGCCGGTCGCCGGCGAGGCCATGGCCGCCTGCATCGCCGACCGGCGTCCACCGGAGATCATCTCGGCGTTCGGCCTCGACCGGTTCCTCGCCGGACGGCTCGTCGGGGAGAAGGGCGCGGCCGCCGTGGGCCACTGAGGCCGGGCGGCCGACGGCCGAAGCACCAGCACTGAGGCCGGGCGGCCGACGGCCGAAGCATCAGCACTGAGGCCGGGCGGCCGACGGCCGAAGCATCGGCACCGAGCTACCCCGCCACCGCTGAAACCATCCGTACTCCTCCTCCAGAGAGTGACCGACAGACATGATGTTGCTGCCCTGCCCGTGGTGCGGACCGCGCAGCGCCGGCGAGTTCCGCTTCACCGGTGAGTCCGGTCCCCGCCCCGATCCCACCACGACCACGACCGACGAGTGGCGGAGCTACCTCTACCTGCAGGACAACCCGTGCGGGTGGTCCCGCGAGGGCTGGTACCACGGTGCCGGCTGCCGACGGTTCTTCACCGTCGAACGGAACACGCTCAGCAACGAGGTCCGCGCGACGGGAGGCCCACGATGACGGTGAACCCGACCACCCGGTCCCGGGGCACGGCGACCACGGCGCCGACTCCGATGCGGATCGGCGCGCACGACGGGCAGGTGATCGACCGCAGTCGATCGGTGCGGTTCCGGTGGAACGGCAAACCGTACTCGGCGCACCCCGGCGACACGATCGTCTCGGCGCTCGCCGCGGCCGGGGAGCGGATCTTCTCCCGGAGCTACAAGTACCACCGTCCCCGCGGCCTGCTCACCGCCGACTACCTCGACCCGGGCTGCATGGTCCAGGTCGGCGACGAGCCCAACGTGCGCGGTGCGCACCGGCTGGTCACCGAGGGGATGGACGTCCGCTCGCAGAACACCTGGCCGTCGCTCAAGTTCGACGTCAAGGCCGTCAACGGGCTGGCGGGCCGGTTCCTGGCCACCGGGTTCTACTACAAGACCTTCATCAAGCCGGAACGGCTCTGGCCCACCTACGAGAAGGTGCTGCGCCAGTTCGTGCACGCCGGCGAGGTCCCGCCGGACACCGAGCACGGCTACTTCGACAAGCGCTACGCCCACCCGGACGTCGTCGTCGCCGGCGGTGGTCCGGCCGGTATGGCCGCCGCCGTGGCCGCCGCCCGCGCCGGCGCCCGGGTGCTGCTGGTCGACGAGCAGCACGAGCTCGGCGGCCACCTGCGCTGGGGTGGGCCCGCCGACCAGGCGGTCCTGCGCGAGCTGCGGGCCCAGGTCGCCGCGGAGCCCGGGATCGAGGTGCTCACCGACTCGGTGGCGCTGGCCCGCTACGACGACAACTGGGTCCCGATCGTGCAGCGCAACGTCCCCGGGGTGCACGAACGCCTGATCAAGGCCCGGGCGAAGACGCTCGTGGCGGCGCCCGGGCTGATCGAGCGGCCGTACGTGTTCGCGGGCAACGACCTGCCCGGGGTGATGCTCTCCGGCGCGGCCCGGCGCCTGGTCAACCTGTACGGCGTGCGGCCCGGGCAGCGGGCCGTGGTCCTCACCGCGAACGAGCAGGGTGATGCGGCAGCCGAGGACCTCGCCCGTGCCGGGGTCGAGGTCGCCGCGGTGGTCGACGCCCGCCGCGGTGAACGCGTCGCCCGGGCGCACGGCCGCTCCGGGCTCCAGGTCGTCGAGCTGGCCGACGGCCGGCGGATCGAGTCCGACCTGCTCGTGACCGCGGTCGGGTGGACGGCCCCGACGTCGCTGCTCAACCAGTCCGGTGACAACCCGGTCTACGACCCCGGGGCGGCACGCTTCCTCCCCGACCCGGCCCGGCTCCCGGACTCCGTGCTGCCGACCGGTGGCATCGTCGGAGACGGTCCGGCCGGGGCGCTGGTCGAGCACGCCACCGCGGTCGGCCGCGAGGCCGCCCGCCGGGCCGCCCGCATCGCCCGGACCCGGTCGGAGGTCCCGACCGCGCCGTCCCCCGCCCCGGAGGCCGCTGCCGGTCCGGTGCCGATCCCCGACCTGCCGCCCGCCCGGCACCCGGAGCTGTTCTCCGCCGGAACCGGTGGGTTCGTGGACTTCTCCGAGGACGTCTCGGCGAAGGACCTGCACACCGCCGTCCGCGAGGGGTACGACTCGGTCGAGCTGGCCAAGCGCTACACGACGGTGACCATGGGCCCGGCCCAGGGCAAGCTGGAGACCGTCAACACGGTCGCCATCCTGGCGGAGGCCACCGGCCGGACGATCGCCGAGACCGGCACGACGACCTGGCGGCCGATGTACGCGCCGGTCACGCTCGGGGCGCTGGCCGGCCGTCCGATGGAGCCGGTGCGGTACTCCCCGATGCAGAGCTGGCACGAGGACCGTGGCGCCACGCCGCTGGTGGCCGGGCAGTGGATCCGCCCGGAGCACTACGGCGACCCGGCCGCCGAGGTGCGGACCGTGCGGTCGGCGGTCGGGATCATCGACGTGACACCGATCGGCAAGCTGGACCTCCGCGGGCCGGATGTGCCGAAGCTGCTCAACCTGCTCTACACGAACAAGTGGTCCAAGCTCGACATCGGGAAGGTCCGCTACGGCGTGATGTGCGCCGAGGACGGCGTCGTCATGGACGACGGCGTGACCGGCCGGCTGGGCCCGGACCACTACCTGATGTCCACGACCTCCTCCGGCGCGGCCACTGTCTGGGAGTGGGTCGAGAGCTGGCTGCAGACCGAACACCCGGACTGGCAGGTCCACGTCACCCCGGTCACCACCGCCTACGCGAGCATGAACATCGCCGGGCCGAAGTCGCGCGACCTGCTGGCGCGGCTCACCGACGTCGACCTCTCGCCGGAGGCGTTCGGCTACATGCAGGTCCGCACCGGCACCGTGGCCGGCGTCCCGAACTGCGTGCTGTGGCGGATCGGGTTCACCGGCGAGCTCTCCTACGAGGTCCACGTCCCGGCCGCCTACGGCCTGCACGTGTGGGAGCAGCTCATGGAGACCGGGGCCGACCTCGGCGTCGCCCCGTTCGGGGTGGAGGCCCAGCGCATCCTGCGCCTGGAGAAGGGCCACTTCATCGTCGGCCAGGACACCGACGGTCTCACCCAGGGCTTCACCGCGGGCATCGACGGCCTGATCAAGCTGGACAAGGACGACTTCGTCGGCAAGCCCGAACTCGCCGAGCAGGCCCGGCGGGGCGGCTACCCCCGGCTGGTCGGGCTGCAGCCCGTGGACGGTTCGATCGTCCCGGCCGAGGCCAGCCAGATCATCCGGTCCGACGGCCGGATCGCCGGCCGGATCACGTCCAGCCGGATGTCACCGACCCTCGGCCGCTCCATCTGCCTCGGCCAGGTCGACCCCGACCTCGCCGCGCCCGGCACCACGGTGACCGTGCGCATGCTCGACGGCAGCGACATCACGGCCACGGTCACCGCACACACCCACGTCGACCCCGAGGGGAAGCGTCAGCGTGTCTGAGCAGAACTCCACCGGCGGCACGACCGTCGTCGCCCGCAGCCCGATCGCCCCGCCGGACCCGCACCTCCGCGACGGCTGGGAGGTCAGCGCCCGGGTCAGTACCGCCGCCCTGACCCTGAGCGACGAGACGCCGCTGGCCAAGGTGACCGTGCGGGCACCGTTCGGCGGCGCCACCGACACCGCGCTCGGCACCGGCTTCGGCCGCACCGCCCGGATCGACACCCCCACGGGCACCGTCCTCGTCGTCGGGTCCGGCCCCGGGGAGTGGCTCGTGCTGGGCGCCCCCGGCACCGGGGACGCCCTGCGCGACCACCTCGAGGAGACCCTCGCGAGCTCCGGGGAGTTCGTCACCGTCCTCGACCTCACCCACGGCCGGGCGCTCGTCCGGATCCGTGGCCGGTCGGCTGCCGCGATGCTCGCCAAGGTGTGCGGGATCGACCTGAGCGAGCAGGTGACCCCGGACGGGGCCGCGCTGCGTACCTCGGTCGCCAAGGTGGTCACCGACGTCGTTCGTGACGACCGGGGCGGCGAGGTCTCCTACCTGCTGCACTGCGAGCGTTCCTCCGGCCGCTACCTGTGCGAGGCCCTGCTCGACGCCGGGGCCGAGTTCGGCATCGAGGTCACCGGGTTCGACGCCATGACCGTCCGGCAGGAGGTGGCCCGATGAGCGAGGGCACTCCGGTGCGCCCGGCCTCCTGGGACCAGGACGACTCGTCCAGGGACCACTGCCGGCTGCTGATGTCCTGCCAGGACGGCCCGGGCATCGTCGCGGCAGTGACCGCGTTCCTCCACGGACGGGGCGCGAACATCGTCCAGTCGGACCAGAACACGTCCGATCCGCTGGGCGGGCGGTTCTTCCAGCGGATCGTGTTCCGGATCGACGGGCTGGCGGAGCGGCTCCCGGTGCTGCGGCGGGAGTTCGCGGGCGAGGTCGCCGGGCGGTTCGACATGGCGTTCGAGATGCGCTCCGCCGAGGTGCCCAAGCGGGTCGCCCTGTTCGTGTCCAAGTTCGACCACTGCCTGCTCGACCTGCTCTGGCGGTGGCGGCGCGGCGAGCTTCCCGTCGACATCGTCCAGGTGGTGTCCAACCACCCGGACCTGGAGAAGGACGTGGCCGGGTTCGACGTGCCGTTCGCGCACATCCCCGTCACCAAGGCGACGAAGGCGGCCGCCGAGCAGCAGCAGCTCGAGCTTCTCGACGGCCGGGTCGACCTCGTCGTGCTGGCCCGGTACATGCAGGTGCTCAGCGGTGACATGCTGGAACGGCTCGGCGTGCCCGCGATCAACATCCACCACTCGTTCCTGCCGGCTTTCGCCGGGGCCGGCCCCTACGAGCGGGCGAAGGAACGGGGCGTCAAGCTCGTCGGGGCGACCGCCCACTACGTCACCGAGGACCTCGACGAGGGCCCGATCATCGAGCAGGACGTCGCCCGCGTCACGCACCGGGAGACGGTGCGGGAGATCAGGCGGCGCGGCGCGGACATCGAACGGCTCGTCCTGGCCCGTGCCGTCGCCTGGCACTGCGACGACCGCGTCCTGCTCGACGGCAACTCGACGATCGTGTTCTAGGAGCGAATCCCCGATGACCGCTGACATCATCGACGGCAAGGCGGCCGCCGCCGAGGTCCGCGCCGAGGTCGAGCGGGGCGTCGCCGCGCTCGACACCCCACCCGGCCTGGCCACGCTGCTCGTCGGCGACGACCCCGCATCCGCCATCTACGTGGCCAGCAAGCGCAAGCAATGCACCCGCCTGGGCATGCGCGACCTGCACCAACACCTACCCGCCGACATCGGCCAGGACGAGCTGACCACCGTGATCGACGACCTGGCCACCGACCCCACCGTCACCGGCATCCTGCTCCAACTACCCCTACCCCGCCACCTCGACCCCGCCCCACTGATCGCCCGCATCCCCCCGACCAAGGACGTCGACGGGCTCACCGAACTCAGCGCCGGCCGGCTCACCCTCGGCCGCCCCGGCCTGCGGCCCTGCACCCCGGCAGGAGTCATGCACCTGCTCGCCCGCGCCGGGGTCAAGCTCGAGGGCGCCGACGCCGTCGTCATCGGACGCTCGGCCCTGGTCGGCAAACCCCAGGCCCAGCTACTGCTGGCCGAAAACGCGACCGTGACCACCTGCCACTCACGCACCCGCGACCTCACCGAAATCACCCGCCGGGCCGACATCCTCGTCGCCGCCGCCGGGATCCCCCGCATGATCGGACCGGACGCGATCAAACCCGGCGCCATCGTCATCGACGTCGGCATGCACCGCCTCGAGACAGGCCTGTGCGGCGACGTCGACACCGACGCCGTCATCGACATCGCCGGCATGATCACCCCCGTACCCGGAGGCGTCGGGCCGATGACCATCGCGATGCTGCTGCAGAACACCCTGCGCGCCGCGGAGCTCGCCGCCGGCTCGTGAGGAGGCCTCGGCACGGGCCCGGTCGTGCCGGCCTACGCTTGTCCTGCGGCGTCCTCGAGCCGCCGGACGAGCTCGTCCGACAGGACCACCCGGTCCACCGTTGCGTAGTAGCGGCCGAAGTCGATCCCGTACCCGGTCCGCAGCCGGCCGAGATGCTCCTCGACCCGCTGCAGGTAGCCGGCGTCGAAGGCCGCCGGGTCGAGAGCGAGCAGGAACATCCCGAGCCGCGGGGGCCGGTCCCCGGACGCGAAGTCCGGCGAGTCCACGGAGAACAACCCGCCGGACAGGGCCGCCAGCAGCTCGATCGTGAGGGCGAGGTTGCTGCCCTTGACTCCCCCGAAGGGCAGCACGGGACCCTGCAGCGCGGCCCGGGCGTCCGTCGTGGGGTTGCCGTCGGCGTCGAGCGCCCAGTCGGCGGGGATCGGGCGGCCCTCCGCGGCGGCATCCCGGATCCGCACCCAGGCAACCGTGCTGGACGCCTGGTCGATCAATCGCACGGGGTTGCCGGGCAGCGCGAACGAGAACGGGTTCGTACCGGTCAGAGCGTCCCGCGCACCGAAAAGCGACATCAGAGCAGTGGAGTTCGCGCCGGCGAGGGCGATTAGCCCCTGCTCCGCGAGCGCGGCGGTGTAGTAGCCGAGCTCGCCGACCGGGTAGCTGTCGCTGATGCTGAGCACCGCGACCCCGCAGTCCCGGACGGCCTCGGTCAGCAGAGATCGCGCGGCCACGAACGCCACCTGGGCGACCCCGTCGTCCGCGGACACCGTGACGACCGCCCGGCGCCGGTTGTGGACGACGGGCTCCGGTGTGCCGTTGAGCCGACCGGCCCGCAACGCGTCCAGGTAGTCGACGAGATGGGCCACTCCGACAGGCGAGTTCCCGCGCCGCTCGGCGGCGAGCACCGCGTCGGTCAACGCCGTCGCCGTGCGCTCGTCGCCGCCGGCACCACGCACGGCCGCCAGGCACAACGACCTGAGCTGCTCGAAACCGAGCTCGATCACCTGAAGATCCTCCTGAGATGTCGGCGCCGGCCGGTTACCGGACCGGCGGCCGTTCGGACACGGCACGAGCACTCGCCGGACGTTGCCGGACGAGCCGGAACTCGAACGCGCTGGCGAGGTGGTACTCGATCGAGTACGAGACCGGGTGCTCCGCCGCGTCGTAGTCGACCTGCCGGATGACGCGGCACAGCTCGCTGGCGGCGACCCCGAAGACCGCCGCGTGGTCTCCGACGAACGCCGCTTCGAGGGTCGCAACGCCGAACGCGACGTCGACACCGCAGACCGTCGAGAGGAACTCGTAGAGCGACGGGCCGACGGTGATCGGCCGGTCGGGCAGCAGTGAGGCTGCGAAGTAGTCGTGCGAGACCGTGACCGGCGCGCCGTCCGCGGTGCGCACCCGCTTCAGGTGCACGACCGGGGCGCCGATCTCGATGCCCAGACGGTCCGCGACGTCCCGGTCCGCCCGTTCCTGACGCCAGGACAGCTCGGCGACCCCCGCGACGCAACCGCCAGAGGTGATCAGCTCGTCGGAACCGACGTTGTGATGCAGGCTGCGCACGAGCGGGCGGACCGAGTTGACGTAGGTGCCCGACCCGTGGCGCCTGCTGACCAGTCCCTCGCTCTGCAGTTGAGCCAGGGCAGCACGCACACTCACCCGGCTGACGCCGAGTTGCCGGGCCAACGCAGGCTCGGACGGCAGCCGCTCACCTGCCGACCAGGCGTCGTCCGACAACCACTGCCGGAGCACCCGGGCGGCCCGTGCGGCCGCACCGCCACACGGGCGCGCCCGCACGGTCCCCCGTGGGCGGTCCCGCCCGGCGGAACATGGCACCGGCATGTCCCACAGCATACATAGCTCAAGACAACTGAAGCGCCCGAAACCGGGGTATTGACACCTTCGTGCCGGTCACTCTACAGTCCTGCTCGCCAAGTTGTAGGACAACTTAGATCCGATGAGATCACTCGGACCACTTGGCGGAAGCCCCGGGCAACGTCGCAGAGGGAGGCACGGTGGACGGACGAGACCTGCTCCGCAGCCGGACGCACCGTGATCGGAGGGCGTCTCCACCATCCGGCCCCCACGGTCGCAGCGGTCGGACGACCGGCCGCTCCCGCTCCGGCGTCTCCTCGATCCACCCCAGCTGATTTCCGCAATCCGGAGAGTGACAACCCCGTGACACCGAACATCATCGTGATGCTGACCCACCACGACGTGACCGTGGCCGACGCGCGTGACCGCTTCCGCGCCTGCGCCGACCTCCCTGTCCAGTACTGGGGGTTCAAGGACGTCGGTCTCGAGCGCCGCGAGATGGAGCAGCTCGTCGCCGACTTCAGGGAGGCCGGCAAGACTCCTGTCCTGGAGGTCGTCCGCTTCGACGAGAAGGATCTGGCGGAGGCCGCGGCGCTGGCCGTCGACTGCGGTATCGAGTACTTCACCGGCGGCCGCTTCTCTCCCGCGGTCAGCGAGACCGCGCAGGCGGCGGGGATGCGCTACTTCCCGTTCTGCGGCCGGGTCGAGGGCTCGCCGATCGCGCTGACCGGGGCGCCGGCCGAGGTCGTCGAGGACGCCCGGCGGATCCGCGAGCTCGGCGCGGACGGCGTCGACCTCGTCGCGTTCCGCTACGCGGGTGCGGACCAGATCGGGCTCGCGAAACAGATCGTGCAGGAGCTCGGCGGCGAGAACGTCATCCTCGCCGGGAGTGTCAACTCGGTCGAGCGCATCGCACAGATGCACGAGATCGGCCCGTCGGGATACACGATGGGCGGCGCGCTGTTCGAGGGCGCCTTCCGTCCGGGTGGATCCTTCCGGGACAACCTCGAACACCTCATCAAGATCGATGCCGGAATCAGCGGAGGGAACCGATGACCTCGTACGTGCTGGGCGTGGACGTCGGCACCACAGCCATCAAGGCCGCCGTGTTCGACGACCTCGGAACGGAGATCTGCAGCCACACCGAGGAGTACTCCCTCCTCACCCCCAGGGCGGGCCACGTGGAGCTGGAACCGGGCACCTACACGACGACGTTCGCGCTCGCGGTGCGCCGGCTGCTGCAGGGCGGCGCCGTCCCCGTCGACGCGCTCTCGGCCCTCGGTCTCTCCGCGCAGGGCGAGACGCTGCTGTGCCTCGACGAGAACGACGAGCCGATCAGCCGGGCGATCGTCTGGATGGACAACCGGGCCACCGCGGAGTCCGACGACATCGAGGCGCACTTCGGACGTTCCACGATCCACTCGACGACCGGGCAGGTCGCGATGGACCCGATCTATCCGGCGGCCAAGATCCTCTGGCTGAAGCGCAACGAGCCGGACCTGTTCGCCCGCACGGCGAAGTTCGTGCTGCTCAAGGACTATCTCGTCCACCAGCTGACCGGTCGCCTCGTCAGCGAGGACTCGCTGCTGTGCTCGACGATCCTCTGGGACATCAACACCCGCGGCTACTGGCCGGAGATGCTCGAGTTCCTCGGCATCACCGAGGACCAGCTGCCCGAGATCGCAGCCCAGGGCGAGATCGTCGGGAAGGTCGGCCCGGCCGCGGAGGCCGAGCTCGGGCTGCCGGCCGGGCTGCCCGTGTCGGTGGGTGCCCTCGATCAGGCGTGCGGCGCCCTCGGCATCGGCAACGCCGTCCCCGGCATCTTCTCCGAGAGCACCGGCTCGGCGCTCGCGAGTGTGACCATCGTCGAGGAACTCTCGCTCGACCCCTCCGGTCGTGTGCCCTGCTTCGCCGCGGCGCTACCGGGCCAGTACATGCTGCACAACTTCTCCACCGGCGGCATGGTCATGCGCTGGTACCGCGACCAGTTCTGTGCCAGCGAGGCCGACATCGAGCGGCTCTGCGGCATCAACGCCTACTACCTCATCGACCAGGAGGTCGCCGAGGTCGAGCCGGGCTGCGAGGGCCTCGTGGTCGTGCCGCACCTGCAGGGCTCGGGGCCGCCCGACCTGGACCCGAACGCCCGCGGCGTGATCTTCGGGCTCACCCTCGCCCACGGCAAGCAGCATCTCGCCCGAGCCATCATGGAGGGCGTCGCGATGGTGCTGCGGCGAATGATCGACTCCACCGCGGGCCTCGGAGTGGAGGTCAAGGAGATCATCTCGCTCAGCGGTGGTTCGAAGAGCGACGCCTGGTGCCAGATCAAGGCCGATGCCACCCAGCTGCCGGTGCGCACCCTCAGCGGTGCCGGCAGTGCGGCGTGCCGGGGGGCGGCGCTGATCGCGGGCGTCGGTGCGGGCGTCTGGGAGTCCGCCGTGCCCGTCGCGCGGTCCGCCGTCGACTACGACCGCACGTTCGAGCCCCGGGCCGAGAACGCCGAGGCCTACGAGCAGCTGCTCACCCGGTTCACCACGCTGCAGGAGCTGCTGAAGCCGCTCCTGCGGCCGGCCGACAAGTAACCCCACCCGTTAGGAGCGTCCGATGAAGGATGCAGTGATCATCGGAGGCGGCCTCGCGGGTCTGTCCGCGGCATGGCGCCTTCGCCACTGGGACATCCAGGTCCTGGAGTCCGACCACCGGATCGGCGGCCGGATCATGTCCGAGAAGCGCGGCCCCTACGTCCTCAACTGGGGCGGCCACATGTTCGCCGGAGAGGGCAGCTCCACCACCGCGCTGCTCGCGGAGACCGGCACCCGCTCGATCCGGATCCCCGGCTCGTTGCAGGGCATGGCCATGAACGGCAAGTTCATCACGACCGGCCCGGTCCAGACCTACCCGTTCCGGTTCCCGATGCCGTTGTCCTCGCGGCTGTCGATCCTCAAGACCGGCGCCAAGCTCGGAATCGACGTGCTCCGCTACACCCGCGCGGTCAAGTCCCGTCCCGGTGAGACCGGCGAGGTCCGCCAGCAGCGCATCTACGACTTCGAGAACGACCGCACGTTCGCCGACTACATCGGACACCTCAACGAGGATCAGAAGAGCTTCTTCCTCCCGCCGGTCACCCGGTCCGCCGCCGACCCGGACCAGCTCTCCGCCGGTGCCGGGATCGGCTACTTCAGCCTGATCTGGAACATCGGTCAGGGGCTGGGCCGCAGCATTCTCGGTGGCGCCGCCACGCTCACGGAGGGCATCGCCCAGTCCGTGCGCGACCGCATCGATCTCGGCGCCGATGTCCACGAAGTCGTCCAGAACGCCGACCACGTCGTCGTCCGCTACTCCAAGGACGGTGTGTCGCACGAGGTCAAGGCGCGTACCGCCGTGCTCGCCACCCCGGCCCCCATCAGCCACAGGCTCGGGGTCAACCTGCCCGATGATCTCCGCGAGGCCCTGTCGAAGATCGTCTACGGCCCGCACGTCGCCGGGGCGTTCCTCACCGACGAGACCGGCCGGATGCCCTACGACAACACCTACGGCATCGCCGTCGCGAACAAGTCGTTCAGCGTCGCCCTCAACCAGGGCAACATCGTGCGCGGCCGGGAGGCGGTGCGCCAGCGGGGCGGCAGCATGATGACCTTCTCTCCCGCCAGCCTCGGCCGGCGCCTCTGGGACCAGGACAAGGACGCCATCGCCAAGACCTACATCGACGAGCTCGACGACATCTTCCCGGGCTTCGCCGACATCGTCACGGAGGCCCGCGTCGAGAAGTTCGAGTTCGGGTCGCCGTACTGCTTCCCGGGCCGCAGGCACCTGCAGCCGATCCTCACCCGGCCGTCGAAGCGGGTGTTCCTGGCCGGTGACTACCTCGGAACGCTCTACACCGAGACCGCCATCAACTCCGGGTTCTCGGCGGCCCAGGAGGCACTGAGCCTGCTGTCCACGCAGCAGCAACGCCCCACGACCTGACACCTCGGCGACATCCCGTCCCGGAATCGGAAAGGACCCATTCCATGACCGAGAGTTTCGGTGGCATCCTCACCGCACTCGCCACCCCGTTCGACGAGAGCGGCAAGGTCGACGACACCCTGCTGCGCCGGCTCGTCGACCGCTCCGTCGACGGTGGGGTGGACGCGCTGGTCGTCGGCGGCGGCACCGGCGAGTTCACCACGCTGAGCGAGGAGGAGCGGCTGCACTTGTTCGACGTCGTCGTCGAGCACACCGCCGGGCGGGTTCCCGTGGTCGCCCAGACCGGTGCGATCACGACCTCGGCCGCGATCCGTCTCTCCCGAGCCGCAGAACGGACCGGCGCGGACGTCCTGATGCTGTCCCTGCCGTACTACGAGCCGCTGAGCCCGGGCGAGGTCCGTCGCTACATCACCGAGGTCGCGGGGTCGGTCGAGCTCCCGATCATGCTCTACAACAACCCCTCCACGACCGGCGTGAACATGGATGCCGGGACGCTCGCGGCGTTCGGGCGCGAGATCGAGAACGTCCGCTACGTCAAGGACTCCAGCAAGGACTGGGAGCAGGCGCTGCGCCTGATCCATCACCACAGCGACGACATCGGCCTGATCATGGGCTGGGACAGCTACAGCTTCAGTGCGCTCCTCGAAGGAGCCACCGGCGTGATGGTCGGCGCCGCGAACGTGGTACCCGAAGAGATCTCCGCCGTCGCCCGGGCGATCCGCGCCGGCGACGTCGCGACGGCTCGTGAGGAGTGGCGCCGGGTCTACCCGGTGATCGACGCGATGCTCGCGGTCCCGTTCGTCCAGGCCGTCAAGGCCGGCTTGCGGCTGCGTGGCGAGCCGGTCGGTGCACCGCGCGAACCACTCGAGGAGCTCGCGCCCGAGGACGTGGCCAGCCTCGAGGCCGCGCTGAACGCGCTCTACCGCTGAACGACCGCACCGCGTCGGGCCCCGGGCACCACCCGGCTCCGGGGTCCCGCGCGGTGTCCCTACCCCAACACGTGCGAGGAGGAAGAACCATGAGCGAGTCCCCCACCGTCGTCGTGCGCAAGACCGACACGACGCCCTTCTACGAGGGCCCCGAGGAGTGCCGCGAGTACTTCCGCAACGAGGACTTCTGGTTCGGCAGCTCGCTGGTCCACCCCGGCGACGTCGGGGCCGTCGACCCCGGCCACGTCGGCGCCTGGGAGGTCTTCTACTGCGTCTCGGGCGAGGCCGTCATGGACGACGGCGAGAAGGAGTACACCGTTGCCGCCGGCGACACGGTCGCCTTCCCGCCGAGCGTGCCGCACCGGATCCACAACCGGGGCACCGAGCCCGTCCTGATGGTCTGGGCGGGCGGCCCCGGACCGGGCGAGCCGCCCGCGAACTGACGGCGCATCCGCACCGTTTCATCTCGGCCGCCGATTCCGTCTCCCCGGCTACCGGGAGCCACACATGCACAAGCGACCTCGCCCGAGGCCGCGGACAGGGTAGTCCCATGTCACTGAACCGGACCGACTGGAGCAACCAGTGTCAACCATAAAGAACACGCCCACCGGGCAGAGCGCGCTCACCCCGAGCCAGCGACGACGATTCCGGATCAGGCTGATCGTCGTCCTGCTGGGCGGCATGGTCCTCGACGGCTACATCCTCGGCATCGTCGGGCCCGTCTCGGACACGCTCTCCGACGATCTCCAGATCTCGGCGCTGACCGAGGGCCTTGTCGTCGCCGCCGCGCTGGTCGGCATCTTCGTCGGTGGACCGCTCGGCGGGTGGCTGGCGGACAGGGTCGGGCGCAAGCCGTTGTTCACCTTCGACATCGCCCTGTTCACCGTCGCATCGTTCCTGCAGCTGTTCGCCGAGTCCGCGGTGCTGCTCATCGCGATCCGCCTGCTCATGGGCCTCGCGATCGGCATCGAGTACGCCGTCGGCTGGCCCCTGATGAGCGAGTTCGCCCCGGCGAAGCTGCGTGGTCGCCTGCTCGGCGCCATGTCGATCGGTTTCTACGGCGGATTCATGATCGCCTTCACCATCGGTTACTTCCTCAGCGAGTACGTCCGACTGGATTGGCATCTCATCCTCGGAACCAGCACCGTGCTGTCGGTGGCGCTGCTCATCGCCCGGATCGGGATGCCCGAGTCACCCCGTTGGCTGTGGAGCAAGGGCCGGCAGGACGAGGCGCGCGCCATCGCCCACCGATACCTCGACGACGACGCGCTCTTCGACATCGAACAGGAGCACGTGAAGAAGGGCAATTTCCGCGAGCTGTTCTCCCGTCGCTACTGGCGGGCGACGTTGTTCACGTCGATGTTCTGGTTCTGCGCCGTCACCCCGTACTTCGCGATCGCCACCTTTGCCGACAGCGTCCTGGCCCAGTACGGCCTGAGCGGTGGGCTCGCCGGTGGTGTGGGCCTCTCGGCGGTCGCCGTGGCGGGTGTCGTGGCCAGCGTCGTGCTCATCGACAAGGTCGGGCGGCGGGTGCTCACGGTGCCACCCCAGTGGATCGGCGCCGCCGTGCTCGCCGTCATCGCCCTCTGGGCGGGTGCGCCCCCGATCGCGATCCTGACGCTGTTCCTGGTCTTCTCCTTCGTCAACGCGCTGTACACCACGCTGACGGGTGTCTACCCGGGCGAGGTGCTGCCGACCGAGATCCGCGGTGCGGGAACCGGGTTCGCTGCCGCGATCAGCCGGATCGGGGCCGCGATCGGGACGTTCCTGCTACCGGTCTCGATGGAGACGCTCGGCGCCTCGGTCACGATGCTGTCCGCCGCGGGAGTCGCCGTACTCGGTGCCGCGTTGTCCCAGTGGCTGGCCCCGGAGACACGGGGCAAGAGCCTCACGGAGGCGGCGGAGAGCTTCGCGCACTGACGCCGGCCTCAGCCGTCTCACCAGCACCGATCCGGCTCCCGGAAGCGCTCCGAGTGGCCGTGGGGAATTCCCTACGGCCACTCGGAGCGTTCCGGTTTTGTCTGGTTGGAAGACAGTTGTCCTACTTCTAGGTAGCCTGGCTGCATGTCCGAGAGTACCGAGGTCGGGGACCAGGTCGGCGGTCGAGCCGCGTCCCCGCGCCGGCAACGTCCCAGCGTCACCGCGTCCGTGGTCCACGTCCTGAAGCGACGGATCGCCCAGGGCGACTGGGCTGCCGGCGACCGGATGCCGTCGGAGCCCTCGCTCGCCGACGAGCTCGGCGTCAGCCGGGTCACCGTGCGCGCGGCGCTCGCCCAGCTGGAGAACGACGGGATCGTCAACCGGCGGCACGGCTCCGGAACCTATGTCAACTCGATCCGACCCCTCGTGAGCAGCCTGCACCTCAACATCGGCTCCGACCAGATGATCACCTCGAGCGGGCGGACCTCCGGGATCGCCGAGATGTCATGGCGCCAGGAGGCCGCCGGCCAGGACGTCGCCGACCGGCTCGCCGTCGAGGCCGGTACCCCGGTCGTCCACCTCTACCGCGTACGCACGGCCGACGGTGTCCCGGTCACGGTGTCCGACGACTACTTCCCGGCCGAGTTCCTCCCCTCGGAGTCGGTCACGCTCGGCCCGTCGCTGTACTCCTTCCTGTCCAAGGTCTGCGGCATCGACGTGGAGTTCGGCATCGCCACCCTCACGCCCGCGCAGGCGGGGCCGACCCTGGGCTCTGCACTGGGTGTCGGGGAGGACGAGCTGTGCATGGTGATCAGGCAGGTGGACTACGACGCGGACGAGCAACCCGTGTCGTACTCCGTCGAGCACCACCTGGCGAGCGCGCTCACGTTCCAGCTCGTCCGGCAGGGTCCTCACGGGGGGCGCACCCCCGGACGGTAGATACGGCACCCTGTCGGCTACCCCGTCGTCGCGGCCCCGGTGGCGACGACGTCGCCCGCGCGGTCCAGGTACCGACGTCAGATGGCCCGGCACAACCGGGCGGCGTCGAGGATCGCCGCGTGGACGTTCCGGCTGCTCACGGCGTCACCGATCCGAAACAGCCGGAAGGAACCGTCCGGGTTGGACACCGCGGTCTGCTCCCGCAGCGCGAGGAGGTCGTCGGGGCGGACCTCGCCGCCGTTGCGGGAGTCCGCCCGCAGCTCGGTGTACAGCTCGTCGTGCGGCGTCGTCCCGCACTCGGCGACGACCAGATCGTAGGTGCGGACCTGGTACCAGTCACTGCCGTCGATGCCGAGTTGGACCGTGTAGCCGCCGCCCTCCCTCCTGGCAACGCCACGAAGCCTGCGCAGCACGGCGATGTCGATTCCCTGTTCGGCGAGCGCGGCGAAGTAGAAGGACGCGACGAGCCCACCGACATCGGGTGACACGGTTCGTTCCGGCGTCACCACCTCGACGGACGCGCCACGGCGAGCGAGTGCCTCGGCGACGTCGAGCGCCTGGTTACCGCCGTGGTCGTCGTACACCATGACCCGTCCCGAGACCGGGCGTTCCTCGGCCAGCACGTCCCAGGAGTCCAGGACCAGCTCGCCGCCCGGCACGTCCGGCTTCGCCGGGAGGCCACCGGTGGCGACGACGATGTCGTCGTAACCCGCCGCACGCAGGTCGTCCGCCTCGACGTAGGTGTTCAGCCGCACCTCGACGCCCAGCCGGGCGAGCTCCTGGCGGCGCCAGTCGATGACGCCGCGCAGGTCGCGCCGGCGCGGTGCCAGAGCCGCCATCCCGAGCTGCCCGCCGACCGCCGACCCCGCCTCGAACAGCGTGACCTCGTGCCCGCGTTCCCCGAGCACCCGGGCGGCCTCGAGGCCGGCCGGCCCGGCCCCGACGACGGCCACCCGGCGCACGGTCCCGGCACGCTCGACCGTGTGCGGCAGCTCCAGTTCCCGACCGGTGGACGGGTTGTGGATGCAGTGCGCCCGGCCGGTCTGGTAGATCGCGTCGATGCACATGCTGGCCCCGACACAGGGCCGGATCCGGTCGCTGTCGCCCCGCTCGAGCTTGCGCACCAGGTGCGGGTCCGCCATCAGGGCGCGCGTCATGCCGACCATGTCGAGCAGGCCGTCACGGACGGCATAGCGGGCGGTCTCCAGGTCGGCGATCCGGCTGGCGTGCATGACCGGGACGGTCAGCTTCTGCTTGATCGCGCCGGCGAACTCGAGGTGCGGGGCCGACGGGGTTCCCATCGGCGGGATCAGCCGGGCGGACTCGGCGTCGGTGGCGATGGAGCCACGGACGACGCTGATGAAGTCGACACCGGCCGCGCACACCTCGTCGGCGATCGTCAGGGCCTCCTCGGTCCGCAGTCCCGGCTCCCGCTGCTCGTCGAAGCTCATCCGGGAGCCGATCAGGAAGTCCGGGCCGACCGCCTCGCGGATCGCGGTGATCACCTCGAGCGGGTAACGCATGCGGTTCGCGTGGCTGCCCCCGTACTCGTCGTCCCGGTGGTTCCAGTACGGCGTCCAGAACGAGTCGAGGAACTGGCCGTAGAGCATCAGCTCGATGCCGTCCAGGCCGGCCTCCCGGCACCGCTGCGCGGCGGCGACGAAGTCGTCCCGGATCCGGTCGAGATCCCACTTCTCGGCCGCCTTCGCGAAGGCGCGGTGGGCCGGTTCCCGGGTACCACTCGCCGAGACGGCCGGCAGCCACTCGTCGGCGTAGTTGCTGGTCCGGTGCCCGAGATGGGTCAACTGGCACATGACGGCGCACCCTTCGGCGTGGACCTCGTCGGAGAGCTGCCGCAGCCAGGCGACGCTCTCGTCCTTCCACAGCTTCAGGTTCCCGAACGCCGGAGCACTGTCGCGGCTGACCAGCGCGCTCCCGCCGATCATGGTCAGGGCGGCACCGCCACGTGCCTTCTCGACGTGGTAGGCACGGTAGCGGTCCGTCGGCAACCCGTCCTCGGCGTAGGCGGGCTCGTGCGAGGTGCTGACGATGCGGTTCCGGAGGGTGAGGCCCTTCATGGTGAACGGGCTCAGCAGCGGGTCGGCCATGAGGCCCTCCATGCGACACGGGTTCGGTGCGAGGGTCCGGGCGACGCCGGACCCGGGATGACGTGGTGGTTCGCCGGATCCCGTCGCTGCCCGCGTCGTCACGGACCATGAGCTGAGACACTGCCAAGAGCGGGCCGTCGCGGTCTTCCTCCGCCTGTCTGAACTTGGCGGCGAGCGTCCGACAGCTGGTCGTTCGTCATCCCCGTTACTGCGCTCGGGCAGCGGACCCCGCACCGCCCGTACGCGGGTCGGTGTAAACGAGCAGGACGAGTCCGCCCTCCTCGCTCCAGGTCGCGTGGTCGGCCCCAGGCGGGCGGACCAGGTAGTCCCCGGCGCGGTAGGTGCCGGCGTCGTCGGAGAAGGATCCCTCGATGACGTAGATCTGTTCGATCTGCTCGTGCGAGTGGACGGCCGCGGACGCGCCGGGGTCCATCTGCATGAGGGTGGTGGTCTCGCCCGCGACCGGGTCCTGGAACAGGGTCCGGGTACGGAAGCCCGCCACCTCGGACTCCTCCCAGTCACCGGCATCGCCCCGCACGACGACGGTCCGCTCGCGGCTCGCGTTCCCCGACGGCTGTCCGAAGATCTCCTGCATCCGATTCAGCTCCTCTGCTGCTGGAATGTTTCTGGCTCCCGGGTGCCGGCACCGGCCGTCCCGGGATGCTCAGCGGGCCCCGGCTCGGTGGCCGGGACAATGCCGGCCCAGGATCTCGTCCAGCATCGCCCGGGGGATGCCGGCCCCGTCCGTACGCGGCCAGGGCAGGCACACGTCGTCGACACCGGCCTCCTCGAGGCGCCCCACGACGTCGTCGTAGCACTGCACCGACTGCAGGGGCGACCGGTTCGCCAGGCCCACGAGCACGGTCCGGCGGATCCGCCGACCGGGTGCGTGCTCGGCGGCGACCGCACCGAAGCGCCGGACGTGCTCGCACACCGTGCCGAGCCACGACTCCAGGTCCTCCACCGGGCCGGGGGCACCGTTGGTGACCCACCGGTCGGCGTGCCGCGCCGCGATCCGCATCCCGGCCGGGCCGGTGGCGGCGACGGTCACGGGCACCCGCGGCCGCTGCACGCAGGCGGGGAGCAACCGCGCCGCGTGAGCCGAGTAGTAGCAGCCGTCGGCCGAGAAGCGATCCTCCTCCAGGGCACCGAGCAGCACGGTCGTCCACTCACCGAACCGGGCCGTGCGCTCCTTCCGGGACCACGCCGGCTCGCCCAGCACGTACGAGTCGTCGCCCTCGGTACCGGCCCCGATTCCGAGCTCGAATCGCCCGTGTGACATCCGGTCGAGCGTCACGATCTCCTTGGCGAACGGCACCGGGTGCCGGAAGTTCGGGGTGGCGACGAGGGGCCCGAGCCGCACGGTCGTCGTCGAGACGAACGCAGCGGCGAGCATCGGCACCATCGAGAACCAGTCCTGGTCGCGCTGGGGCGACCAGGCGAGGTGGTCGAACGTCCAGACCCGTTCGATGCCGTGGTCCTCGGCCTCCCGGATCCGCGTGACGAACTCCGTACAGTCCACATCGGGCAGTACGACCGCCGACAGGTCCAGCGTCACTGCTCGGTCTCCCTCGGGTCGGGGCTCACCGCTCGGGGCCACCGTAGAAGGTCGCGTCCCCCGGCGGGAGCGGGGTGATGCCGCGGATCCGGTCCGCGAGCTTCTCGGCCATCATCATCACGGGTGCGTTCAGGTTGGCGGTCACGACCCTCGGCATGATCGACGCGTCTGCGACGCGGAGGCCCCCGATGGTGTTGACCCGCCCGTGCTGGTCGACCACGGCGTCGTCGTCGACACCCATCCGGCACGATCCCGAGCCGTGGTACGACGTGTTGCAGGCCGACCGGACGAACGCCTCGATCTCGCGGTCGGAGGTCACGTCGGGACCGGGATTGAGCTCGACCGGCCTGAACCGCTGCCAGGCCTGCTGCTTGACCAGTGTCTCGCGGGTCAGTTTGACACCGTCCACGATGTCCTCGAGGTCCTGGCGTGCCTGGAGGTGGTTGAACACGATCGACGGCGGATCCTGCGGGTTCGCCGAGCGGAGCGACACGGAGCCCCGGCTCTCCGGACGGGACAGGTCCATCCAGACCTGGAAGCCCGGCACCGGTACGAGCTTGCCCTTGACCAGTCGCCGGGTCAGCGGCAGGAACTCGTACTGCATGTTGGGGAACTCGACGTCGTCGCGAGTACGCAGGAACGCGCCCGACTCGAAGAAGTTGGTGGCGCCGAGGCCCCGACGGCGGAGGAGCCAGTCCACGCCGATCTTCGCGCGGCCGGCGAGCGACAGCTCCGCGGTCAGCGAGTCCTCCGAGGCGGTCCCGAACTGGACGTCGACACCGGGATGGTTCTGCAGGTTCCGGCCGACCTCGGCCCGGTCGGAGACGACCGGTATGCCGTGGCGCGCCAGCTCGTCGGCCGGACCGATCCCGGACAGGAGCAGCAGCTTCGGTGAGTTGAACGCCCCCGCAGCCAGGATCACCTCTCGCTCGCACGGGATCACCCGGGTGTCCGTTCCGACCCGCACCCGAATCCCCGTCGCCCGGCCGTCGTGGATCTCGATCCGCTCGACCGTGGCCCGCGCCAGCACGGTCAGGTTGGGGCGCCAGGCCGCAGGGCGGAGGTAGGCACGGCTCGCGCTCCAGCGCACACCCTGGTGGATGAACACCTGGGCGATGTGCATGCCCTCCTGCCGGTAACCGTTGTGGTCCGGGGTGACCGGGAACCCCGCCTGCTCGCCGGCACGCAGGAACGTGTCGTGGAACCGGTGCGCGGCAGGGGCCCGTCCCACATGGACCGGACCGTTCGCGCCGCGCCACTCGTCGGGTCCGTCGGAGAACGACTCGAACTTGCGGAAGTAGGGCAGGACGTGGGCGTAGTCCCAGTCGTCGAGGCCGTCCTTGGCCCAGCCCTCGTAGTCCAGCGGGTTGCCCCGGTTGAAGATCATCGCGTTGATCGACGAGCCACCGCCGATGATCCGGCCCGCCTTCTCGTCGATCGTCCTGCCGTCCAGGTACGGCTCCGGACCGGACCGGTAGCCCCACCCGATGCGGGTGTTCTGGTACACGAACGGCAGCGCCCCGGGCATGGTCAGCATCGGGTTGCGGTCGTGACCGCCGGCCTCGACCAGCAGGACCGTCGCCGACGGGTCCTCGCTGAGGCGGGAGGCCAGGATGCAACCGGCCGTACCGGCGCCGACCACGATGTAGTCGTAGGACGCAGCCATCTCGGGCTCCTCGGGGTCGTCGTGCGGCAGCCCGGGGATCGCGTCGCGGCGGCGTCGCCGTCGCCGCGGAACGGTCCGGGTCACGGTGCGCCGAGCCTAGGTTCGGCGACGCTCGGCTCTCTGCGACAGCGGCGAGGAACTCTCGCACAGCCGTTCCGACAGTTGTCGAACGCGGGGCCCGGACCTCCGGCCGGCCGGACCGGGCTCACGCCCCCGCGGTGCCGCCGGCCTCCCGGTAGGCCGTCAACCAGAGGGCCAGCTGCAGGTCGGTCCGCCCGGCACCCTGGCGCAGGTCCACCCCGGTCAGCTCCTGGATCCGGTCGAGACGGTAGTAGAGCGTCGTCCGGTGGACATGGAGCTCGGTCGCCGCCGTGGTCATGTCGCCTCCGAGGTCCAGGACGACCCGCGCTGTCGTCCGCAGCTCGAGCCGGGCCTGGTCGGAGAGGATCTCCGCACCCGGGTGCACGTCGGCAGCAGCCAGCGATGCAGGTGCATCGACGACCAACCGCCAGGCGCCCAGCGCGTCCCAGCTGGCCGGCTCGGGGCGGGCGCCGGCGGCGATTGCCCGCGCGGTCGCCCGGGCCCGGCGGACGGCCTCGGCCAGGTGCATCAGCGGTAACGGGGCCCCACTGGCCGCCATCCGGCGCGCGCGACCGGTCACGGGGTGCACGCTCAGGTCGTCGGCCAGGGCCCAGCCGCCCGGGCTCCGGGGGTGCTCGACCTGCACCTGAACGTCCAGCGGCAGCCGTTCCCACACGGCGAGTTCCCTCGCCGTCTCCGGGTCCGAGGTCTCCAGCAACCGTTCGACGAGCGCGTCTCGGCGGCGACGCATGTCCTCGACGGACCGGGTCCGCCGGGCGAGCACGGTCCCCGCCAGCTCGGCGCAGTCGACCAGCGGTCCGAGCTGATCCGGGGTGACCTTGCCGTCCGGGTCGAGCACCCACAGGTAGCCGTGCAGCCGCCCCTCATGGCGCACCGGTACGCACCACCGGGCCCACATCCCGCGCTCCGGCATGGCCGGGGTCCGCACGGGCTCGGTCGCGCGGTCGAGGCCGAAGCTGCCCACGACCTCCGCCGCTGCCGGCTCGACGTGGCGGCCGAGGATGGTCGTCGTCCGGGCATGATCGACCGGCCCCTTGGTGGACCACCAGATCGGGCGTTGCTGCCGGTCCTCGACGAGCACCGACAGCTGGAGGTCCGACGCGAGCTCGTCGACAGCGGACTGGACATCCGGCTCGCCTGCCATCGTCACCTGACCTCTCGTGCGGTGATCCTACAACTGTCGAACTCGCGGCCGGGGTTTCCGGCGTCGCGCCGAAGCCGGTCGGGGACGGTCCTCCCTAACGTTCGGGGTCCCGCCCCGATCCGTCCGCCGAGGGAGATCCGACATGACGATTCCCGTAGACCGGGCCGCAGAACTCCTCACCGAGGCGACTCCGGCACGGTCCTACGCCGTCGGTACGCCCGAGCGGATCAGGCTGGAAGCCGCACTGACCGAGGTCTGCCGCCACGGCCACGACCTGCCGGTGGTCGTGGGTGGCAAGGAGATCCGAACCGGGCGGACCTTCCCGCTGCGGCTCCCGCACGACCACTCGACCGAGCTCGGCCGTGCCCACCGGGCCTCCTCGGAGGAGATCGAGTCGGCGATCGCGGCAGCGTCCGACACGGCGGGCGACTGGGGCCGCGCCCACTTGGCGCATCGCGTGGCCCCCTTCCAGAAGGCCGCCGACATGCTGGAGTCCGGCCCCTGGCGGGAACGGCTGGTCGCAGCCACCATGCTGGAGCTTTCGAAGACCGCGGCGCAGGCCGACGGTGACGTGGCAGAGGCCGTCGACTTCCTGCGGGCCAACATCGTCAACGCCGGCGCACTGGAGCAGGTCCAGCCGCACTCCCCGGCCGGCATCACCAACCACATGGAGTACCGACCGCTCGAGGGCTTCGTCTTCGCGATTTCCCCGTTCAACTTCACCGCGATGAACAACCTGGCGTTCGCGCCGGCGCTGCTCGGCAACAGCGTGCTGTGGAAGCCCGCGGAGAGCGCGACCCTCGTCGCGCACCTGTCGCTGCGCCTGTTGCGCGAAGCCGGCCTGCCCGACGGTGTGATCAGTCTGCTGCCCGGCCGTGGGGGTGAGGTCGGCGATCCCGTCCTCCGTCACCGCGACCTCTCGGCGGTGCATTTCACCGGCTCGACGGCGACATTGCGCCACATCTGGCGGACCATCGGTTCGGGAATCGACCGGTACCGCGACTACCCGCGGATCGTCGGCGAGGCAGGCGGCAAGGACTTCGTGATCGCACACCCGTCGGCCGACGTCGAGGCACTTGCCGTCGCCTGCGTGCGTGCCGCCTACGACTACCAGGGCCAGAAGTGCGCGGCGGCCTCGCGCATCTACGTCCCCCGCAGCCTGTGGCCGGAGGTCCGGGACCGCATCGTCGCGCTCACCGAGGGACTGGCGGTCGGTGACCCGACGGTCCCGGGCGTCCACCTCGGGGCCGTCATCAACCGGAGCCAGTTCGAGAAGCACGAGGCTGCGCTGGCGCGGGCGCGCGACCAGCAGGTTGTGCTGGCCGGCGGGCACACGGACGGGGCCTCGGGCTGGTTCGTCCGCCCGACCCTGCTCCAGGTCGACGACCCGCACTCGGAGTTCATGGAGGAGGAGCTCTTCGCGCCCGTCATGGCCGCCTACGTCTACGACGACCGGCGATGGCCGGAGACCCTCGAGCTCGTGGACGGCACCACCGGGTACGGGCTCACCGGCTCGGTGTTCGCGAACGATGAGGGAGCCGTCGCCCAGGCGGACCGGGTGCTGCGCTACTCGGCCGGGAACTACTACGTCAACGATCGCCCGACCGGCGCGACGGTGGGCCAGCAGCCCTTCGGCGGTGCCCGCGCCTCGGGCACGAACGACAAGGTCGGCACCGTCTGGAACTCGATCAGGTTCGTCAGCCCCCGGTCGGTGAAGCACACCCACGACCTCGACCGGGACGCCCGCTTCCCGGCGCTCGAGGGCTGACCACCGATCCGTCGTGCCCGACCGCCCCACCGACGAGGGTCCATCGTGGACGCCGATACCCACCCGCACGATCCTGCCAGCGAGCCGAATGGAGCGCCGATCACCATGCCCGACGTCCTGATCATCGGAGGAGGCTGCATCGGCAGCGCCGCCGCCTTGCACCTGCTCAAGCGCAGCCCCGGCACGGCGGTCACCGTGCTCGAGCCGGATCCCACCTACACCGAGGCCGCGACGACCCATGCCACGGGCGGGGTACGGCAGCTGTTCACCCGGCCAGAGAACATCGAGCTCTCCCGCTACACCCTCGAGGTCATCGCGAACTGGCAGGACTACCTTGGGCTGGACGGCACCGCGCCGGACCTGGCATGGAAGGAGAACGGCTACCTCTTCGTCGCCCCACCCGAGCACACGGCGACGTTCGAGCGGAACTTCGCCACCCAGGTCGAGCTCGGTGTCGAAGCCGAGTGGCTCGATCCCGGTGAGCTGACGCAGCGGTATCCCTTCCTGCTGACCGACGACCTGGGGCCCGCGGTTCTGTCCCCGCGGGACGGCTGGCTGGACCCGCACTCGCTGCTGCACGGCCTGCGCCGCGCCGCACAGCGGCTGGGGGCCGAGTACCGCACCGACCGCGCCGTGGATCTCACCGTCCGCGGCGGCCGCGTCGAGGCGGTGCAGCTGGAGTCCGGGAGCACCATCGAGGCCGACTGGGTCATCAACGCCGCCGGCGTCCGGGCACCGCAGCTGGCCGAGCTCGCCGGCATGCCGGTGCCGGTCGACCCGATGCCGCGCCAGGAGCACTACGTCGAGGCTTCCGGCGACTACACGGCCATGCCGTTCATCAAGGACCCCTACGGCCTGGCCATCCGCTCGGAGGGCGAGGGACTGTCGGTCGGGCTGGTCGACTTCGACACGCCGGCCAGCAGGGAGCTGCCCCGCGACAACAGCCACTTCGAGGAACGGGTCTGGCCCGCGCTTGCCCACCGCATCCCCAGCCTCGACGCGCTGCGGCTCAAGTCGACCTGGGCCGGTCACTACGACCAGAACCGCCTCGACGGGAACATGATCATCGGCAACCGTCCGGGGACGGTCGACAACTTCCTGACCGCCTGCGGCTTCTCCGGGCACGGGCTGATGCACGCCCCCGGGGTCGGCCGCGCCCTCGCCGAGCTGATCGTCGACGGTGACTACACCACCATCGACCTGACCCGGTTCGGCTACCAGCGCATCATCGACGAGGAGCCCTACCAGGAGCTCGGCGTGCGCTGAGCCGTCTCCCGGCGACGCCGCACCCGCCCGGCACGGGGTTCGGGCGGGTGCGGCGAGCCGGGTCGGTCGTGGCCTGCGGCTGCGAACTCAGCGGGACGCCGCCCCGGCACTCCACCCGCGCAGGCTTCCGCAGAACGCGGCCACCAGCCTGCGGGTGGTCTCTGCTTGGCTCATGCCGACGGTGTCGAGCAGATCGAAGATCTCGCGCGGGTCGAACAGGATGTTCCAGAGGAACAGCCCTTCCTCCCCCGGTTCCGGGATGCCGAGCTCGGCCGCGGCCTCGGCGATCGGACGCTCCATCGCCTCGGCCTGGACGCTGATGTGCCGAGCACCCGCGCGTAGCCGGGCGAGGTAGCCCTCGTCCGAGCGCGTGTGGACCATGGCCCGGCCGTGCTCGACGACGAGGCGGACCCATTCCGCGCAGACGTCCTCGAGCAGCCGCAGGCCGTGGTGGTCCGACCGGCGGCTGTGCGTGAGCAGCCGGAGCCCGACGTCGAACCGGTACACGGCGAGGATCTCGTCGACCGAGCCGAAATGCCGGTAGGCGGTGGCGGCGGCGACCTCGGCCCGCTCGGCCACCTCGGTCATCTTGACGGCGGTGCCGTGCCGTCCGGCGAGGTAGGCGGCTGCGTCGATCAGTCGCCGCCGGTTCCGCTCCGTGTCACTGCGCACGGCCCGTCGAGCCCTCCGTTCACCCGTGAACGGCTGTCGGCGCCCGTCGTCCGGGCCACGCCGTCCTTCCGGCACAGGGTACCGACGGTGTGGCGACGGCTGCCGCGTCCCCGAGGTCCCGGGCCGGTCCGGTGTCACGGCACCAGGGTTCGGCGGAGTGTGTCGAGCCCCTCGGCCAGCCGCGCCACACCGGTCCGGATGGCGTCCTCGCTCGCGGCGTAGGACAGGCGCAGGTGGTGTTCTCCGTGCGCTCCGAACTCCGAGCCCGGGCGGACCGCGACACCGAGCTCGCGCAGCCGTGTCACGAGTTCGGCCGACGGGATGTCGAGGTCATAGTGCGGGAACTGGTAGAACGCGCCCTCCGGGGCGCTCGGGGTGAGCCCGTCGATCCCGGACAGGCCCTCGAACATGATCTCGGCCCGGCGGGCGTAGGCGGTCCGCATCGCCGCGACGTCGGCGTCCGCGGTGCGGACCGCGGCCAGCGCGGCGTCCTGCACGACGGTGTTCATCGACCCGTTGACCGTGTTGTGGATCCGTGCCGCCGACGCGATCAGCGGCTGCGGTCCCCAGATGTACCCGACCCGCCAGCCGGTCATCGCGTAGCTCTTCGAGAACGTCTGGCAGTAGATGGTCCGCTCGGGCAGGCCCTCGATCGACACCGTCGAGGTGAACGGTTCGCCGGTGTAGGTGAGGTCGGCGTAGGCCTCGTCCGACACGACGACCGTGGACGTGCCCTCCAGGAGCCCGGCGAGCGCGTCGAGCTCGGCCCGGGAGTGGACGATCCCGGTCGGGTTGCCCGGATTGCAGAACACGAACAGCTTCGCGCCGGGCAGTGCGTCGGCCAGCCGGTCGAGGTCCCAGTGCAGGTCGGCGCCCAGCGGCACCGGCACGGGGACGCCGCCGGCCATGCTGACCAGGTCGGCGTAGAGCGAGTAGGTGGGGTCGGGGAACACGACCCGGTCCCCCGGGTCGACGATCGAGAGGATCGAGGCGGCGAGCCCTGCGGTCCCGCCGTGGGTGATCAGCACGTCGTCCGCCGACACCGGCCCGCCGGTGAGCCCGCCGATCCGCTCGGCCAGCGCAGCACGCAGGTCGGGTTCGCCGCGCAGCGGGGAGTAGTGCGTGCGTCCGGCCCGCAGGGACGCGACCGCCGCATCGACCACCTGTGCCGGGGTGTCGAAGTCCGGCTCGCCCATGGCCAGCGACACGAGGTCGTCGGAGGACTGCGGCTGCTGCACGCGGCGGGACGCCGCCGCGATCCGGGCGACGGCGGCCGCCGGGGCGAAGGCGGCCGGTGCGGTACTGGTCGACATGCTCTGCTCCTGGGTGGGATCAGGACCGGGTGGCCGGCCGGTGCGGGGCGCCGATGTGCCGGCTGATCTCGAGGTCGGTGGCGGTGTCGCGTTGCCGGGTCGGCGCGACGACGATCTCCTGGAGGACGACCCGCTGGGGCAGGACGACCGCGAGCCGGATGGCCTCCGCGACGTCCTCGGGCTGCACCATGTGCGCACGCTCCTCGGCCGCGGGCGGGCGGGCGCGGTTGTCCAGGATCGGGGTGTCGGCCTCACCGGGCAGGACCGTGATCGCGCGCAGGCCCTGGTTCCGGAACGTGGTGTGCAGGAAGGTCATGAAGTTGCGGACGCCGGCCTTCGCCGCGCCGTACGCCGCCCCGCCCAGCAGGTTGGGGTTCACCGCGGCGAGCGAGGAGACCGTGACGATCGTCCCGGTGCCCGACTCGAGCATGTCTGGCAGGACCGCCTGGCAGAGCCGGAACACCGCGCTCAGGTTCACGTCGAGAACCTGGGCCCACTCCTCGTGCGGGAGGTACTGCGGGTTGAGCACCGACGAGGCGCTGCCCGCGTTGTTCACCAGCACGTCGACCACGCCGAGTTCGGCCCGGACCCGCTCGAGCAGCCGTGTCACCTCGGCGGTGTCGGTGATGTCCGCGGCGATCGGCAACGCGACGCCGCCGCCGGCGCGGATGACCTCCGCGGCGGCGTCCAACGGCTCCTGGCGGCGCCCGACCAGCACCACTGCCGCGCCGTCACCGGCGAGCAGCCGGGCGGTCTCCCGCCCCATGCCGCTGCCGGCGCCGGTGACCAGCGCGGTCCGTCCTGCCAGGTTGTACACGGATCACCTCTCCATGAACTGCGACGCTATTCGCAAATGACACTATATTCTCATTCGGTGGGGCGGCAAGGGCCCGGCAGCCCCAGGGCGGCGAACGCGTCGGACGTCGCACTCTCCAGGGCGCGGAGTGCCGCTTCCTGCTCCGCCGACCGGCGCACCGCGGTCTCCCGGTCGACCCATCGGAAACGCAGCCGCCTGCCCGGCCCGGCCTGCCCGAGCACCGGCAGGCACGCCCTGGCCGCGACGCCGATGATCGGGTATCCGGCAGTGAGCGTGCGGTACCGGCCCAGCACGATGAGCTCGTCCGCGTGCGGGATCTCCAGCGCCCCGATCGGCACGCCGTGCGAGACGATCTCGGTGTCGTCGTCGGGGTGCTTCACCGGGCCGTCGAGTCGCAGACCGACGTGGTCGGACCGGACGGTGACGGTGTAGAGCGAGTCCGCCACGAGCTCCCGGATGCCGGAGGCAGCACCGGCTCCGTGAGTCGGCACGACGTCGACCGGCCGGTCGAGCGCACCCGGCCGGAACCCCGGGAGCGGCAGGCGCAGCAGGGGCTGTCCGAAGTGGCCGTACGACCAGCCGCGCGACACCGTCCGCACCCGGACCTCGCTTCCGGGGCCGAGCACCTGGCCGAAGCCCATCCGGGGGTCCGGAGCCGCGCTGCCGAGGAACCGCGCCGCGTCGACCCGGCCGTGCACGGCGAGGTAGCTGCGCACGCCGCGCCGCAGCTCGTGGACCCGCAGCTCGCATCCCTTCGGGACCAGCACCGGTGACCACGTGGGCACGGCGGCGCCACCGACGGTCACCCGGCTGTCCGCCCCGGTCACGGCCACCAGCACGTCGGCGTCCGGGACGACCGCGAGCCCACCGCCGAGGCTCTCCAGCAGCGGGGCGCCCCGCGGGTTGCCGACGAGCAGGTTCGCGACGGCGGCGGAGTACTGGTCGGCGGCACCCCCGGTGGGCACGCCGAGACGCTCGGCGTCCTGCCGGCCGAGGTCCTGGTAGGTGGTGGACCAGCCTGCGCCGGTCACCGCGATCGCGACCGTGCTCACGGGGCAGCGCCCTCCGGGAGCAGGAAGCCACCGCGCAGCCGGGCGGCCCGCGCACGGTCGACCGGGACGAACCGGACGGTGTCACCGGGCGCGAACGACACCGGCTCGTCGCGCGTGATGTCGACGATCGTGTGCGGGGTCTCGCCGACCACGCGCCACCCGCTGGGACCGGGGAACGGCTGGATGATCGCGCTCGTCCCGGCGATCATGATCGCACCGGGCGGGACGTCGGTGCGTGGCTCGGCCCGCCGGCGGACCGGCCGGGGGACGGACAGCCCGTCCATCATCGGCGCCATGGCCGCCGCGAGCAGCGCGACCGTGAACGTCGATCCGGTGATCGCGGCGACGACGTCGGCCGGGGCGAGACCGAGCTCGGCACCGACCTCCGCGAGGTCGGGCCCGGTGACGTCGTCGAACACGACCGGGATCGTGAACCGGTGGGCCGGACGTCCCGGCGCGGCTGCGCCCGCTCCGACCTCGGCGAGCAGCTCGACCGCGTACGCGATGTGCTCGGGTGCGGTTCGCAGCGGGTCGAACTCGACGAGCAGCGACTCCATCCCGGAGACCACGTCCAGCACGCCGTGCGGCCGCCGGGCGAGCAGCCGGTCGCGGAGCCGCCGGATCGCCGCCCGGCGCACGCCCGGGCCGTCACCGGGAACGGTCACCATGACCGCCGAGTCCCCGAACGGCTCGACGATCACGGCAGCGAGCTCGGTCATGTCGGTATCTTCGTCGGCGTGCGGGTTCACCCCGCCAGCGCCGGCTGGTCCTTCCCGGCCAGGACCTCCTGCAGGCCGGCCGCCCGGATCCCGGCGGCCTCCAGGGCGGCACGCAGCGCCCGGCCGTTGTCCAGGACCGTCGGGTGGTCACCGTGCAGCAGCAGCACGTCGGCGTCGTGGCCGAGCGGGACGTCGTTGCCGTCCACCGAACGCACCGTGCCCTCCTGCACGACCTGCACGCACCGCCGGCCGATCAGCCCGGGGTCGTGGATCAGGCCGCCCGGGTGCGAGCGCGGAACCGGCATGCCGTCGTCGCCGTAGCCCCGGTCGGCCAGGAAGACGTACCCGACCCTCAGGTTGCGCTTACGGGCCTCCTCGGCGAGCAGGCCCCGCTGGCAGATGACGATGTAGTTCGGGTCGTACGCGGCGACGGCGTCGGTGATGGCGCGGGCGTGCACCGGGTCGGTCTGGGCGATCGACCCCATCCGGCCGTGCGGCGCGACGTGGCTGATCGTGCCGCCGTGCACGCGGGCGAACGCGTCGAGCGCGCCGATCTGGTACAGCACGTCGGTGCGGATCTCGTTCTCGGTGGCCTCGATCAGCCGGCGCCCGAACCCCACGAGGTCCGGGTAGCCGGGGTGCGCGCCGAGCTCGATACCGCGTGCCACGCACTCGGCGACTGTCCGGTCGATGACCCGGGGGTCACCGCCGTGGAAGCCGCACGCGATGTTGGACGTGGTGACGAGGTCGAGCAGGGCGTCGTCGTCGCCGATGGTGTAGTTGCCGAAGCTCTCGCCGAGGTCGGCGACCACGGCGACGGTGCTGGATCCCATCATGTCTCCCGGATGTCGTGTGTCAGCTGTACTGCAGCGGACGTCCCTTGGTCTCCGCGACGAAGACCAGTGTGACCAGCGTGATGCCCGCGGACACGATGCACGCGAACGCCGGGATCATGTTGGACCCGGTCGCCTCCATCAGCGCCGTCATCACGAGCGGCGCGCTGCCGCCGAAGATGATCGTCGAGACGCTGAACCCGATGCTGTAGGCCGAGTACCGCACGCTCGTCGGGAAGATCTCGGCCAGCACGGTGTGGATCGACGCGGCGTGGCCCGCGAACGCGATCGCGAGGATCGTCGTGCCGAGACACGCGAGAAGGAACTGCCCGGTCGCGATCAGCAGGAACGACGGGTAGGCGACCAGCGCGGACGCCACCGCGGACAGGGCCAGCACGGGCTTGCGGCCGATCCGGTCGGAGAGCCGTGCCATCAGCGGGATGGAGATGACGATGGCGACCAGGCTGATCGCGGTGACCACCAGTGCCTGCAGCATCGAGAAGTTGTTCTCGCCCAGGGACTTCTTCAGGTACGTCGGCATGTAGACGAACAGCAGGTAGTAGCCCGGCCCGTTCAGCGCGGGCAGCAAGATCGTGATCGCGATCGCCCGCAGGTGCCGCTTCGAGGTGAACGCCACCCGCAGCGGGTTGCGCACCACCGCGTTCTGCCGGCGCGCCGCGGCGAAGACCGGCGTCTCCTCGAGCCGGCTGCGGATGTAGAAGCCGATGTAGCCGAGCGGAACGGCCAGCAGGAACGGGATCCGCCAGCCCCACGACGTCATCGTGTCGTCACCGAGCACCGTGATGAGGAGCGCCGAGAACGCGCTGCCGAACATCAGCGCCACGAAGGAGCCGACGGCGACGAAGCACATCCGGTAGTTCCGCTCACCGTCCGGCGAGTACTCACCGACGAACGACATCGCCCCGGCGACCTCGCCGCCGGCCGAGAAGCCCTGCAGCACCCGCAGTGCCAGCAGGAGGACCGGCGCGGCGACGCCGATCGTCGCGGTCGTGGGCAGGAGCCCGATCGCCGCGGTGGATGCCGAGATCAGCAGCAGCAGGGTCGCCAGCAACGAGCGCCGTCCCATGCGGTCACCCAGGTAACCGCAGATGACACCGCCGAACGGCCGTGCGATGAAGCTGACGAGGAAACCGATGTTGGCCAGCAGGAGGCTGCCCGCCTCCGCGCCGCCGGCCAGGTTGACCGCCAGGTAGGTGACCAGCAGGCCGTAGATGCCGTAGTCGTACCACTCGACGAAGGAGCCGATGGCACCCGCGACCGTGGCCTTGCGGACGGTCTTCTCGTCGGGGACGACGACCTCGACCGGATCCGGCTCGAGGCGATCTGACGTTGTCATGGGGTTCACCTTCGGTGTCGCGGGGCCCGGCGTTGGACCCCTGGGAGCCGTGCTCTCACCGTGATCGCGGCCGGCGAGCAGTGCGAATCAGTTCTCATATGAGGTTATGGTCGCGTTTTACGATGGGTCAAGACCGGATGTCGCCGGGCCGGGTAACAACTTGGCCTCCGTCACCACGCCTGCACAGACCGTGTGCCGCGACGCACGGCGCCGCGACGAGGCCTTGCCTGGAGCCGCCGCTCCAGGCACTATCCTCGCATCAAAACGCGAACGTGTTCGCATTTCGGGCCAGGGCTGCGTCCGCCGGTCCAGCGGCGGAACCCGGGCGCACGACCGCATCGAGGAGAGACACCGATGGCACAGGACAACGTCCGGGTGGCGCCCGGCTGGGACCGGGTCGAGCCGAACGTACTCGATCGGCTCCGCACCCATTCGGCCGCGAACCTCGGCGACGCGCTCGACCGGCTCAACATCGTCGACGGCGGGATCGCCCCCATCTGGCCCGGGGCCCGCGCGGTCGGCACCGCACTGCCGGTCCTGACCGTCGCCGGGGACAACCGGGCCGTCATCGACGCCCTCGACCACATCCGCCCCGGCGACCTCGTCGTGATCAACGCACTCGGCTACGACGGCCGCGCGATCATCGGCGACAACCTCGCCCAGCGGTTCGCGGCCTTCGGCGCCACCGGCGCGGTCGTCGACGGCTACGTCCGCGACCGGGCGATCATCGAACGGCTCGGGGTACCGGTGTTCGCCCGGGGCCTCACCCCGGCCGGCCCGTTCAAGAACGGGCCGGGGACCATCGGCGAGCCGGTCGCGATCGGCGGCGTCGTGGTCCACCCCGGTGACGTCGTCGTCGCCGACGACGACGGGGTGATCGTCATCCCGCCGCACCGGATCGAGGAGGCCCTGACCGGGGTGGAGGACATCGTCGCCCGCGAGGCCGAGCTCGACGCCGAGGTGGCCGCCCTGCGCGAGCAGGTCGCCTGATGACCGACGCGACGCGCCCGGACGGGCCGCTGCGGGTGGTGGCCGCCGCACCGCTGGCCGCGGCCGACCGCACCCGGATCACCGAACTCGAACCTCGGCTCGACCTCGTCGTGGACGACGAGCTGCTGCCCCCGATGCGCTGGCCGGCCGACTTCGTGGGCGACCCGGACTGGCATCGGACCCCGGCGCAGCAGCGGGCCTACGAGTCCCTGGTGGACTCGGCCGACGCCCTGTACGGGATTCCCGACGTCGACCCGGCCGCACTCGCCCGGACCGTGCGGGCCAACCCGCGGCTGCGCTGGGTGCACACCATGGCCGCCGGCGGCGGCAGCCAGGTGGCCGCGGCCGGCCTGACCGCCGACGAGCTCGACCGGGTCAGCTTCACCACGTCAGCCGGGGTGCACGGTGGCCCGCTCGCCGAGTTCGCGCTCCTGGGCGTTCTGGCCGGGGCGAAGAACCTGCCCCGGCTGACCCGCCTGCAACGCGACCGGGAGTGGAGCGGGCGCTGGCCGATGGGCCGCGTCGAGGGTTCCACCGTCCTCGTGCTCGGCCTCGGCGGGATCGGGCGGGTGGTGGCGACGAAGCTCGCTGCGCTCGGCGCCACCGTCGTCGGCACGCGCCGCAGCGGCGCCGCCGTTCCGGGAGTCGACCGGGTGGTGCACCCGGACCGGCTCGTCGAGGTGGCCGGCGAGGTCGACGCCGTGGTCAACACGCTTCCGGGCACGGCGGCCACCGAGAAGCTGCTCGGGGCCGACGTCCTCGGTGCCCTGCGGCCGGGGACGACGCTGGTCAACGTCGGCCGGGGCACCGTCGTCGACGAGGACGCGCTGCTCGAGGCGCTGGACGCCGGGCGCGTCGGCTTCGCCGCCCTCGACGTCTTCGCGACCGAACCGCTTCCCGCCGACAGCCCGCTGTGGAACCACGACCGGGTCCTCGTCAGCCCGCACACCGCGGCCCTGGATCCCGGCGAGGAGCGGCGCATCGCCGAGCTCTTCGCTGCCAACGCCACCCGCCTGCTCGACGGCCACGACCTGATCAACCGGGTCGACACCGTCGAGTTCTACTGAGAGGGACCCGGAATGACACCGGCATTCGACCTCCACGACCGGATCGCGCTGGTCACCGGATCCAGCCGCGGCATCGGGCTGGGCATCGCCGAGGGGCTCGCCGCCGCCGGCGCGACGGTCGTGCTCAACGGCGTGGACCCCGAGCGGCTCGAGGCGGCCCGCGTGGCGCTGGCGTCGCGCCACGGCACCGACCGGGTCCATGCCCGGGCCTTCGACATCCTCGACGAGCAGGCGGTCGCCACCGCCGTCGCCTCGATCGAGGACGAGGTGGGCCCGATCGAGATCCTGGTCAACAACGCCGGCGTCCAACACCGCGAGCCGCTGCTCGAGGTGAGCCTGCACGACTGGCGCCGCGTCGTCGACATCGACCTCACCGGCGCGTTCGTCGTGGGGCGGGTTGTCGCCGCACGGATGGTCCCCCGCGGTCACGGCAAGATCGTCAACATCTGCTCGGTACAGACCGACCTCGCCCGCCCGACCATCGGCCCCTACACCGCGGCCAAGGGCGGGCTGCGCAACCTGACCCGGGCCATGACCGCCGAGTGGGCGCGTCACGGCATCGGGATCAACGCGATCGCGCCGGGATACATCCACACCGAGATGACCCAGAAGCTCGTCGACGACCCGGCGTTCAACGACTGGGTCCTCGGCCGGACCCCGGCCGGACGTTGGGGATCGGTCGCCGACATCGTCGGCCCGACCGTGTGGCTGTCCTCCCCTGCATCGGACTTCGTCAACGGACAGGTCGTGTTCGTCGACGGCGGCATGACCGTCGTCGTCTGAAACGGAGGAGACATGACCAGCACCCCCGCCACCCCGGCGGTCGTCGCACACGGTGTCGACGACGTCCGGGTCGACCACATCGCCGTCCGCGACCCCGCGCCCGACGAGGCCGTCGTCGAGGTCACCTACGGCGGGATCTGCGGATCCGACCTGCACTACTGGCGACACGGCGCCGTCGGCCAGTCGGTCCTGCGCGAACCGATGGTCCTCGGCCACGAGATCGTCGGCGTCGTCGCACGCGCGGCCACCGACGGCAGCGGCCCACCCCGCGGGGCCGCCGTCGCCGTCCACCCGGCCACCCACGAGCACACCGACGTGCGCTTCCCGCCCGACCGCCCCAACCTCTCCCCCGGTGTCCGCTACCTCGGCTCGGCGGCGCGCCTGCCGCACACCCACGGCGGCTTCGCCCGCCGGGTCGTGCTGCTCACCCGGATGCTGCGCGCCCTGCCCGACGGGCTCGATCTCCGGACCGCAGCCCTCGCCGAACCCGCCGGAGTGGCCTGGCACGCCATCGCCCGGGCCGGCGACCTCACCGGTAAGCGGGTCCTGGTCGTCGGATGTGGGCCGATCGGATCGCTGGCCGTCGCGGTGGCCCGGCGGGCCGGTGCCACCGAGATCGTGGCCACCGACCTGCACGACACCCCCCTCGGGATCGCCCGCGCAGTCGGCGCGACCCGGACCCTGCGCGCCGGGGACACGAACGCGATCGCCGCCGTAGACGCCGACGTGGTCGTCGAGTCGTCGGGCAACCACCGTGGGCTTACCTCCGCGATCGCCGGCGCAACCCGCGGGGGCACGGTCGTCATGGTCGGGCTGCTGCCCGACGGCGAGCAGCCCGTCCCCATCGCCTCGGCCATCACCCGCGAGCTGCACCTCATCGGCTCGTTCCGGTTCAACGACGAGATCGACGACGTCATCGCGGCCATGGCCGACGGGTCGCTTCACGTGGACCCGATCGTCACGCACACCTTCGGGCTGGACCGGACCCTGGACGCGTTCGCCGTCGCGGCCGACGCCGCGATCTCCGGCAAGGTGCTCCTGGACTTCACCGAGGCTCGCTAGCGGCCCTGGCGCGGGCTCGGGCCACACGCCGGAATGCTGTCTTCAATCCATGCAAAGATTTCGCACGGTCACGTCGAAATTTGTGCGCTTTACTTGAGCTATGGGCTGCGCGACCATTTCTGTGTCGCCTTCGAAAGCCCGCCCCGGCGGTGACCGCGACACATCGGATCACCGAACAGGCCCATTGGAGTTGCCTCATGTCCGACGCACCCGTCGTCAACCGGTTCGCCAGCAAGCAGACCGCCTTTCACGAGATTCCGGTCATCGACATCGCGCCCCTCATCGATGGAAGCGACCCTGAGGGCGTTGCACGTCAGATCGGCGAGTCCTGCGAGCAGGTCGGGTTCTTCTACGTGAAGAACCACGGGGTCCCCTCCGAACTGGTCAAGCGCATGTACGCGGACACCGAGAAGTTCTTCGCCCTTCCCGAGGACGTCAAGGAGAAGATCCACGTCGCGAAGTCCGGCCCGACGGCGCGCGGGTACATTCCGGCGTCCGCCGAGAATGCGGACCGGAACAAGGCCACCGCCGACCTCAAGGAGGCCTTCGACTACGGCGCGAAGCAGGGCACCGTCTCGCCTTTCTTCGGACCGAACCTGATGCCGGCCGAGTTCCCCGAGTTCGAGGCGACCTGCGACGAGTACTACGCGGCGATGCGCGCCCTGGCCCGCAAGCTGGTCAGTGCGTTCGCGATCAGCCTCGGCCTCGACCCCGAGTACTTCGAGCGCAAGCAGCGCAACCCGATCACCATCCAGCGTCTGCTGCACTACCCCCCGCAGACGGAGGACGACAACGCGATCGGCATCGGTGCCCACACCGACAAGGGCATCCTCACCATCCTGTCCCAGGACAGCGTCGGCGGGCTGCAGGTGCAGAACAAGGACGGCGAGTGGATCAGCGCCCCGCCCGTCGAGGACGCGTTCGTCATCAACATCGGTGACCTCGTCGCGAAGATGACGAACGGGAAGTACTCGTCGACGGTCCACCGCGTGGTCAACGAGAGCGGCGCCGAGCGTTACTCGGTCGCGTTCTTCATCGACCTCGATTTCGACGCGCTCGTCGAGACCGTGCCGACCTGCGTCGATGCCGACCACCCTGCCGACCCGAACCCGTTCACCTGCGGCGAGTACAAGACCCAGTGGTTCACCACGGTCTACCCGCACCTGAACGACGATCCCTCGATCCTCGCCACGACCAAGTAGGGTGTGACGGACGCTCGGCAGTGGGGCTTCGACAACGGTCGAAGCCCCACTGCCGTCGCTCCACCGGAGGTCGTGGAACTCCCGCGACGGGGCACTACCGTTCCCACATGGAGGCGAGAGTCATGTCCGGACGCCGTGGTGCTTGATCCGAGGCTCAAGGTCCTCCAGGCCGTGGACCACTACGGAACCGTCACGGCTGCGGCAAGTGCCCTGGCCTACACCCCGTCGGCGAGCTCCTATCAACTCCGTCAGCTGGCGGAGCTGCTCGGGGTCACGCTGATCGAGCCGTCCGGCCGCGGTGTCAAACTCACCCCGGCGGCACGCATCATCCTGCGCCACACAGCCATCATGCAGGCCCAGTGGGAGGCCGCACGCAGCGAGCTCGCGGCCGCCGCGGACGAACCCTCGGGGCAGTTCACCCTGTGCGGGTTCTCCACTGCGTCCACGCAGTTGTTGCCCCACGCCGCGGCGGCCCTCCGTGATCGCCACCCTCGTCTCGACGTCCGCCTGGTCCAGGCGGACCCTGCCGAGTGCTTCGAGCTCGTCGAGATGGGAACGGCCGATCTTGCGCTGGTCATGGTGACCACCGACTCGCCACCGTTGGGCGACCTCCGCTTCGATCAACAGCTGCTCGTGGACGATCCGCTGGACCTGGTGGTCCCCACGAGCCATCCGTTGGCCTCGCGCGAGCGCGTCACCCTCGCCGACGCCGCTGGGGAATCGTGGATCATCAGCAGGCCGGAGAGCGCCTATCACCACCTCACCGTCGCCGCCTGTGTCGCTGCGGGTTTCACGCCGAACCTGGTGCATCAGGCGGACGAGTGGGAGACCGGCGCCGCGATGGTGTCGCAGGAGCTGGGCGTCACGCTGGTGCCGCGGCTGGGCCGGCTGAGCTCGGAATGGGCCGTCACCCGCCTCCGCTTGTCGGGTGAGCCCGTGCCGGCGCGCCGGATCGTCGCCGCCACACGGAAGGGCGCGTCGAGTCACCCGCTCGTCGCGGAGACCCTGGCGCTGATCCGATCCAGGTGCACGAGCCTGTACTCGGACCCATCCGGCGGAATCAGCCCAGCCGGACCCCACACCACAGAAGATGGTGGAGACACTACGCGTGACGAGACTGCCTGAACTGCCGGCTCGCGGTGTGACGCGTCCGCGGCAGCGGGTCGGGTAGTGGACTCGGCTCCGTGATCATCTCGCGAGCGCAGTCGTGCGTGGTTTTCAGCCGCGACCCATGCCGTAGAACTCCGGATTCGGCTTCATGTTCGTCACGTTGGCGATGCGGTTGGAGAGTCCGAAGAACGCCGAGATGGCGGCGATGTCCCAGACGTCCTCCTCGGTGAATCCGTGCGACGCCAAGGTGGCGAAGTCGTCCTCGGAAACCCTGTAGGCCTCCCCCGACACCTTGATCGCGAAATCGAGCATGGCCTTCTGCCGGTCGGTGATGTCGGCCTTGCGGTAGTTGGCCGCAACCTGGTCGGCGATCAGGGGGTCCTTGGCCCGGATCCGCAGGATCGCACCGTGGGCGACGACGCAGTACTGGCACTGGTTGGGGCTGGACGTCGCGACCACGATCATCTCGCGTTCGGCCTTGGTCAGGTTCCCCGGCTTGTCCATCAGGGCGTCGTGGTAGGCGAAGAACGCGCGGAACTCGTCCGGCCGGCGGGCGAGCACGAGGAAGACGTTGGGGATGAAACCGGACTTCTCCTGGACGGCAAGAATGCGGTCCCGCACGTCCTCGGGCAGGTCGTCGAGCGCGGGGGTCGGGAAGCGGCTGACATCGGTCGAATCCGTCATGGATCGGTGTCCTTCGGCTAGTCGTTGGAGATCGGGACGATTACCCGGCCGCGCACCGCGCCGGCGATCAGCTCGTCGGCGACGGGAATGCACGCATCGAGCGCGACGCTCTGGGTCACCGGGCCGAGGATCGTAGGGTCGAGGTCGCGGGCGAGCCGCTGCCAGGCCTCCCGTCGCTCGTTCCGGGGGCACATGACGCTGTCGATCCCGGCGAGGGTGACACCGCGCAGGATGAACGGGGCCACGGTTGCCGGGAGGTCCATGCCACCGGCCAGCCCACATGCGGCCACGACGCCGCGGTACTGCATGGAGGCGCACACGTTGGCCAGCACCTGGCCGCCGGCCACGTCGATCGCGCCGGCCCACTGCTCCTTGGCCAGCGGCCGGCCGGGCTCGCTGAAGTCCGAGCGGGGAAGAACCCGTCCGGCACCCAGGTTCACGAGATAGTCGGACTCGTCGATCCGCCCGGTGACGGCGGCGACCTGGTATCCGAGCCTGGCCAGCACCGCGGTGGCGATGCTGCCGACCCCGCCCGCAGCCCCGGTCACCAGCACCTCCCCGGAGTCGGGAGTGATCCCGTGGCGCTCCAGCGCCATGACGCACAGCATGGCGGTGTAACCGGCCGTGCCGATCGCCATGGCCTGGTCGAAGGTGAAGGCCGGCTCGAGCGGGATCAGCCAGTCGCCCTTCACCCGGGCGTACTCGGCGAGCCCACCCCAGTGACGCTCCCCCACACCCCAGCCGTTCAGCACGACGCGGTCACCCGGCGTGAAATCCGGGTTCGTGGACTCCTCGACCGTGCCGGCGAGGTCGATACCGGGGACCATCGGGAAGCTCCGCACCACCGGGCTCTTCCGCGTGATGGCGAGCGCGTCCTTGTAGTTCAGGGTCGAACTGGCGACCCGAACCGTGACGTCTCCTTCGGGCAGTTGGTCGGTCGGGACGTCGGTTACGCGCACCGACTGCCCGCCGGTGCCGTTCTCGATCAGCACGGCGGTGAACCGGTCTCTCACAGTGGTCCTTCCTGATTTCCCGCTCGGATCATCGCGAGGTATCCCTCCGCGAACGTGTCGAGCGCAGCGGGGTCTCGCTCGAGCTTGGCGCGCAGCACGGCGCCCTCCCAGCCGATCCAGAAGAACTGCGCGAGCATCGCGCAGTCGACGTCCTCCGGGATCTCGCCTGCATCCTGTGCCGCGCGGAGGCAGCGCGCCGTCCGCTCCTCCCAGTCCCGAAGGACCACGGCGAGGCGATCGCGAAACGGCTCCGGCAGGACACCCATCTCCTGCCCCAGGTTGCCCACCAGGCACCCTCGCCGGTAGTCGAAGCGCGCCATCCCGTCCCGTGCATCGGCGATGAAGTCACGCAGCCGGTCGAGCGGGCGCCGCTCCTCGTCGGTGAACCAGCGATCGAGCTTCTTCGCGAAGAAGTCGGCATACGCATCGATCAACGCGAGGCCGAAGGACTCCTTGGTGTCGAAGTAGTGGTAGAAGGACCCCTTCGGCACCCCGGCCGCGGCGAGGATCTCCTCGATCCCCACGGCGCTGAACCCCTTCTCGGTCAGGATCGCGACGCCCTGACGCAGCAGCCGGGCCCGTGGCGCGTCCGGCTGGGTCTGGTCCTTGCGGGGACGGCCGCGCCGCCGCCGCGGCTCGGTAGATGCGGTGGCCCGGTGCACGCGATTTTTTCTAGACCGATCGACTCGCAAAGTCAACGCACATCGAGGCGGCGGTCGACACCACTGGAGGCAGACCGCCCTCAGAGAGTGTTGTGAATCCGGGTGATCGCGTGGCGTGGGAGCCGTGGTATCGGCGTGGTTGTCGTGATCATCCGGTCGGTGTGCGTTTGTGTCTGCAAGCCTGCCTATGACTCGTCGCTGACCGATGCTCAGTGGGCGGTGATCGAGCCGCTTCTGCCGACGAGGAGCCCGGCGCTGGGCGGGCGCCCGCTGGTGCACTCGCGGCGGCTGGTGATCGACACGATCCTGTATGTGCTGGTCAGCGGGTGTGCGTGGCGGCTGGTGCCGCACGACCTGGCACCGTGGGGCACCGCCTACCGGTGGTTCGCCGCTTGGACCGCCGATGGCACCTGGGCGCGGGTGCATGACACGCTGCGCGACCGGGTCCGAGTCGCTGACGGCCGGGACCCGCAGCCCTCGGCCGCGGTGCCCGACTCCCAGTCGGCGCGCAGTTCCGAGGGCGGCGAGGCCATCGGCTACGACGCCGGTAAGCGGGTCCGGGCCGCAAGCGACACCTGCTCGTCTACACGTGCGGGCTGCTGCTGCGCACGATCGTGCACTCGGTTTCGGTGCAGGATCGGGCCGGCGCCAAGCTCGTGCTCGGTGATCTACGGACACTGTTCCCGCAGGTCGGGCTGGTCTGGGTGGACGGCGGTTACGTCCACTCGGTCGATGCCGGTCTCGTCCGGTGGGCGCACGAGCAGGAGAATCTCGAGATCGTGTGCGTTCCGCGGAACGCGGACGTGAAAGGCTTCCAGGTGCTGCCCCGTCGCTGGGTGGTGGAACGAACATTCGGCTGGATCACGAGGTGCAGACGCTTGGCCCGCGACTACGAACGCAAGACCGCCCACGCCGAGGCCATGATCCAGGTCGCGATGATCCGGCTGATGGCCGTTCGGCTGGCCGGCGAGGAGATCGAGCCCCGCGGCCCGATCGAGACCGAGGCCTCCCGCCGCCTAGCAGAAGACCTCGCCGACTGATCAACCAGGATCCGAGACACTCTCTCAGAGCTCGGTGCACGACACCCCGCGGCGGCGGCCACCGTGGCGGAACGGGTTGACGTAGAGGTCGCGCCGGACCCCGACTTCGACCACGCAGTCCGACCGCGGCCGGGCCACGCAGAGCAGGACGTACCCGTCGGCCTCCTGCTCCGGCCGGAGCGCGTACGAGCGGCCCTGCGACTGGTCGACCGTTCCCTCGATGATCGTCGCCGCGCACGTCAGGCAGGCCCCGAACCGGCAGCCGTGCGGGAGGCGCAATCCGGCGGCCTCCAGCTCGTCGAGCAGGAACCGGTCGGCGTCGACCCGGACCACCCGGCCGTCACGGTTCCGGACCGTGATGTCGTAGGCGGGCACCTCAGAGCCAGATGTCGGAGGTGCAGTCCCCGCCCGGGTAGCGCATCTCGTGCGCGCGGGCCGGGCCCGCCGGCTCCGCGCCGAAGTCGACCAGGAAGTTCGGGTCGATCTCCATCCCGCCGTTCTCCGGATCACAGTTGATCTTGTACATGCGGGAACCCTGCTCGGCCATCGCCGGGTAGAACTGGTTGTCCCAGCTGCTGAACAGCGAGGTGGTGGTGTAGAGCCGCCTGCCGTCCAGCGAGAGCTGGATCATCTGGGCGGCACCGGCGACCGGCCGCCCGTTGACCTCGTCGGCCTTGCCCAGCAGACCGCCGATCCACACCTGCCCGGTCTGCCGCGGCCGGGACGGGTCGGTGATGTCGTACTGATTGACGCTGCCGTGCAGCCAGTTCACGAAGTAGAGGTACCGGTCGTCCATCGAGACGAGGATGTCGGTCATCAGGCCGGGCACCGGGAACGACCAGCCCTCGATCTCGACCGGCGGGACGTCGATGACCTTCTCGACCTCCCACTGCCCGTTCGGCTTATGCCAGTGGAACATGTTCGAGCTCAGCGCGGCCCCGACGAAGCCGTGCGTGCTGGCCGGGTCGTGGTGGAACCGGACCTCCAGCGGGATCATCCCCTCCTCGCCGAGGTCGACGCTCCGGGTGAGCGTGCGGTTCTCCCAGTCCCAGAAGTGCAGCCGGCGACCGTACTTGCCCGCCTCGACGTCGGCCAGGTCGAAGCCGCCCAGGTAGGTGTTCGGCGCCGCCCACTCGCTCGAGATCATCACGTCGTGCCGCGGCTGATACCAGAAGTCGTAGCCGAACTCCATGCCGGTCGCGTCGCGCTCCCACCGGCCCGCGATCTCGAAGTCGGAGTCGAGCAGCAGGAACCCGCCCGGCCCGTTCCCCTTCCCGTCACCCAGCATGCTGATCATGACGTGGCCGTCGGCCAGGCAGTGCACGGTGTGCGGCGCGGTCAGGTCCGCCTTCTCGATCACCTCAGCCGGTTCGATCACCTTGTGCATCCTCGGCGCCCGGGGATCCGCGGTGTCGATCACATGGATACGGCCCGAGCGCTGCCCACCGGCGATCAGGAACCGGCGCTCCCGGCTGGCGTCACCGTGACACGAGCTGCACGCGTTCCACCCGAAGTGGTGCAGCTCGTCACCGACGTTGGGCATCGGCAACCGGTGCACGACCTCCGAGTACGTCGGCGACTCCGGGTCGAGGTCGACTGTGGCCAGGTAGTCCGGCTCCACCACATCGGTCCCGGTGTACAGCGCGATCGTGTAGCCGAGCTTCTCCGGCTCGGCGCGCGTGGCCTCCGCCGGTGTCGCGTACCCCGGGCCACAGCATGCCGACGACTCACTCACGACGCATCTCTCCTTGGAGACGGGTTGGTGCACCACAGCGATCGAATGTCCGCACATTCACGCTAGCCGTGTGATCTATGCCATGCAAGGCTTGACCATGGGCCGGGCCTGCGACCACACACCGGACATTGTCTGTCTACGTGACCCAGATATGGGTACTCTTACGCGGCCGCGCCGAGCCCCAGCGCGCTCTCCACCCCGACGGCACCTCCGACGAGGAGCAGCAGCAGGGCGAAACCGCGGTGCAGCGACGCCGACGACAGGCGGTTCCCCGCCAGCTTGCCCGCCATGGCACCGAGCACCGCAACGGCGACGAACGGGCCGAGCACGCGCCAGTCCACCTCCAGGTCCCCCGCGCGCGCGGCCAGGGAGCTGACCGCGTTGAGGGTCAGGACCAGCAGTGACGTCCCGATGGCGGCGGGCATCGGCATCCCGAGGACGACCACCAGCGCGGGGACGACGAGGAACCCGCCGCCGACGCCCAGGAAGCCGGCCAGGAAGCCCACTACCGCTCCCGCGCTGCCCACCCGCAGGGCGCGCACGACCGCCGTCCGCCGCCGAGGCGGCGCGTCGGTCACGGTCCCGCTCCCGCCCGCACCGCCGGGACCCGGCGGGCCGGGCTCGGGACCGGGGCCGGTGGCGGACCGGCTCCGGAACAGCATCAGCACGGCAACGGCCACGGTGAGCACCGAGAACGACAGCAGCAGCACCGACTGGGACACGTTCCGGTTCAGCAGGGTGCCGGCCCATGCCGTGGGGACGCCGGACGCGCCGAACGCGATCCCGGTCCGCCAGTCGATGGTCCGCTCCCGGAGCCGGGCGAGCACGCCGACCACCGAGATGATGCCGACGACGACGATGCTGCCGGTGGTCGCCGTCCGGCCGTCCTGACCGAGTGCGTAGACGAGCGCGGGAACGGCGAGCACTCCCCCACCGCCGCCCAGGGTGCCGATGACCAGTCCGACGACCAGTCCCAGCGCACCGGCCAGGGCACCGGTCACGCGACGGTCCCGGGCTCGCCGTCCTCGCCGGCGAACGGCAGGCCCGCGGCCGCCCAGGCCTTCATGCCCCCGGCCAGGTTGCGGGCGTCGACGCCGGCGCCGGCGAGCGCGGCGGCGGCCGTGGCGGAACGGTTCCCGGAGCGGCAGATGGCGACGACCGTCCGGTCTCGGTCGAACCGCGCCGGGTCGAGGTCGCCGAGCGGGGCGTGGAATGCGCCCTCGATGTGCCCGGCCCGCCACTCCTCGGGCTCGCGCACGTCGAGGAGCAGCGCACCCCGGGCGGCGAGCTCGCGGGCGCCCGCCGGATCGGTCTGCGGGATCTCGTCGGGTGCAGTCATCGTCGGGTCCCTTCTGGACGGTCGATCAGGCGAGCCCGCGCAGCATCGCGTTCCAGTACAGGGCCGGCAGCCCGTACCGCTTCAGGTACCACATGTCGCGGCGCTCCTTGATCGTGTCGATGTAGGGCAACGACGGCGTCGGCGTCATCGAGTAGTCGAACTCGGCGAGCAGCATGTGCTTCCGCGACGTCGTGAGGGGGCAGGAGGCATAGCCCCCGTAGCGGGCACCGGGAGCACGGCCCGCCATCACCGCGCGGAGGTTCTCCACGACGACCGGGGCCTGCTTGCGGATCGCGGCGCCGGTCTTCGAGTTCGGTGACGAGCCGGCGTCCCCGAGTGCGAAGACGTTCGGGTAGCGCGTGTGCTGCATCGTGTGCTTGTCGATCTCGACGTAGCCTGCGGGCGAGTTCGGGTCGGCCAGGGCCGTCTTCTTCACCCAGTCCGGGGCACTCTGCGGGGGCACCGCGTGCAGCACGTCGTAGGACAGGGTCGTCGTGGCGTCGCCGGCGGCATGGTCGACGACGGCGATCTCCTTCTTGGCGGTGTCGACCGAGGTCATCTCGCTCTGGAAGTGGACGTGGATGCCGTACCGGTTCGCGACCCGCTCCAGGACCGCCGCAAACTCGGGCACGCCGAACATGCCCGGGGTCGGCAGTACCAGGTGCACGTCGATGTCACGCAGCACCCCCTGCTGCCGCCAGTGGTCGGCCGCGAGGTAGGCGATCTTCTGCGGGGCTCCCGCGCACTTGATCGGACCGCTGGGCATCGTGAACACCGCGCTGCCCCGGCGGAGCTCGCGCACGAACGACCAGGTCGCGGGGGCGAGCTCGTAGCGGTAGTTGCTGGACACCCCGTCCCGCCCCAGCGCGTCGGACAGCCCGGTGACCTTGGCCCAGTCGAGCTGGATGCCCGGGCACATCACGAGGTAGGAGTACTCGACGCTCGTCCCGTCGACGAGGTCGACCGTACGGGCGTCCGGATCCACCGACACCGCGGCCTTCCGGATCCAGGTGACCCCCTTGGGCATCACCGACGCCTGCGGTCGCGCACTCTCTTCCACCGGCGCCCGTCCGCCGCCGACCAGGGTCCATAGCGGTTGGTAGTAGTGCGTGACCGCGGGCTCGATCACCGCGACGTCGTGCTCGCCGGCCCGGCGCAGGCGCGCCGCGACGCTGATACCGGCACTGCCGCCGCCGACGATCAGGATCCGGTGTCCAGACATGTGCCCGCCTCCTCTAAATGTACGGACATCATAGCGTAGCGCCCTGTGCAACGCCCCCACAATCACCTGAAACGGACAGGGATGCCCGCAACATCGCGCTCTCAGGTGACATGGGCCATACTCACCGGTGGAATGTTCGCTCATTTACTGCCGTTGAGCAGGTGCCTTGTGGGCGTGTCGCGCCCGTCGATGAGAGGACCGGACCGAGCGATGATCACTGTTCTGACCGTCGAGACACCCAGCCTGGGGGACCGCAGCTACCTCGCACACGACGGCGAGGTCGCGCTCGTGGTCGACCCCCAGCGCGATCACGACCGGATACGGGCGCTCGCCGCCGAGACCGGCGTCCGGATCACGCACGTCTTCGAGTCGCACATCCACAACGACTACGTCACCGGCGGGCACGCCCTCGCCCGCGCGACCGGCGCGCAGTACCTGGTCAACGCCGACGACCCGGTCTCCTTCGAGCGCGTCGGCCTGCACGACGGCGTCGTCGTCGCGGTCGGAAGCATGCGGATCCGGGCCCTGCACACCCCCGGGCACACCCACACGCACCTGTCGTTCATCCTGGCGGGCGCCGACGGCGAGCCGGTCGCGGTGTTCACCGGCGGTTCATTGCTCTACGGCTCCACCGGCCGCCCGGATCTGCTGGGGCCGGAGCACACCGCCGACCTCGCCCACGCGCAGTGGCACTCCGCCCGGCGGCTGGCCGCGGAACTCCCCGACCGCACCGAGATCTACCCGACCCACGGGTTCGGCAGCTTCTGCTCGGCCACCCAGTCCGGGGGGACCGCCAGCACCATCGGCGCCGAGAAGCGGGCCAACCCGGCACTGAGCCAGGACGAGGCGACCTGGGTCGAGAACCTGATCGCAGGCCTGGAGGACTACCCCGCCTACTACGCGCACATGGAGCCGGCCAACCTCGCCGGCCCGACCGAGATCGACCTCTCCGCCCCGGCCGAGGCCGACCCGGCCGAGCTGCGCCGCCGGATCGGGGCCGGCGAGTGGGTCGTCGACCTGCGTACGCGTACCGCGTTCGCCGCCGGGCATCTCGCCGGCACCGTCAACCTCGGGCTGGACGGGCAGTTCGTCACCTACCTCGGCTGGCTCCTGCCGTGGGGCACGCCGGTCACGCTGCTCGGCGAGACCGCAGCCGAGGTCGCCGAGGCCCAGCGCGAGCTGGTCCGCATCGGCATCGACCGGCCCGCGGCCATCGCCACCGGCAAGCCCGAGGACTGGGCGGGCGACGCCTCGCTGCTGCGCGGATTCCCGCAGGCGACCTTCGCCGACCTCGCCGACCGCATCGGGCGTGGGGAGCCGCCGGCCGTGCTCGACGTCCGGCGGGCGGCGGAGCGCGCACCCGAGTACATCGAGGGGTCGGTCGGCATCCCGATCCACGAGGTCCTGCAGCGCCTCGACGAGGTTCCGCCCGGCCAGGTCTGGGTGCACTGCGCCGCGGGCTACCGCGCTGCGATCGTCGCGAGCCTGCTCGACGCCCGCGGGCACGACGTCGTCGCCGTGGACGACGCGTTCGGCAACGCCCGGGCGGCCGGGTTGCCGATGGCCCACGGCTAGGCCGACGGCCCGCGCCCGGGGTCATCCCCGGGCCGGGGTCGACGCGATCAGTGCGCGCGCCGGAACTCCCCGTATTCTCGCCCCGGAAGCAGGGAGGTCGGCGTGCCGGGACTGGGCGAGCTCGAGAGTCGGGTGATGGCCGCACTCTGGGATGCGCACGGCCCGCAGACCGTCCGGGCGGTGCACACCGCCCTGTCCGGTGAGCGGTCGCTGGCCTACACGACCGTCATGACCGTGCTGGACAACCTGCACGGCAAGGGCTGGGTGCATCGCTACCGGGAGGGCCGGGCCTGGGCCTACGTCCCGGCACGGGCCCGGGAGGAAGCCGGTGCCGAGATGCTCCGCGAGATCCTCGACTCGCTCGGCGATCCGCAGGGCGTGCTGTTGCACTTCGCTCGCGGCATGGACGAGCGCGAGTCCGAGTTCCTGCGCCGAGCCCTGTCGGAAGAGGAGGCCGAGTGACGATCGCGCTCGCGCTGCTGCTCGCCGCCGGCGCGCTGGGCGTGACCGGGCCGTGGTACCTGCGCCCGGCCGGAAATCCGCGGGTGCATCCGGCACTCGCGCTGTCGGCCTGGGTGGTCACGCTGGTGACGGCGGCGTCGTCGGCCGTCACGGCCGCTGCGGTGCTCGTGCTGCCCGATCCCTCTGTGCCGGACGGCATGCTCGGGATCGCGGTGGTCTGCTGGCAAGCGGTGTCCCGAGGCGCCGAACTGCCGTGGCTGCTGTTCGCGCGGCTCGTCGCGGGGATCACGCTGCTCGTGCTGCTGACCCGGGTCGCAGCGCTGTTCGGTCGCGCCCTGCGGACCGAGCGGCGGCACCGGATCGATCGCGTCGGGGCACTGCGCGCGGTTGCGGAGGTGCGCGACGGGGTCTGGTGGATCCCGTCCGACGACCCGGTGGCGTTCTCGGTCGGCGGTGGCCGCCGCGGGATCGTCGTCGCCTCGACCGGGCTGCGCCGGTTCGACGCCGACACGGTCGCGGCAGTGCTCGCTCACGAGCGGGCCCACGTACGGGGGCGGCACCACCTGGCCGTCGCGCTCGCCCACGCCGCGGCGGCGGCGTTACCGCACGTCCCGCTCTGCCGGCAGGCGCCGGGTGCGATCGGTGTGCTGTGCGAGCTCGCGGCCGATGCCGCCGCCGTGCGGCGGTGCGGGCCGGAGGCGGTGACCCGGGCGGTGCAGGTACTGGCGACCGGACCGGGCGCTCCGCGCGGCGCCGTCGGCTTCGACGCGTTCCCCGAGGCCCGGCGGTCCTGGCTGAGCTCCCGGCGCTCGGCCCTGCTGCGCGGCGCCGGTGCGGCCGCCCGGGTCACGACCGGCGGGATGGCGCTCGTGCCCGCCGCACTGCCCGCGGCCGGCGCGATCGCGCTGGTGCTCGCGGTCTGCGTGTCCGCCTGACCCTCACGCCGGGACCCAATTGACCGGACATTCACACGGCCTACTACCGTCCTCACGGTAACTACTATTTCGTTAGTAGAAGGGGTCGGTGTGGGACGCACATCCGGAACACTCGAACGGCGGGGCCGGCGTCGGGACGTGGCGATCGTCGCCGTCCTGGTGGTCGTGGCCGTCGCCCTGATCGGGTACCTGGTCACCGGCGGGCCCGGCTCGGACCCGGCCGAGGACACGGAGGCCGCACCGGCTGCGCCGTCCGGGGCGAGCGCCGAGGTCGGGCCGCTGGGCGACATCGCCCGCCGGCAGGAGGGCGACCCGCTCGCGCTGGGCCGGGCCGACGCGCCAGTGGTTATGACGATCTTCTCCGACTACCGCTGCCCGTTCTGCGCGAAGTTCAGCCGGGAGACCGAGCAGCAGCTGATCGACGAGTACGTCGACGACGGCCGGCTGCGGCTGGAGTGGCGGGACTATCCGATTTTCGGGCCGGAATCCACGGTCGCCGCGCACGCCGGTCGGGCGGCCGCGTTGCAGGGAATGTTCTGGGAGTACAACCGGGCGCTCTACGCCGACACACCCGAGCGCGCCAAGCCCGACCTGCCGGAAGACAAGCTGATCGCCTACGCCGAGCAGATCGGTGTCCCGGACATGGCGAGGTTCCGCGCCGACATGGACTCGCCCGAGGTGGCAGGGGCGGTGGACAGGGATCTCGACGAGGGCAGCGCGCTCGGCGTGCCGAGCACTCCGTCGTTCGTGGTGAACGGGTACCCGATCATGGGCGCGCAGCCGGTCGAACGGTTCCGTGCGCAGATCGACCGGGCGCTGGCGGCCGCGTCGTGACCGGCGTCGGTCTGCTGACGGCCTTCCTGGGCGGATTGCTGTCCTTGATCAGCCCGTGCGCGGCGCTGCTGTTGCCGTCGTTCTTCGCCTACGCCTTCGACCGGGTGGGAACGCTGGTCGGTCGTACGCTGACGTTCCTCGCCGGCCTGCTGACCGTGCTGGTACCGCTCGGCGCCGGCGTCGCGCTGGTCGGTGCGATGATCACCCAGTACCGGGGTGCCGTGACGGCCGCCGGTGGGCTCCTGCTGGTCGGATTCGGCGTGCTCAGCATCCTCGGGATCGGCTTCGGCAGCACTACCGCGGGCCGGCTCGCCGGGCGGATCCGGATCTCCGGTCCGGTCTCGACCTTCACGCTGGGCACGGTCTACGGTCTCGCCGGCTTCTGCTCCGGTCCGCTGCTCGGCAGTGTCCTGACCGTCGCCGCGGTGGGGTCCGAACCCGGCTACGGCGCAGCGCTGCTGGCCGCGTACGCGGTCGGGATGGCTGCTCCGCTGTTCGTGCTCGCGTTGCTGTGGGACCGCTTCGGGCTGTCCGGCAAGCAGTGGCTGCGCGGCCGGGAGGTGCGTCTCGGACCGCTGCGCAGCCACTCGACGAGCCTGATCTCGGGCTTGCTGTTCGTCGGGATCGGTCTGCTCTTCCTGCTCACCGAGGGCACGGCCGGTCTCGTCGCGCCCACCACGGTCGACCAGCAGGCCGATCTCCAGAACACCGTCGGGGACCTGTTCGGCGGTGTGCCCGACGCGGCCGTCCTGCTGGGGATCGTCCTGGTCGCCCTGGCGATGATGGCGTTCCGGCTCCTGCGTCGCCACGGCTCACCGGCCGCGACCGACGAGCGGGAGCGGGAGGGGACACGATGAAGACGCTCGCCGTGCTGAAGACCTGGACCGCCCGGCAGTGGACGGTCGCGGCCGTGGCCACGATCGCGACAGCCGTGGTCGTCGCCGTCCCGACCGCGGTGCTGCCGACCCCGCTGTTCTGGCGGCAGATCCCCACCCCGGCCTGGGCCTACCCGGTACTCGGGCTGGTCGCGGTGCTGTCCGGTCTCGTCGCGGCCACCTACGTCCGCGCTCCGGGCGGGCCGGGCGGCCGCCGGGCGTCGGCCGGGGCGTTGCTCGGCTTCTTCGCCGTCGGATGCCCGGTCTGCAACAAGCTCGTGCTGCTCGTGCTCGGGTACACCGGCGCCATGGCCTGGTTCGAACCGGTGCAACCGATGCTGGCCGTGCTCGCCGTGATCGGGCTGGCCGCGGCGCTGCGGGTTCGGCTGCGCGGAGCCGCGAGCTGCCCGCGACCGGGGGCCGGGTCCGCGAGCTCCACACCCACTCGCGATACCGGGCTCCCCTCCGCGAAGGAGACCTCGTGAGAGCCACCGACCGCCCGTGGCGCCCGGCCATGGTTGCGGTCTGCCGATGCACCGGACGGGCCACGGCTCGATGCGCGCCGGCCTGATCTACCAGCGCGCGAGGAAGGCGCGGAATCGGGTCATCGCCGAGCAACTCGCCACGCTCGCCCAGGACGACGAGGACGCAGGCAAGTTGCACGTTAGTTCACGGAACGCGAGCGGCACCCCTCCCATGATCGGGAGTGGGCGCCGTTTTCGCTGGTCGACCAGTGTGAGCGGGCGACGGGAATCGAACCCGCGTAGCCAGTTTGGAAGACTGGGGCTCTACCATTGAGCTACGCCCGCATGCCCGGCTGCTACGACCGGACGTGCACGAGGGTAGCCCACGCCGCCGCGGTGACCATCCCCCGCCCCCTCGGATCACGCCGTACGGCAGCGGCGGTCAGTGTCCGGCCCCGAAGACGTCGCGCACCATCGCCTCCCAGGCGATCACCGCGCTCGCCGGTGGCAGGCCGAGCTGCCCGATCATCGCCAGGCAGCAGCCGTCCTCACCGGTCAGCAGCACCGTCGACACCGGGCCCTGCGGGCCGTGGGTGCGGACCACGCGGACCGCGTCGACGTCCCCGGACCCGAACGCGAACCGGGCGGGCCCGGAGGCGACCCCGACGACGTCGCCGGCCTCGACGTGATCCACCCACCCGACCGACGCCTGCAGGCAGCCCCGGTTCGCCACGGCGAACCCGGCCGGGACGGCGTGCTCGCACAGCAGCCCGAGCAGCTCCACGACCGACCGGAATCCGGTCACCGGGGACGCCGGCGGAGCGAACCGCTCGATCGGCTCGCCGGTGACGGCGGCGTCGAGCAGGCCGATCTGGTCGAGCTCGCCGGGCGGTGGGAGCCCCACACCGGCGGAGCCGGGCGGCTCGGCGCGCGGCGCCAGCGCCATCAGATCGACCACCGTCGGCGCCGGTTCGGAGACCAGGTGCGCACGGTGCACGGCCGCGCCGTCGGCGTCGAACATCCACAACCCAGCCGGCTCGCGGGCCTCGTCGTCGGGCGCGGTGGTGACCAGTTCGGCGACCGCCGACCTGGACAGCCGCAGGTTGACCCGGTCGGTCCGGATCCCGAACGCCTCCCCGGTGAAGCTCGGCTCGGCGTAGGGGGCGAGGTCGCCGAGCAGCGCGCTGCCGTTCGCGGTGGTCGCGACCACCTCGTCGAGCAGCGGCAGGTGGCGGACGAGCGAGTCGGGGTCGAGATCGAGCCGGGTACCGACGCGGTGTGCGAGCAGCACGTCCAGCTCGGTGCGGGGCAGGGTCACGGGCACTCCAGTGCTCGGTGGACGTCACGGAGGCAGCCGGGATTGGCGGAACTGCACTTCTCCGTCGAATTAGGAGAGCCTTACCTTAAAAATGGGGTCGGTCGTCGATCAACGAGCGGCCGCTGTCGCGCGGAACACACCGGGTGCTGGCCATGAACCGACGTCGCCGTGGGCCTGCAGTGAGGCGGGGCTAGACTGCGGGCGACGGGGTGTGGCGCAGCTTGGTAGCGCACTCGCTTTGGGAGCGAGGGGCCGTGGGTTCAAATCCCGCCACCCCGACCAGTGGGACATCACGTGAGCGCCAGCTCCCTGCCTCTCCAGGCTCTACGCTGCCGTCCGTGGAGCGTCGAGCCTGGATCATCATGCTGCTGCTCGGCGCCGTCATGGGCGGACTGCTGGTTCGTCAGTCCGTCCTGATCGCCGTGATCGTGGCGACGGTCCTCTTCTCCGTCGCCTACTGGATGGCGCCGTGGCGGGGCGGCCGATCGATCGGACACGACGAGCTGGACTCGCTGCCGGCCGAGCAGCGACGCGTGGTGATCTACTGGCGCCCCGGCTGCGCGGCGTGTTCGAGCCTCAGGCACGCCCTCGGCCGGCACCGTGCCAACGCCGTGTGGGTCAACATCTGGCAGGACGAGGGCGCTGCCGCCTTCGTCCGGAGCGTCAACGGCGGTGACGAGACCGTGCCGACGGTGGTCATCGACGACGAGCCGTACACCAACCCGCCCCATCGTCTGGTTCTCGAGCATGTCCGCGAGCCGGGCTGACCCCGCCGACGGCCGCCCGGGTGTGTTGCCGATGTCCTGCGCCATGGGCTCGTCGAGTTCAGGCAGCTGATCGCCGCGGGCACGGGCGGTTTTCGCCCCGGGCACCGGGCACGAGTCAGTGCCGGCCTCGCTCCGGTCCGGCGTCGGAGCCGAGGCCACGCGATCCGGGCCTGCGGGGGCGGCGACCGGACGGGCTGTCGGCAATGATCGTGGCGGCGTCGGCGGCCCCGACCTGTGTGTGCCAGCTGTCGCCTTCGACGACCAGTGGGCCGAGGTTGCAGGGGCCCAAGCATCCGCACGGTGTCACCTGTGTGGTGGTTCCCCGTGCGGCGGTCGCCAGGGTGCGGTGGGTGGCGCCGGCTCCGTACACCAGGCAGCGCGGCCCGCGGCAGACGAAGAGGTGGCGCCGTGGCACGTCGAGCACCGACCAGGCGGGGGCTGCGAACCCGGACGGGGACGCGGTAACGGGTTCTCCGTCGGTGGTCGCCAGTCTGGTGACGGCGTCGACGGTGACGTCGGTGCGACCGGAGGCGATCCTCACCTCGCACGGGGAGGCTGTGGCGGATCGCCAGTGCGCGACCGCCCGGCCGATCCACGTCCGCAGGTAGCGGTCGGTGGGCAGGGCCAAGGGGACGCACAGGACGTCGGTGACCCCGGTGGCAGTGAGCTCGTCGAGGACCGCGGGGATCGACGGGTCCAGCTGGTCCAGGTGGGCGACCCGCACTGTGGCGCGCACCCGGCGGGCCACGTCGACGGCCAGCTGGTCCAGCGAGCGTTCGTCCACTCCGGAGGGTGTCGGCCGGGCGACGAGCACGAGGGCGCGGGTCGGCGGGTCGGTCATCCGGGTGCTCCCGTCCGCGAGGGGCAGCGCAGTACCCGGCACGCACGCATCAGATCGGGCGCGGTCGTGGGAGAACCAGCGGTGTCCCGGTGAGCGGGTCCGGAGTGATCAGGGCGTCCACTCCGAACACCCGCCGCACGGTGTCCTCGACGACGACGTCGGCCGGCGGTCCGGCGGCCGCGACGCGCCCGTCCCGCATCGCGATCAGATGGTGGGCGTAGCGGGCGGCGAGCTCCAGGTCGTGCAGCACCAGCACGATCGTGCGGCCCTGCTCGGCGTTCAGCCGGCGCAGCAGTTCCAGTACATCGAGCTGGTGGGCGAGGTCGAGGAAGGTGGTGGGCTCGTCCAGCAGCATCGTCGCCGGGTCTTGGGCGAGGGCCAGCGCGATCCACACTCGCTGGCGCTGGCCGCCGGAGAGCTCGTCCACCCCGCGATCGGCCAGATCGGACAGCCCCGTCGCGGCGAGCGCCGACACGACGGCGTGCTCATCGTCGACCGACCACTGTCGGAACCAGCGCTGATGCGGGTGTCGGCCGCGGGCGACGAGGTCGGCGACCGTGACCCCGTCCGGGGCGAGCGGCTGCTGGGGCAGCATCCCGAGCCGGGTCGCAAGGGCGGCCGGTGGTAACCGGGCGATGTCGGCGCCGTCGAGCAGGACGGTGCCCGACCGGGGGCGCAGCAGCCGAGCGAGCCCGCGCAGCAGTGTGGACTTACCGCACGCGTTGGGGCCGACGATCGCGGTGACGGCTCCCTGGGGCACCGCGACCGACAGGTCGTCGACGACGAGCTGTTCGGGTCCGTAACCGAGCGTGAGGCTGCGGGCTGCCAGGGCCGGCCGGTGAGGGGTGGAGGTCATGGTCATCCGCTTGCTCCGATCTTGTTGGCCCGCACCAGAAGGGACACCAGCAGCGGGGCGCCCACCAGCGCGGTGAGCACGCCGGCCGGTAGCTCGTAGGGGCTGAACGCGGTCCGGGCGACCAGGTCGGCACCGTTGACGACCAGAGCCCCGACGGCGGCCGAGGGCAGCAATCCTGGCGGACGGCCGCAGAGGAGGCGCCGCACGATCAGTGGGGCGACCAGGGCGACGAATCCGATCGGCCCGGCCGACGCGGTGGCCAGCGCCGCGAGCCCGACCGCGGCGGCCAGCAACCCGATCCGGGGTGGCTCCAGGCGCGGGGCCAACGACCGGGCCAGATCGTCGCCCAGCTCCAGCAGGCGCAGCATCCGTACCAGCCCGACCGCCACCGGGGCCAGAACGGCGACCGCGACCCCGGCCGGCACGACATCCGGCCAGGTCCGACCGGCCAGGCTGCCGACCTGCCAGGCCGCGGCCCGGTAGGCGGCGTTGGTGTCGGCCCGGCTGAGCAGGAAGGTGGCGACCGCGGTCAGGATCGCCGCGACGCCGATCCCGACCAGCACCAGCCGGTAGCCGGTGAACCCGCCGCGGTGCGCGATCAGGTACACCGCCAGCGCGGCCACCCCGGCGCCGACCAACGCGCCGGCCGTCACGCCGAACCCTGCGCCGCCGAACACCAGGATCACCAGGACCGCCCCGGCCGCAGCTCCCGCGTTGATCCCGATGACGTCCGGGCTGACCAGTGGATTTCGCGCGAGCCGTTGCAGGATCGCCCCGGAGATCCCGAACGCCGCCCCGACCAGCACTCCGACCGTCGCGCGTGGGATGCGGTGCCGCACCACGACGTCGTAGGTGATCATGGTGCCGTTCCCGGCGATCGTGTCGAGCACGGTGTCCAGCGGCATCGGGTAGTCGCCGACGGCGATCCCGCACACCGCCACGCCCAGCGCCAGCAGCCACCCCGCCGTCGCGACGGTGATCGCGCGCACGTCGACCCGGGCCGAGAAGCCGCCGCGACGCAGCACCAGGGCCGGCCCGTGAGCGGCGGTCACAGCGCCGGGACCTTCCGGGTCCGGACCAGGTGCAGGAAGAACGGGCCGCCGACGAGAGCCGCGGTGATCCCCAGCTGGATCTCCTCCGGGGCGATCAGCACCCGGCCGGCGACGTCGGCCAGCAGCGCCACCGTGGCCGCGACCAGCCCGGACAGCGGCAGCACCCACCGATGGGCCGTCCCGGCCAGACCGCGGGCCACGTGCGGGGCGACCAACCCGACGAACGCGACCGGACCGGCCAGCGCGACCGCCGTCCCGGCCAGCACCACCACCGCGACCAGCCCGGTGACCCGGACTACGGTCGGGCGGGCACCGAGGCTGCGAGCGGTGTCGTCACCGAGGGCGAGCGCGTCGAGCCGCCGGATCAGCACGACCGCGACAAGCAGACCGGCCGCCAGGAACGGTACGGCCTGCCCGACCGTCGCCAGGTCCGCGCGGGTCAGCGAGCCGATCGTCCAGAACCGGAACCGGGCGAACAGGTCGTGGTCGAGCAGGACCAGCGCGTTGACCATCGCCAGCAGCAGCGCCGACACCGCAGCGCCCGCCATCGCCAGCTTCACGGGGCTCGCCCCGCCGCGGCCGGTGGCGCCGATGGCGTAGACCGCGAGCGCGGCGACCGCACCACCGGCGAACCCGGCCCACACGTAGGCACCGAGGTCCTCGGCACCGAAGGCGAGCATCACCGCCACGATCGCGAACGAGGCGCCGGCGTTCACACCGAGCGTGCCCGGGCCCGCGAGGGGATTGCGGGTCAGCCCCTGGGCCACGCAGCCCGCGACCCCGAGCGCGGCCCCGGCCGCCAGCCCGGCCAGCGTCCGTGGCAGCCGGACGTGCCGCACGACCAGATCGGACTCGGTACCGGAGAACCGCACGAGCCCGTCGGCGAGCGCCCGCCAGGACACCGCGGCCCCACCGACCTTGAGCGACAGCACCGTGGCCGCGACCAGCACGACGACCGCGCAGGGCAACGCCATCGGCGCGGGCAGCACGCCGCGCCACCGCGCCGGGGCCCCGGCACGGGCGCCCGCCGGCCTCGCCGTGACCGTCACCGCGGATGCACGAGGTCGGCGACCGTCTCCACGGCGTGCGGCACGCGGACTCCCGCGGCACGATCGGCGAACAGGAACGGATGCACCCGCCCGTCCCGCACCGCGTTCACCTGAGCCAGCGCCGGGTTGTCGCGCAGCTTCTGCGCGTCCGGCTCGCCGTCTGCCCGGGTGTAGGTGCCGTCGCAGCAGGTGGAGGTGAGGATGACGTCCGGGTTGCGGGCGATGATCTCCTCGACCCCGACCGGGATGTTGCGCTTCGCCCTGAGGTCGGCGAACACGTTCCCGGCGCCGGCCATCTCCAGGATCCGGGTCACGAAGTCCTGGCCGCCGGCGACGCTGAACGTGCCGTCGTCCTTGGGACTGATCACCGCAACCCGCACGACCGGCATGTCCGCGGTCCGCGATCGCACGGAGTCCAGCCGCCGGCGCATCTCGGCGACCACCTGCTCGGCCCGCTCGGACACCCCGAACAGCCGCCCCAGCCCGCGCACGTCGGCGTAGACGTTGTCCATGGTCACCGCGCGGGGGTCGATGGCCTCGTCGGCCAACCCGTCCGCGGACGGGCACAGCGGGCCGAACACCCAGCTCTGGACCCCGAGCCGGGCTAGGTCGCCGCGGGTGCCGAGGGTCTCGGACCCGGAGGTGGCAAACACCCCGTTGTACCCGGACACCACGAAATCGGGCGTCGCGGCCAGCAACGCCTCCCGGCTCGGCAGCTCCGGCAGGTAGTCCATCTCCGCCTGCGCCGGCGCGTAGTCGGGCAGCACCTGGGCGTCCAGGAACGCCGTGCCGACCACTCGGTCGGTCACCCCGAGCGCGTGCACCATCTCGATCGCCGGCTGGTACAGCGCGTAGATCCGCCGCGGTGGCTCCGGCACGGTCACCGGCAGACCGCAGTTCGTCTCCGTCACCGCTCCCGACGCCATCACGGCTCCGGGCCGGGGCGGTCCACCGCAGGCGGTCAGGACGAGCGCGGCGGCACAGCTCAGGGTGATGATCAGCCGGCGGCGGTGACCGGACAGCGCGGGCACGAGACCTCCTCGACACCAGTTCACCCGCGCAGTTTGCCACAATTGAAGAGCTGTTCACATGTCCCATTCGGATAGGACACACCGCGCCCGGTCACGGGCACCGACCGCAGCGCGGCACGCAGGCATCGTCCCGCCCTGCTGGCAGATTCGTCCGCATCGGCCCGAGCCTGGACTGGCACGGCCTCGGTGCCGGCAGGCAGACCCAGACTGGCACCACATCCAACCGCGACCTCACCTCGGCTGCGGAATGCCGGCCCGTCCGAACGGGCGTTTCACTTCATGGTGGCGAGTTGGATCAGATTGCCGCAGGTGTCGTCGAGGACAGCGACGACGACTGGGCCCAGGTCGGTCGCCTCCTGGGTGAACTCGACCCCCAGCCCCTTGAGCCGCTCGACCTCGACGTGCACGTCGTCCACGGCGAACTGGGTGAACGGGATGCCGTCGGACACCAGCGCCTTCTTGAACGGCCCCGCGGCCGGGTGACCGTCGGGCTCCAGGAGCAGCTCGACCCCGTCCGGGTCGGCGGGCGAGACGACGGTGAGCCAGCGGGCGTCACCGGCGGGCACGTCGGTCTTCTTGATGAAGCCGAGCTTCTCGGTGTAGAAGGCCAGTGCCTTGGCCTGGTCGTCGACGAGCACGCTGGTGACGTTGATGCGGATCATGGGTTCGGCGCCTTTCGATCGAGGGGCCACCGCTCGACGATCGAGCGCAGCGGGCTCGTGTCGATGTGGTGGAACTTGTACCGGCCTTGCTTCCGTGCGTGCACCAGGCCGGCCTGTTCGAGCACGGCGAGATGCTGCGAGATGGCCTGGCGGGTGGAGGCCAGGCCGTGCTTCATGGCCAGGCGGCCGCAGATCTCGAACAGTGTCTGGCCGTCCTTGTCGATCAACTCGTCGAGGATGGTGCGTCGTGTCGCGTCACCGATCGCCTTGAAGAGCTCGGGGGCTGCGTCCACGACCCTTTATAGGCAAGTACCTACTTGCCTGTCAAGGCTCCGCCCGCAGGCGGCGCCGGATCGTCCGAAGGACCGTCCCGACGCGGCGCCGGACTCGCTGCCCCCGCCCGGGGTTCGGCCCGGCCAGGTGCGCGACGACCGCCGTGGCCGCCGACCGGGCACCGCGGCCGGCGCGCGCTCACGCGATCCGCGCCCTACGGTGTCGACGGCGGCACGCGGAGGTTGTGATGATCGACCGGCGGGAACAACGAACGCAGCTACGAGCCGCCGTGTACGGCGGCGACGGCACGGAGCTCGTCGCGCTCCTCCAGGCGAATCGCCTGCTCGACGACGGGCCGCTGCAGTTGATCGGGGATGGCCAGGTGGCCGCCCTGGCGAACCAGGTGGAGGGCGCGGCCGAGCTCGCCGCGACCTGTGCCGAACGGCTGCGGGGACGCGGCTGGCTCGGGGACGACGAGCTCGCCGAACAGCTCGAGTCGCGGCTCGGCACCCGCCCACACCGATGCTCCGCCCGTTGCCCGTTGCCCGTCGACCTCGACGAGCTCGCGATGGTTCTCGAGGGTGATCCGCTGTCCGGGGGTGGGCGCATCGACCTGCAGAGTGGCGAGGTGTGGCCGCAGGCCGCGATCGAGTACGCCGTCGAGGTCGGCGAGGAGCCGGCGGACGAGGAACCCGTCCGGACCGGTGGCTGTACGTCGACTGCGAGGGCTCCCGGCAGGGGTACCGAGACATGGAGGCCTTCATCGACAGCCGCACCGACCCGGAGCGGGCGGAGCGCCTGAGCATCGCGATTCAGGGTCGCGGTGCCTTCCGCCGGTTCAAGGACGTCCTGTCCCGGTCACCGGGCGAGGTCGAGGAGTGGCACTCCTTCTCGGACGAGCGACAACGTGGCCGGACCCGAGCCTGGCTCGCGGACGAAGGTTACTGCGTGGCGCCGAGGTCGCCAGGACGGCTGGCGACCTGACGCCGGCTCGATCCGGAACGGCTGGTGCGGGAGCCGAGTCGGCTCCGCGGATCCGCCATGAGCACCGGACCCGCTCCGACCGCGGAGCGGCAATTCCGTTGCCGACCGCCGGCCCACCTGCTGTCCTCGCCCACGTGCCCCGCATCCTCACCCTGCCCGCCGACGGCCCCGTGATCGCCGGGGAGTCCGACGCGACCGACCTGCTCGGCGACGCGTTCGCCCACGAGGCCGAGCTGGTCGCGATCCCGGTGGAGCGCCTCGACCCCGAGTTCTTCCGGCTGCGCAGCGGGCTGGCCGGCGCCGTGACGCAGAAGTTCGCGCAGTACGGCGTCCGGCTCGCGATCGTCGGGGACGTCTCGCGCTGGACCGCCGAACCCGGCCCGGTCGCGGACTGGGTGCGCGAGTCGAACGCGGGCCACCAGCTCCGGTTCGTCGCCGACGCCGCCGACCTCGGCTGAGCCGGGTCAGGCGAGCTTCTTCGCGTGCGGCCCGGCCAGCAGCACCGGGCAGTGCGCCCGCTGGATCAGCGAGAGCCCGGTCGAGCCGAGCAGCAGCCCGGTGAACCCGCCCCGGCCGCGGGTCGCGACGACCACGAGCCGGGCCGCCTTGCTGTGCTCGGCCAGGGCACGCCCCGGCTCGGACCGCTCGATGACCCGCTCGACGGCGACGTCCGGGTAGCGGTCGGACCAGCCGGCCAGCCGCTCGGCGAGCGCCCGCTCCTCGGCCTCGAGCAACCGGTCGAACGCCCCGGCGGCGCGCAGCGCCGGGGACTTCCCGTCGTGCCAGGCGTGCAGCGCGACGAGTCCGGTGTGGTGCGCCGATGCGGCGGCGAAGGCGTGCGCGAGGGCCGTCTCGGACAACGGACCGTTGTCCACACCGACCACGACCGGTCCTTCCTGGACGGTCCCGCGGACAACGACGACCGGGCACTCGGCGTGCGAGGCGACGGTGAGCGTCACCGACCCGAGCGCGTAGCCGAGCGCTCCGTGCCCGGCGTGCCCGAGCGCCACCAGCAACGCCGTCCGCGACTCCTCGATCAGGGCGGCCGCGGGCGCCTCCCGGGCCGTCCGGGTCCGCACGGACACCCCCGGCGCGATCTCGGCGGCGGCGTCCCGGGCCGCGCCCAGGATCTCGTCGGCCTCCTCGCGCAACCGCTCCTCGACGTCGTCGAGCATGGGGGCAGCGGCCGAGTCGGCGTAGAGCCCCGCAACGTCGAACGCGTGCACCAGCAGCAGGTCGGCGTGCTGTTCGGCGGCCTCCCGCGCGGCCCAGCGGACCGCGTCGAGGGACGGCTGCGACCCGTCCACCCCGACAACGACGGCACTCATCGTGAGCAACTCCCTCCTGCGGCCGCTCCGGGCGTCTCCGGCCGCTCCTCCCCCAGCCTGCTCCAGTCACGCGTTGCGCGCAGCGCGTCGCCGCATGTGGGGTCCGTCCGGGCCGGACACGGCACCCGCGGCCCGGGCGTCGATCGCTACGGTGATCCGGGGCACGAACGAGGAGGTGGTCCCCCGTGCATGCACCGAGCGTCCTCGTGGTCGGCGCCGGGTTCGGCGGCATCGCGGCCGCGATCGAGCTGCGCGCACACGGCATCCGCGGCGTGACGATCGTCGACGCGGGCCCGGACATCGGCGGGACCTGGCTGCACAACACCTACCCGGGCGCGGCCTGCGACGTCCCGAGCCACCTGTACTCGTTCTCGTTCGCGCAGCGCACCGACTGGACCCGGCTGTGCTCGCCGCAGCCGGAGATCCTCGCCTACCTGCACGACGTCGCGAAGGAGTACGGCGTCGCCGACCTGGTCGAGACCGGCACCCGGGTCGTCGCCGCCGACCGGCCGCGCGCCGACGGCCCGTGGACGGTGACCGCCGACGACGGCCGGACCTGGACCGCCGACGTCCTGATCCTCGCGACCGGGCAGCTCAACCGGCCGGTCGTGCCGGACATCCCGGGCGCGGACACGTTCGGCGGGCACACGTTCCACTCGGCCCGCTGGGATCACGAGCACGATCTGCGGGGCCGGCGCGTCGCCGTCGTCGGGACGGGGGCGAGCGCGGTCCAGTTCGTGCCCGAGATCGCCCCCGAGACCGGGCACCTGACCGTGTTCCAGCGGTCCGGCAACTGGTTCCTGCCGCGCCGCAACCGCCCGTTCCCGCGCTGGTGGCGGGCCGCGGTCCGGCACGTGCCGGGGCTGCAGCGCTGGCGCCGCCGGTTCATCACCGAGTACTGCGAGTCGATCACGCTCATGATCCGGCACCCGTCGACCTGGGGCCGGGTCGGGCGGCTGTACTCGACTCTGTTCATGCGGATGCAGCTGCGCGACCCGGAGATCCGGCGCAAGGTGTGGCCGGACTACACGTTCGGGTGCAAGCGGATCCTGTTCAGCTCGCACTGGCTGCCGGCACTGCAGCGCGACGACGTCACGCTCGTGACCGAGCGGGTCACCGGGATCGTCCCGGAGGGCGTCCGCACCGCCGACGGCCGGACCCACGAGGTCGACACGATCATCTGGGGTACCGGGTTCGCGGCGACCGACTTCATGTTCCCGATGGAGATCACCGGCCCGGGTGGACGGTCCCTCCAGGACACCTGGGCGGACGGTGCGCACGCGTACCTGGGGATGACCGTGCCCGGCTTCCCGTCGATGTTCGTCCTCTACGGACCGAACACGAACACCTCCGGCGGGTCGATCATCCGGTACCTGGAGCACCAGGTCCGCTACGTCCGGGAGGCGCTGCAGGAGGCGCAGCGGCGCGGGGCGCGCGGCGTGGAGGTGCGGGAGGACGTCGAGCGGGCCTACGACGCCGAGGTCCAGTCCCGCTTCCCCGGCACCGCCTGGACCCGCTGCGACTCATGGTACCGGGACGAGACCGGCCGGATCGTCACCAACTGGCCCGGCTACATGCGCGAGTACGACGACCGCACCCGCCGCGTCGAGCCCTCCGAGTACGAATTTCACTCGTGAGTGGTTACGAGGGCTCTGACCCTGATAACCACTCACGAGCGCGGCAGCGCATCTAGGGTGGCAGGGTGGCCACCGCCCGCTTCCCGCACCCGCCCGTCGCACCGGGTTCGACGGCGCTGAGCGCCCGGCTCCGCGAGCTCGTCGCCGCCGCCCCGGACCGGCCGATCGCCTCCGACGGCGACACCACCCTGACCCGGGCCGCGTTCGACGCCCGCACGAACCGGCTCGCCCGCGCCTTCGCCGACCGGGGCGTCACCCGCGGCGACCGGGTGTCGATCGCCCTGCCCAACACCGTGCACCACCTGGAGTGCTCGGTCGCGGCGTGGAAGCTGGGGGCGGTCCCGCAGCCGTTGTCGGCCCGGCTTCCGGACGCCGAACGCGCTGCGGTGCTGGAGGTCGCGCGGCCCGCGCTCGTCGTCGGGTCCGACGTGGACGCAACCGGGTACGACGACGACCCGCTGCCCGACGTCGTCGGACCGTCCTGGAAGGCGCCGACCTCCGGCGGCTCGACCGGCCGCCCGAAGCTGATCGTGGCCGGTCAGGCGGCCTGCGTCGAGCAGGTCCTGGAGCGGGTGGACGGCCTGCGGATCGAGCGCGACGGCGTGATGCTGTGCACCGCGCCGCTGTACCACAACGCGCCGTACATGTTCTCGCTCATGGCGCTGCTGCAGGGCCACCACGTCGTGCTGATGCAGCGGTTCGACGCGGCCCGCACCCTCCGGCTGATCGGTGAGCACCGCGTGACCTGGCTCTACGTCGTGCCGACGATGATGGGCCGGATGCTGCGGCTCCCCGCCGAGGACTGGGCGTCCGCCGAGCTGGGGAGCCTGCGCACCGTGCTGCACGTCGGCGCACCCTGCCCGCCGGAGGTCAAGCGGGGCTTCATGGACCGGGTCGGCCCGGAGACCGTGCTCGAGCTGTACTCCGGCACCGAGTCGCAGGCGGGGACGGCGATCGACGGCCGTGACTGGCTGGCCCGGCCCGGTTCCGTCGGGCAGGTCGTCCGTGGTGAGATGCGGATCTGCGACGACGACGGCCGCGAGCTCGGCCCGGGCGAGATCGGCGAGATCTGGATGCGCTCCACCGGGCCGGCGACCTACCACTACCTCGGCGCGGTCCCCCGCGAGCGGGACGGCTGGGAGTCGCTCGGCGACATGGGGTACTTCGACGCCGACGGCTGGCTCCACCTGGCCGACCGCCGCTCGGACATGATCCTCGTCGGGGGCGCCAACGTGTACCCGGCCGAGATCGAGGCCGCGCTGGCGGCGCACCCGGAGGTGCGCGACGCCGTCGTCGTCGGGCTACCCGACGACGACTACGGCCGGATCGTGCACGCGATCGTCCAGCCGGTCGCGGGGTCCTCCGGGAACGGTCTGCCCGAGCGGCTGGACGCGCACTGCGCGGACCGGCTCAGCCCGTACAAGCGCCCGCGCAGCTACGAGATCGTCGACCACCCGCTGCGGGACGACGCCGGGAAGGTTCGCCGCTCGGCGCTGGCCGAGGCCCGCCGCCGCGCACCCGCCGAGTACGTCTACGACTCGTGAGTGGTTATGAGGGTCCTGACCCTCATAACCACTCACGGGCGCGCCAGCGCCGCCTCCCAGGTCCACTCCTCGGCCATCGGGTCCGCGCAGTCCGGGCACGGCACCGCCACGCCCGTGGTCTCCGTCGCCGGCAGTTCCGCCTCCGCGCCGCAACCGGCGCATCGGCACCAGGTCACCTCGGTTGCGTACATGTGTTCGATGGTGAACCACACGCGTGTAGTTCGCAAGCCGGTGCTACACGTCGTCGAGCAGGTCGGCCACCGAGTCCACCACCCGGGACGGCCGGAACGGGAACCGGTCGATCTCGGACTCCTGGGTGATCCCGGACAGCACCAGCACGGTGCGCATCCCGGCCTCCAGCCCGGCGAGGATGTCGGTGTCCATCCGGTCGCCGACCATCACCGTGGACTCCGAGTGCGCGCCGAGCCGGTTCAGCGCGGCCCGCATCATCAGCGGGTTCGGCTTGCCGATGAAGTACGGCTCCACCCTGGTCGCCTTGGAGATCATCGCCGCGACCGACCCGGTGGCCGGGAGGATGCCCTCCGGGGACGGCCCGGTCGCGTCCGGGTTGGTGGCGACGAACCGCGCGCCCCGCTCGACGAGCCGCATCGCGGTCGCGATCGAGGAGAAGCTGTAGATACGGGTCTCACCGAGCACGACGTAGTCGGGGTTGCGGTCGGTGATGACGTAGCCGATGTCGTGCAGCGCGGTCGTCAGCCCGGCCTCGCCGATCACGTAGGCGCTGCCCTGCGGGCGCTGGTCGTTCAGGAACGCCGCGGTCGCCAGCGCGGAGGTCCAGATCGCCTCCTCGGGGACGTCCAGGCCGGTGGCCTGCAGCCGGTACCGGAGGTCCCGCGGGGTGTGGATGCTGTTGTTGGTCAGGACGAGGAACGGGACGTCCTTCTCCCGCAGCCGTGCCAGGAGTGTGTCCGCACCCGGGATGATGCTGCCCTCGCGGACGAGGACACCGTCCATGTCGGTCATCCAGCACTCGATCGGCTTGTGCTCCACCACGCCACCGAACACTAGTTGTGCCCACTCACCCGCGGTGTTCCGGCTGGCATGTGGGGCACCAGAACAGGTTGCGCGCCGCGTGTGCGGCGTGCCGGACCTCGGTGCCGCAGACCAGGCAGGGCAGGCCGGCGCGGCGGTAGACGTACACCTCCCCGCCGTGCCGGTCCTTGCGGCCGGGCTCGCCGCGGCGGCGCGGGTCGTGCTCGGGCCGGACGGTGTCGATCCGGCCGGTCCGCACCCCGTCGCGCATGAGGGCCACGAGGTCCGGCCACATCGCGTCCCAGGTCTCCCGGTCCAGGGACCGGCCGGGCAGCAGCGGGTCCAGGCCGTGCCGGAACAGCAGCTCGGCCCGGTAGACGTTCCCGACGCCCGCCACCACGGACTGGTCCATCAGCAGCGTCGCGAGCGGGCTGCGTGAGCGGGCGATCCGGTCCCGGACGCGGTCCGGGTCGGCGTCGCGGCGCAGCGGGTCCGGGCCGAGCCGGGCCCGCAGCGCCCGCGCCTCCGCCGAGGTGATCAGCTCGCACGCCGTCGGGCCGCGCAGGTCGGCGTAGTGCGTCTCGCCGACCAGCCGCATCCGCAGCTGCCCGACCGGCTCCGGCACCGGGAGCTCCCCCTCGGCGAACGTGCCGTACAGGCCGAGGTGGACGTGCACGACCCGGTCCCGCCCGTACCGGTGGAACAGGTGCTTGCCGTGGGCCTCGGCTCCGGTGAGCACCTGGCCGTCGAGCAGCCCGGCGGAGGTGGCGAACCGGCCCTGCGGGCTGGACACCGAGACCGGCCGGCCGGCGAACAGCTTGCGGTGCATCCGCGCCAGGCGGTGCAGCGTGTGGCCCTCCGGCATCAGCCGGGGAGGTGGTACTCGCCGGTCCGCTCGTAGTCGAGCATCTGGTCGATCCGCCGCTGGTGACGCTCGTCGCCGGAGAACGGGGTGGCGAGGAAGGCGTCGACGATCGCGGTGACCTCCTCGAACGAGTGCTGGCGGGCACCGACGCCGATGACCTGGGCGTCGTTGTGCTCGCGGGCCAGCGTCGCGGTGGCCTCGTTCCACGCCAGCGCGGCGCGGATGCCCTGCACCTTGTTCGCGGCGATCTGCTCGCCGTTCCCGGATCCGCCGAGCACGATGCCGAGGCTGCCGGGATCCCCGACGACCCGGCGGGCGGTCTCGATGCACCAGGCGGGGTAGTCGTCGAGGGCGTCGTAGGTCGGAGCCCCGACGTCGACCGCATCGACGCCCTTCCCGGTCAGGTACTCGACGAGCTTGCCCTTGACCTCGAAACCGGCGTGGTCACTGCCCAGGTAGACGCGCACGGGGCAGGATCCTCCCCCATGCGGGTCGGCGGCGTCGACGGGGTCCCCACGGGATGGGTGGTGTGCGTGCTGTCCGGGACCGGGCGGTCGCGGCGGGCGGACTGGTCGGTCGTCCCGGACGCGGCGGCCGTGCTGGCGGTGACCGAGGGGTGTGACGCCGTGGGCGTCGACATCCCGCTCGCCGTGCCGCCCGGCCCGGACCGGCGCGACGCCGAGGTCCACGCGGCCGCCCGGCTCGGGACGGCCCGCTCCTCCCTGTTTCCCACGCCGCCCGCACCGGTCCTCGACGCCGGGTCCTACGAGGACGCCTGCGCCGCCGCCGTGCGGGTCACCGGGAAGAAGATCAGCATGCAGGCCTGGAACATCGTGCCGAAGATCCGCGAGTTCCGGCGGGTGGAGCTGCCGGACCCGGTCGTCGAGGCGCACCCGGAGCTGTCGTTCCGCACGATGGCGCCGGGGACGGCGTTCGCTCCGAAGCGGACCGCGCGCGGCGCAGGGCAGCGGATCGCCGCGCTCGCGTCCTGGGTGGACCCGGGCACAGTGCTCGGTGACCTGCCGGCCGCGACCCGGCTCGACGACGTCCTCGACGCCCTCGCCTGTGCCTGGACCGCCGAGCGGGTGGCCCGCGGCACCGCCGAGCTCCTCGGCCCGGGCACCGACGCCCGCGGCCGGTCCACCGCGATCGCGGTCTGAGGACCGGCAGGATCGGCTCGTGGACGGACGCTGGATCGGCCTCGCCGACGGGGTGTACGCCCGCCGGCACGCCGAGCTCGACCTCACCACCGGGCTCGTGCTGGGCGCCGAGCGGGCGCTCGTGATCGACACGCGGGGCGACGACCGCCAGGGCGCCGAGCTGGCCGCCGCCGTCCGGGCGGTCACGGCGCTGCCGCTGCTGGTGGCGATCACGCACGCACACTTCGACCACTGCTTCGGGACGTCGGCGTTCCCCGGCGTGCCGGTGTACGCCCAGGCCGGCTGCGCGGCGGCGCTGCAGGTCACCGCGGCGGCGCAGCGCGCGGTGTGGGCCCGGCACTACCGGGACCGGGGTGACACGCGTACCGCGGACGCGCTGGCGGGCACCGTGCCGGTGCTCCCCGACCGGCCGGTCTGTCCCCGCCCGGGATCGGTGCACGCCCTGGACCTGGGCGGGCGCGTCGCCGAGCTGGTCCACCCCGGCCCCGCGCACACCGGGCACGACCTCGCCGTGCACGTCCCGGACGCCGGGGTGCTGTTCGCCGGGGACCTGCTGGAGAACGGTGCGCCGCCCTCGGCCGGGCCGGACGCGTACCCGCGGGACTGGGCGGGCGCGGTCGCCATCCTGCGGCAGCGGGTTGCGACGACGTACGTCCCCGGGCACGGCGCCCCCATGAGCCCGGCCGAGGCGGCCGTGCAGCACGCCGAGCTCGCCCGCTGGAACGCGTTCCCGGGCTCGCGTCAAGAGGAATGAGCCGACCGGACGGCTCGGTGCGACCACGGTCGACTACTACCCTGAAAGGGGGTATTTCTACGCCGAGTGGTCCAGTCGGGCAGCATTCGACAAGCCTCCGTCACTCTGATTCGATGTCGCGTGTCTCCGGGGAATGACCGCCCCGACACACACCGTGACTACTGCGACAGAGGTGGGCGCATGGCGACGCGAGCGCGGGCTCGTGAGATCTTCGACCGATCACGGGTGTTACTGGGGCGCTCGCGCGTGGCCGCGGCGCACCTGCTGGACCCCGACCGGCACCCCCCGCTGAAGACGATCGAGGCCGCCCCGAGCGCCCCGGCCGTGCGGAGCGTGCCTGCCGGAGAGCCCCGGGACGAGTCCCTGGTGGAGCTGTGCGCGAGCATCGCGCTCCGCGATCTCAACCTCATCGACACGCTGCTGTCGGACCTCGAGCAGATGGAACGCCACGAGGACGACAGCCACCGGCTGGGCCAGCTCTACCGGCTCGACCACCTGGCCGCGCGGCTGCGGCGCAACGCCGAGAACCTGCGCGTGCTGGCCGACCACGACGCCGACTCCGACACCGGCGAGACGCTGTCCGTCCTCGACACGGTGCGGGCGGCCATGTCCTCGATCGACGAGTACGCGAAGGTCAGCATCGGCCGCGTGGCGTCGCTGGGCGTCGTCGGGTTCGCGGCGAACGACCTGAGCCGGGTGCTCACCGAGCTCCTCGACAACGCCACCCGGCACTCGCCGCCGGACGCGGACGTGCGGGTCAGCGCCCACCTCACCGAGCAGGGCAGCGTCCTGGTCCGGATCGAGGACGACGGCATCGGCCTGCCCCCGGAGCGCCTCGCCGAGCTCAACGACCGGCTCTTCCGGTCGCACCGGCTCGACGACTCCGCGGTGCGGCACATGGGGCTGACCGTGGTCCGCCGGCTGGCCGAGCGGCACGGCCTGCGGGTCTCGCTCGACCACCGGATGCCGAACGGCACGACCGCCACCGTGCTCCTGCCGCCGTCGCTGGTGACCGAGCTGCCCGAGGCGAACTGGTCCGGGACGCGGACCGTCCCGACCAACGGCCGGCACCACCTGGAGCGCCTGCCGCACCGGCGCGGCCCGGCCGCGGGGCCGAACGCGGCGGCGAACAGCACCGTCCCGGACACCCCGGCGGACGTCGCGACGAACGCCGCGCCGGACACCGCGGTCCCGGACACGCCGGCGACCGCCGTTCCGGACACCCCGGCGACGGCCGCGCCGGACACCCCGGCCACCGGCGACCCCGCCGACCTGCCCGAGCAGCGGCCGTCCCCGATCCCCCGGCGGCCGTCGCCCGCGGTGGGCGGCACCACCGCGAGCGGGCTGCCGCGGCGGGTCTCGCGCAGCATCAAGCCCGAGGCCGCGGGTGGGTCCTCGGCGGCCGGCTCGTTCGACTCCCCGGCCAGCGAGGGCCAGGACGAGTTCCTCGCCGACCTCGACGGCTTCACCGACGGGGAGATGGCCGCCCGCGCCCAGGAGGACGCCACCGAGGGCGGGGACCAGAAGTGACCTCCGACACCGCGTCGTCGTCCCGCGAGTTCGGCTGGCTCGTCAACGAGTTCGTCAGCCGGGTGCACGGCGTCACGCACGCCCTGGTCCTGTCCGCCGACGGGTTCCCGCTCGCCGCGTCGGACACCGTCTCCACCGACGACGCCGAGCAGCTCGCGGCCATCGCCAGCGGCCTGCTCAGCCTCGCCCACAACAGCGCCGCGCTGTTCGACAAGGGCGGCTGCGAGCAGATCATGATCAGGATGACGCGTGGCTACTTCCTGTTCATGGGGATCGGTGCCGGGGCCGGGATCGCCGTGCTGACCGCCCCCGGCTGCGACATGAAGGTCGTGGGGTACGAGATGACCCAGTTCGTGCGCAACGCGGGCCACGCCCTGACCCCCGAAGTCCGTGCCGACCTGCGCCGCGTGCTCTCCGCGCGGCGGGCGCAGGCCTGACCCGGGAGGTGGCCACCATGCCGTCCGACACGTCGCCGGAGGGACAACCGAGGATGCGCAGCAAGCGGATCCGGCCCTACACGCTGACCGGGGGCCGGACCAGGGCTCGGCACGAGCTGCTGGTCGAGGCGCTGGTCTCGGTACCGGACTACGACCCGAGCCTGCCCGAGACGTTGATGCCCGAGTCGCGGATGCTCTACGAGCACGCCCGGTCCCGGGCCTCCATCGCCGAGCTGTCGGTCGCCGTCGGCGCCCCGCTCGGCGTGGTGCGGGTGCTGATCAGTGACCTGGCGGCGCAGGGCGCCGTCTACGTCCACCCCACCGCCCACACCTACCACCACGACCGCGAGATGCTCGGAAGGATCCTCGATGGACTCCAACGGCTACCGGTCTGAGCCGCCGGCGGTGGCTCGCGGCAGCATGCCCGACGACCAGGTCACGATCTCCGCGAAGATCGTCGTCGCCGGGGGGTTCAGCGTCGGCAAGACCACGTTCGTCGGGTCCGTGTCCGAGGTTCCGCCGCTCAACACCGAGGCGTGGATGACCGAGGCGGGCACCGGCATCGACGAGCCGGTCGAGGCGGGCAAGTCCACCACCACGGTGGCCATGGACTTCGGCCGCATCACGCTGGACTCCGACCTGCTGCTCTACCTGTTCGGCACGCCGGGGCAGCCGCGGTTCTGGTTCCTCTGGGACGACCTGACCCGCGGCGCGCTCGGTGCCGTCGTCCTCGTCGACACCCGCAGGCTGGAGCGGTCGTTCGCCGCGATCAACTACTTCGAGAACGACTCGGACCTCCCCTTCATCGTCGCGGTGAACACGTTCCACGGGGAGCTGCACCACGACCTCGGTGACGTGCGCGAGGCCCTCGCGCTCCCCGACCACATCCCGTTGATCACCGTGGACGCCCGTGAACCGGCGTCCACCGTCGAGACCCTGCGGCGGCTCGTCACGTACGTGCTGTCGCTGGGCGACATCGCACAGCCAGGAAGGGCGCAAGCACATGCCTAAGGTCCTCATCGTCGGCGCGGGGCAGTCCGGCCTCCAGCTCGCGCTGACGCTGCGGGAGCACGACTACGACGTCACCGTGATGTCGGCGCGCACCCCCGACGAGATCCGCCGCGGGCGGGTCATGTCCACCCAGTGCATGTTCGCCGACGCGCTGGCGATCGAGCGCGACCACGGGCTGAACCTGTGGGAGGAGCAGGCCGAGCGGGTCGAGGGCCTCGGGGTCTCGGTCGCCGGACCGGACTCGAGCCGGGTGATGGACTGGGTCGGGAAGCTCGACGCCTACGCCCAGTCGGTCGACCAGCGGGTGAAGATGGCCGGCTGGCTGGAGCTGCTGGAGAAGCGCGGCGGCAAGGTGGTCACCCACGGGGTCACCACCGCCGACCTGGACCGGCTCACCGCGATGTACGACCTGGTGATCGTCGCGGCCGGCAAGGGCGAGCTCGTGCAGCTGTTCGACCGCAACCCCGACCGGTCCCCGTTCACCCGGCCGCAGCGGATCCTGTCCCTGGCCTACGTGCACGGCCTCCCCACCCGCCCGGAGCACCCCGACTTCCGCGCGGTCCGGTTCAACCTGATCCCCGAGGTCGGGGAGCTGTTCGTCATCCCGGCCTACACGCTGTCCGGCAACTGCGAGATCCTCTTCTTCGAGGGGATCCCCGGCGGGCCGCTGGACTGCTGGGACGACCGGCCGGGGCCGCAGGAGCACCTCGACCGGATGCGCGGGCTGATGCAGAAGTTCCTGCCGTGGGAGTACGAGCGGGCGAAGGACGTGACGCTCACCGACCCGCTGGCCACCCTCACCGGCGGGTACACCCCGATGGTCCGGTACCCGGTCGGCGAGCTGCCCTCCGGTGGCGCCGTGCTCGGGATGGCCGACGTCGTCGTCGCCAACGACCCGATCACCGGGCAGGGCTCGAACAACGCCGCCAAGTGCGCGGAGGTCTACCTGAACTCCATCCTGGAGCGGGGCGACCAGCCCTACGACCGGGAGTGGATGAGCGCGACGTTCGAGCGGTACTGGGACTACGCCCAGCACGTGACGGCCTGGACCAACGCGCTGCTGGGGCCGCCGCCCGAGCACGTGCTGAAGATCCTCGGGACGGCGCAGGTCAACGACACCGTGGCCCGCCGGTTCGCGAACGGCTTCAGCGACCCGTCGGACTTCCAGCACTGGTTCATGGACCCGGACAAGGCCGAGGCGTACCTGGCGGAGGTGGCCTGACGCACACCGCGGCGGCGGTTCCGGGGCTCGGCCCCGGCCGCCGTACCGGGTACGTTCCGCTCCGGGCCGACGCGGGGACACGGGTTCCGGAACGGAGGTAGTGGCTGGTGGCGGATGGCGTGCGTGCGGAACCGGCGACGCCTCCGTCCTCCGAGCGGCACGGGCGGGCGGGTGCCGCCGCCGGCCACCACAGCCCGGCGGTCTCCCCGGACGGCACCCGGCTGGCCTGGATCTCCGACCTCACCGGCCGCCCGCGGGTGCACGTCGCACCGCTGCCCGCACACGGGCCGGTGGACGTCGACGACGCCGCCGTCCTGACCGCCGGCGGGGACCAGCCCGACGTCACGGCGCTGGCCTGGTCCCCGGACGGCACCCGGATCGCGGCCCAGATCGCCCCGGGCGGCGGGGACCGGTCCCGGGTGGCGCTGCTCGACCCGGACGGCGGACCCGCGCGGGAGATCGCCCCGGCGGCCGTCGCGGTCGAGCTGGGGGCCTGGGCTCCGGGCGGGCGCTGGCTCGGCATCACGATCCTCTCCGACACCGGCACCCCGGACTCGGACGGCTACGGCGACGGCACCGCCTGCCTGGTCGACGTCCGCGACGGTTCGTCGGTCGTGCTGGGACGCGGCCCGGGCGCCGCCGTGCAGGCGGTCTCCGCGGACGGGCGCCGGGTCGTGCTGCGCACCGGCCCGCGGGGCGCGCGGTCGCTGGAGCTGCTGGACCTGCGTACCGGTGCCCGGGACCGGATCGCCGGCGGGCCCGGCGGCGCGCTGACCGCCGTGGCCCGGTTCGGCACCGGCCCCGGCATCCTGTGGGTGCACACCGACGCCGACCGGGAGCACGCGGCGCTGCTCGCCGTCCCGATCGCCCCGGGCGCCGACCCCCGGATCGCGCCGGCCCGCCCGGTCGCCGTCCGGCCCGGTGCCGACCTGGACCTCGTCACGCTGGACCCGACCGGGCCGCGGGCCGCCCTGGTCTGGAACGCGGGCGGCCTGGCCGCGCTGGAGGTCGCGGACCTGCGCGGCGGGCGCCCGCAGCGGCTGCCCGCGCCGTGCGACGTCGTCACCGGGGTGTCGTTCACCCACGACGGCGCGGCGCTGCTGGTCGCGGGACACGGGCCGGGGGTCCCGCCGCACGTCGTGCGGGTCCCGCTCGGCGGCGGGCACGCCACCGCGCTGCTGGGCGGGACCGCCCCGCTCCCCGTGCCGCCCCGCCCGGAGCGGGTCACCTTCCCCGCCGAGGACGGGCTGCGGATCGGCGGCTGGCTGCACCGCCCGCAGACACCGACCGGTGCCGGGTTCGTCTGGCTGCACGGCGGCCCGGAGTCCGAGGAGCGGCCCGGCTGGGCGCCGCTGCTGCAGGAGCTCGTCGCCCGCGGGATCACCGTCCTGACACCCAACATCCGCGGTTCGTCCGGGCGGGGCCGGACGTTCGCCCGGCTGGACGACGGCCCGCTCCGGCCGTCGTCGATCACCGACGTGCGGGCGGCCACGCGGCTGCTCGCGAGCGTCCCGGACGTCGACCGGCGGCGGATCGTCGTCGGCGGCCGGTCCTACGGCGGGTTCCTCACCCTCGCCGCGCTCACCCGCTTCCCCGACCTGTACGCCGGCGGGGTCGACGTGTGCGGGATGTCGGACCTGACCGCGTTCTACGCCGACACCGAGCCGTGGATCGCCGCGCAGGCATGCACCGAGTACGGCGACCCGCGCACCGACGCCCCGCTGCTGGAGGAGCTCTCCCCGCTGCGTGCGGCGGCACGGATCGACGCGCCGCTGCTGGTGGTGCACGGCGAGCACGACACCAACGTGCCGCTGTCCCAGTCGCTGGCGGTCCAGGCCGCGCTCACCGGGCGGGGCGCCGCGACGGAGCTGCTGCAGATTCCCGGCGAGGGCCACCAGGTGCACGACCGGCACACCCGGGCGTGGGTGACCGGGCGGATCGCGGACTGGGTGGCCGGGGTGACAGGGGCCGATCCCGGGCCGGTGGCGGCCGCCGACGGCTCGCTCAGGCCTGGCTGAACGACTGCAGGATCTCCTGGCCCTGCGCGTTCGTGCCGACGACGAACCGGTAGTTCTCCCGGCTCGTGCTGCCGTCGGTGCGCATGAACACGACGGTCGCGGTCACCGTGTTCGGGCCCGCGTTGCGCAGGTTCTCGGCGTACACGGTGCGCATCCCGCTGTAGAAGCTGCGGTACGCCTCGAACCCGCCGGATGCGCTCTGCGCCTGCGGGCTGAGCCGGGCGAACGCCCCCGCGATGTCACCGGGCAGCATCCGGTAGTAGTTCTGCACGAACGCGACCGGGTTCTGCACCTGGCCGGTGCCGGTGGTCGGCGTCGGTGTGGGTGTGGGGGTCGCGGACGTCGTCGGGGGCGTGGTCGGGGCCGCACTCGTCGCGGGGGTCGCGGACGTCGGCGGTGCCGCCACCGGCGGCGGCGACTCGGAGTTGGTCAGCACCCCGAACGCGATCCCGCCGCCCACGACGAGCAGTGCCGCCACCGCGGCCAGCACGATCGGCAGCCGGCGGCGCCGCCCACCACCCGCGGCCGCCGCGGCGCCGCGCGGGCGCCCGCCGTTGCCGCCGCCCGGGATGACCTGGGGGGCCCGCACGGCCGGTGAGTCGACGACGGTGCCGGCGCCCTCAGCCTCGGCCTTCGCCCCCGAGTCGGAGGCGTCCATCACCGCGGTCGCACTCGACGGCGTCGCCAGGCCGGCGACCGACTGGCCGGCGGCGATCCGGGCCAGCGCGTCGCGGGCCTGCGCGGCGCTGGGCCGCTCGGCGGGATCGTTGGACAGCAGCCGCATCAGCAGCGCCGTCAACGGCCCGGCCTGGGTCGGCGGGCTGATCGCGCCGGTGGCGACCTTGTGCAGCAGCGCGTAGGCGTTCTCGTCCAGGCCGAACGGCGGCTCGCCCTCGACGGCGGCGTACAGCGTGGCGCCGAGCGCGAAGACGTCCGAGGCGGCGGTCGGCTCCTGGCCGCGTGCGACCTCCGGGGCGAGGAACGCCGGCGTGCCCGCGATGACACCGGTCCGGGTCAGCTGGACGTCGTCCACCGCCCGGGACACGCCGAAGTCGGTGATCTTGGACCGGCCGTCCTCGGCGATCAGGACGTTGCCGGGCTTGATGTCGCGGTGCACCACGCCCGCGGTGTGCGCGGCCGCCAGCCCGTCCGCGACCTGGCGGCCGATCGCCGCTGCCTCGGTCGGGCTCATCGGCCCCTTCTCCGCCAGGACGGCGGCCAGCGAGCGCGACGGCAGGTACTCCATGACCAGCCACGGACGCTCGTCGTGGACGACGACGTCGAACATGCTGATCACGTGCGCGTGCTGCAGCCGGGCCCCGATCCGGCCCTCGCGCAGGATGCGCTGCCGGGACTCCTCCATCTGGTCCGCCGACGGCAGTGCGGCTGCGAGCAGCTCCTTCACCGCCACCGTGCGGTTGAGCAGCTCGTCCGTACCACGCCACACCGCGCCCATCGCACCGGCGCCGATCCGCTCGTCGAGCCGGTAGCGGTTCCCGATCCGGCGGGTCTCGGGGGTGGGCGAGCTCATGAGGTCCAAGGGTAGGGAATCGGGCCGGGACGGCCGCCAGCAGGGCACCGGCCCCGAGCCACCGGGCGGGGGACCGTCGAGCCTACGCGCCGGCCGACGGCGGTTCCAGGGAGCGAGCGCGACATCACCGAACGCGACACCACGGGGTGGCGCCTCAGCGCGCCAGGCCCAGCTTGCGCGCGCACGCCGGCCACGATCCGTAACCACCGCGGGCATCCCGGACCTTCGTCGCGATCTCGATCTGCTGCTCCTTCGAGGCGCCGTCGGCGGTCGGGGCGTACGCGGTGCCGCCGAAGTCGCTCCACGTCGCCTTGTCGAACTGCAGGCCGCCGTAGTAGCCGTTGCCGGTCGAGATGCCCCAGTCGCCGGAGGACTCGCACCGGGCGAGGCGGTCCCAGTCGGTGGGCTGGGTGCCCTGCTTCGGCGCGGCCGGCTTGCGGGGAGCCGGTTCGTCCGGGGCGGATCGTCGCGGGGCGGGCTTCCCGGCCTTCTCGGGAGTGGGCTTGGCGGGGGTGGGCTTGTCGCGGGCCGGCTGCTCGCGGGCGGGCTTGTCGGACGCGGGCTTACCGGACGCGGGCTTGCCGGGCGCGGGCTTGCCGGGCGCGGGCTTGCCGGGCGCGGAGCCCGGGAACACGCGATCCTCCGGGGCGGTCTCCGACGCGGGGGCCTCCCCGGCGGAGGGAACGTCGTCGCGAGGACGCGTATCGCCCGTGCCGGCCGGGCCCTGGCCGGCTCCCGTGCTGCGTTCGATGTCGGCGCGTTCACCGGTGCCGCGCTCACCGGTACGGCCTTCTTCGGGACCGCGATCACCAGTGCGGCGCCCACCAGTACCGCGGTCAGCGGTGCTGCGATCGCCGGTACCGGGCTCACCGGTGCTGCGCTCACCGCTGCTGCGGTCACTGGCGCTGTGCTCACCGGTGCTGCGCTCACCGGCACCGCGCTCACCGGCACCGCGGTCACTGGTGCTGCGCACATCACCGTGCTCGTCGCTGCTGCGCTCGCCGGTCGTGTGGTTGCCGGTGGAGCCACCGCGCGACTTCGGTGTCCCACCCGCAGCACCGTCGTCGCCCGCACCAGCGCCGCCGTCGTGGTCCGATCCCCGGTCGAGATCACCGTCCGCCGTTGCTCGTTCGCCACCGCCAGAGGTTCCGGACACACCGTCTCCCTCGCTCCGGCCGGCCTCGGAGCGGTCCGCTGCGTCCCCGTCCGCGGCCGGACGCTCCCCGGGGTCGGCACCGGACCCGCGGCCCTCGGTGTCCCGCTCGGCCCCGGCGTCCGGGGAACCGGATCCACCACCGTCCGTGCCCGTGACCGCGTCTCCTGCTCCCCTGCCGCGGCGACCGGACGGTCCGTCGTCCCGCGCCGACCGCAGTGCCTCGGCCACCGCACCGGCGTCGGGCGCGCCGTACCCGGCGCCGGCGTCGTCGAGCACCAGAACCCAGGCCGTCGGGCCGCCCCCGGGTACCGGGAACCGCGCGATCCCCTCGCTGACCAGGTCGGCGAGCTGCACGGTCCGCCCGCTCGACGGGTCCACCCACCACGGCCGCGCGGTGTCGCCGGCCAGCAGGCCCAGGTCCAGGACGACGTCCGAGCCGGCCGGGGTGTGCCCGAGCACGTACGAGCCGTCCTCAGCGCTCGCGATGTCGACCCGGGCGTCGACGGCCGCGGCCCGCACGGTGAACGCCCCGTCCCGGTACGGGCTCAGCGCCGTCCTGACCGCTGTGTCGGGCGGGGAGCCGAGCGCCGTGCCGATCGCCAGCTGCCCGCCACCGAGCGCGCCCACGACGAGCAGCGCGGCACCGGCCATCGACGTCCACCCGCGTCGTTCCCACCAGGAGTCCACGGCCCGGCACTGTGGGGGTCGGCAACGCCGGCCACGGCCGAACCGGCCGGACCGTTCACGATCGCGAGCCGGCGTCCGACGGGGTCATCGCCCGCGCTCACCTCACCGCCGGGCAGGCGCGGGCGATGCCGTGCACCTCTCCGCGCGTGCACCCCCCCAGTGCTCTGCCGCACCCCGTCCTCGCGTGCCGCACCCCCTCCCCGCGTGCCGCACCCCCTCCCCGCGTGCCGCACCCCCCGTCCTCGCGTGCCGCACCCTCCCCGAGGGGTGCAGCAGCGCCCCGGGGTGCAGAAGGAGGCGCGGTAGCGGGTGCGGCAGCGCGGAGTCGAGCGGCGCCCCGGCGACCTCGCACGAACCGCTCCTTTCCGCCCATCGGCGGACAGAACGTGCAGCTCGGCCGCGAGTCTTCCGTCGATCAGCACCTTCCTGCCGACCCCGGGACGCCACCGTGCAACTCGACACCACCGCGACCATCGATCAGCACACTCCCGCCCTGGCCGGGACGGGAACGTGCACGTCGACCGCGACCCGCGAGTCGATCAACGCACTCCCGCCCGCGCCAGGGCAGAAACGTGCATCCCGAGCGCCAACCACGAGTCGATCAGCACGCACCCGCCCTGGCCGGGACGGGAACGTGCGCGTCGACCCCGACCCGCAAGTCGATCAACGCACTCCCGCCCGCGCCAGGGCAGAAACGTGCATCCCGAGCGCCAACCACAAGTCGATCAGCACGCACCCGCCCCGAGGGGGTGAAGACGTGCATCTCCGACCCGAGCCACGAGTCGATCAGCACACTCTCGCCGCGCCCGGAGCCGAAACGTGCGGATCGGGCGCTCGCCACGAGTCGATCAGCACACACCCGCCCACCCCGGGGCGAGACCGTGCCGCTCGACACCGTCCCGGGCACATGCGCGGGCCCGCCCATGGTCGGTGCAACGCCGTCACCGGGGCGCGACCCGCCTGCGCACGAGGGCATTGCGTCGCGCTCAGTAGTCGAAGGACGGGTCCTCGGTGCGGGTGCGCTTCAGTTCGAAGAAGTGCGGGTTCTCCGCCATCAGCCGGGCCCCGTCGAACAGGCGCCCGGCCGCCTCGCCCTTCGGCACCCGGGAGATGACCGGGCCGAAGAAGGCGACGCCGTCGACGTGGATGGTGGGGGTGCCGACGTCGAGCCCGACCGGGTCCATCCCCTCGTGGTGGCTGGCCCGCAGCTTCTCGTCCCATTCGGTGGAGTGCGCGGCCTCGGCCAGCGACGCGGGCAGGTCGAGCTCCTTGAGCGCGCCGGCGATCACGTCGTCGAAGTCCTTGTTCTGCTGGTTGTGGATCCGCTCGCCCATCGCGGTGTAGAGCGGGGCGAGGATCTCGAGGCCGTGCTGTTCGGCGGCGGCGATGCAGACCCGGACCGGGCCCCACCCCTTCGTCATCAGCTCCGCGTACTGCTCGGGCAGGTCCTTGCCCTCGTTCAGCACGGCGAGGCTCATGACGTGCCAGGACACGTCGACCTCACGCACCTTCTGCACCTCCAGGATCCAGCGGGAGGTGAGCCAGGCCCACGGGCACAGCGGGTCGAACCAGACGTCGACGCGGGCGGGGGCGTCAGCAGCAGTCGTCATGTCCGGGGCAACGACGCCCGCGCACCGGTGATTCCGCGGGCCGCCCGGCACTGACACGTGATTGGATGCGGGCCGACCCCACCCCCCGGAGAGGACCGACCACCTCGATGACCCCGCCCAACCTCACCCGCACCCAGGCCGAGGAGCGCGCCGCGCTGCTCGACGTCTCGACCTACGACGTCACGATCGACCTGACCGACGGCGCCGGCGCCCCGTCCGAGCGGACGTACGCGGTCACCACCACCGTCCGGTTCGCCGCGGCCGAGCCGGGCGCGTCCACGTGGATCGAGTGGGTCGGCGAGGGCATCACGTCCGCGACGCTCAACGGCGCCGCACTCGACGTCTCCACCTGGACCGAGTCCGACGGCCTCGCCCTGCCGGAGCTCGCCGCGGACAACGAGCTGACGATCGTCTCGACCGGGCTCTACACGAACACCGGCGAAGGGCTGCACCGTTTCGTCGACCCGGTCGACGGGGCCGTCTACCTCTACTCCCAGTTCGAGACGGCCGACTGCAAGCGGCTGTTCCCCTGCTTCGACCAGCCCGACCTCAAGGCCCGGTACACGATCACCGTGACCGCTCCCGCCGACTGGAAGGTCGTCTCGAACGCCGTCTCCGAGGTGGGCGAGCCGGACGGCTCGGGCGCCCGGGTGCACCGGTTCGCGCAGACCGAGATCCTCTCGACCTACCTGGTCGCGCTGATCGCCGGCCCGTACGCGAGCTGGCACGACACCTACCGCGACGAGCACGCCGAAATCCCGCTGGGCATCTACTGCCGCGCCTCGCTGGCCCCGCACATGGACCACGAGCGGATCTTCACCGAGACCCGGCAGGGCTTCGACTTCTACCACCGCAACTTCCGGGTGACCTACCCGTTCGGCAAGTACGACCAGCTGTTCGTGCCGGAGTTCAACGCGGGCGCGATGGAGAACGCCGGCGCGGTCACGTTCCTGGAGGACTACGTCTTCCGGTCCCGGGTCACCCGCACGCTCTACGAGCGCCGCGCCGAGACCATCCTGCACGAGATGGCGCACATGTGGTTCGGCGACCTCGTGACCATGCGCTGGTGGGACGACCTGTGGCTCAACGAGTCGTTCGCGACGTGGGCGTCGGTGCTGTGCCAGGCCGAGGCCACCGAGTACACGAACGCGTGGACGACGTTCGCGAACCTCGAGAAGTCCTGGGCCTACCGGCAGGACCAGCTGCCGTCGACGCACCCGATCGCCGCGGACATCCCGGACCTGCAGGCCGTCGAGGTCAACTTCGACGGCATCACCTACGCCAAGGGCGCCTCGGTGCTCAAGCAGCTCGTCGCCTACGTGGGGCTGGAGCCGTTCCTGGCCGGGCTGCGCGACTACTTCGCCGCGCACGCCTGGGGCAACGCCACGTTCGACGACCTGCTGGCCGCCCTGGAGAAGGCGTCCGGCCGGGACCTGTCCGACTGGGGCGCGCAGTGGCTGCGCACCACCGGGCTGAACCTGCTGCGGCCCTCGTTCGGCGTCGACGAGGCCGGGAAGTTCACCGCGTTCGACGTCGTGCAGGGCGGTGCCCGGCCCGGCGCCGGTGAGCTGCGCACGCACCGGGTCGCCGTCGGTGTCTACGACGACGACCCGGCCACCGGCAAGCTCGTCCGCACCCACCGGGTCGAGCTCGACGTGTCCGGTGAGCGGACCCCGGTGCCGGAGCTGATCGGGATGCCGCGCGGCAAGCTGGTCCTGGTCAACGACGACGACCTCACCTACTGCGCCCTGCGCCTCGACCCGGGCTCGCTGGCCACCCTGGTGGACCGGATCGGTGACATCGCCGAACCGCTGCCGCGGACGCTGTGCTGGTCGTCGGCGTGGGAGATGACCCGCGAGGCCGAGCTGAAGGCCCGCGACTTCGTCACGCTCGTCGCGGGCGGGTTCGACACCGAGTCCGAGATCGGCGTCGTGCAGCGGTTGCTGCTGCAGGCGCAGACCGCGACGGCGTCGTACTGCGTCCCGGAATGGGCCGACGAGCGCGGCTGGCCGCTGCTGACCGACGCGCTGCGGTTCCGGCTGGACACCGCGCCGCCCGGCTCGGACGTCCAGCTGGCCGTGGTGAACGCCCTCGCCGCGTCGGTACTGCCGGACGCCACCCTCGAGGCGTTCCAGGGCTGGCTGCTGGACGTGCGGGTCCCGGACGGGCTGACCGTGGACACCGACCTGCGCTGGCGGCTGCTGCACGCGCTGGTCGCGCACGGGAAGGCGGGCGAGACCGAGATCGCCGAGGAGGAGCAGCGCGATGCGACCTCGACCGGGGCCCGGCAGGCCGAGCGGGCCCGCGCGCTGATCCCGACCGCGGAGGCCAAGGAGCGCGCCTGGCAGCGCGCCGTGCACGACGACAGCCTCCCGAACGCGATCAACGAAGCCGCCATCGCCGGGTTCTCGCACCCGGCGCAGCGCGGGCTGCTCGACGGCTACGTCGAGCGGTACTTCGCCGAGATCGACGGCGTCTGGGAGCGGCGGACCTCGGAGCTGGCGCAGAACGTGGTCGTCGGGCTGTTCCCGTCGTGGGCGGTGCGCCAGGAGACCGTCGACGCCTCCGACGCGTGGCTGGCCGACGAGTCCAAGCCGGCCGCGCTGCGGAGGCTGGTGTCCGAGGGTCGCGCGGGCATCGTCCGGGCACTGGCCGCCCGCGAGTTCGACGGCCAACCGACGCCGAGCACCCCGGACCAGGCGACCGCCGTGCAGCAGCCGTAACGCCCCGGGGGGCGGGAACGAGGTGTGCCGCCGGGTGGACCAGGAGGTCGATCAGCACGTTCCGGCCCCGGCGCGGGGTGGAACGTGCGCGTCGGTCACGAGGGCCCAGATCGAGCAGCACCCTTCCGTCCGGGCCCCCGCCGCAACGTGCGCGTCGACCGCGGATCGGGGTATCGATCAGCGCGTTCCCGCCTCGGCCGGGGCGGGAACGCGCTCGTCGACCGCATCCCCCGAGTCGATCCACTCCCGCCCGCGCCAGGGCAGAAACGTTCCCCTGGAGCGCGAACCGCAAGTCGATCATCACCCTGCGGCCCCGACGACGGCGAGAACGTGCGTCTCGACCGCGGACCGGGTATCGATCAGCACGCTCCTGCCCTGGCCTTGGCGGGAACGTGCATCTCACGCGCGACCCGTGAGTCGATCAGCACGCTCCCGCCCCCGCCGAGGTGGGAACGTGCATCTCGAACGCGACCCACAAGTCGATCAGCACACTCCCGCCCGCGCCAGGGCAGAAACGTGCCCCTGGAGCGCGAACCGCAAGTCGATCATCACCCTGCGGTCCCGACGACGGCGAGAACGTGCGCGTCGACCGCGCACCAGGTATCGATCAACACACTCCCGCCCTGACCGCGCCGGGAACGTGCATCTCGAACGCGACCCCCGAGTCGATCAACACACCCCCGCCCGCACCAGGGCGAAAACGTGCACCTCACGCGCGAACCGTACCTCGATCATCACCCTTCGGCCCCGACGACGGCGAGAACGTGCGCGTCGACCGCGCACCGGGTATCGATCAGCACGCTCCCGCACTGACCGGGGCAGGAACGTGCATCTCGACCGCGACCGACAAGTCGATCAGCACGCTCTCACCCTGGCCGCGGCGGGAACGTGCATCTCGACCGCGACCCGCAAGTCGATCAGCGCGCTCTCGCCGCGCCCGGGGCTGAAACGCGCAGATCGACCGCACGCCACGAGTCGATCAACACACTTCCGCCCGCGCCAGGGCGTCAGCGCGCGTCTCGTCCCAGCGACGGGGACCGATCCGGCAGTGAGAGCAGGCGGTCAGCGGCGGCGGCGCAGCAGCCGCGCCAGCGGGTTCCGCGGGCGTTCGGCGCCCTCCGGCCGGAACGCGCCACAGGCGCGCGCGCCGCAGGAGCCGCAGTCGGTGCCCGGCCGGTAGTGCTCGTGCATCTCCTCCGGGTGCCCGCAGGCACACAGCCGCTGGCCGGTGGCGGCCGGCGGCGGGGTCGGCTCGACAGGGGTCCGCTGCTGCGGGATGTGCGGTGCGGCCGTGGGTTCGACGGCAGGCAGCCCGGTCGGCGGCGTGAGCACCGCGGCTGAGGGGGTCGAGGGGTGCGAGCGGGCCCGGCGTCCGTCCGGACCCGGGGCGGCCGCACGGTCGTGCGTGTGCGCCATGGTGACCTCCTTCGTACGGACGGTGTACCCCGCGTCGTCGCCGGGCATGCCGTCGCGGCCCCCAGTATGCGATCACCAAGGGCGTCGGGGGAATGACTGTTCGGGTTGAAGTTGCGCCGGGTGGACGAATCCGGCGTGGTCCGTCCGATCAGTTGACCGCCGGAAGAGTGAGGACGGCGAGGCATCCCTGCGGCTCGTGAGCCGTACGGAGGACGAGCTCGCCGCCGTGCTCGTGCGCGAGCTGGGCGCTGATGTGCAGGCCGAGCCCGGAACCGCCCGCCGATTCGTCGTGCACCCCGCGGGTGATCACGAGCGTCTCCTGCCCGCCGGGCAGCCCCGGGCCGGCGTCGCGGACCTCCACGGCGACGAACCCGGGGGCGTCGGCCGTGCGCCCGCGGACCTCGACCGGCGCGCCGGGCGCGTGCCGCGCGCAGTTGGCGAGCAGGTTGGTCACGACCTGCCGGGTCACGGCCTCCGGGGCCGCCACGACCGGCAGGCCGGCCTCGACCTCGAGGGTGATCTCCTGCTCGGGGCGCAGCTCGACCAGCTGGCGCAGCACCGGTTCGACCCGGTGCGAGCTGCCGTTCGCCGCTGCCGGCGCGCCGTTGCCGGCCGGCTCGAAGTCCGGGCCGAGGTCGAGCAGCGCGGCGTCCCGGTCGTCGATCATCGGGTCCGGTCCGTCGAGGACCGGGTCCGGGTTCTCCAGCATGTGGCGCAGCCTGCCGAGCTCGGCCAGCACCGCGTCCCGGAGCTGACCGGTCCGCCCGTCGCCGTCGCTGTACGAGAGCAGGTACGCCGCGCCGGCGAGACCGGCGAGGCCGTTGCGCAGCTCGTGGTCGCGCTCGGCGGCCTGCCCGGCCGCCTTCTCCAGCAGCCGGGTCGCGTCGCCGAGGGTCTCCTGCAACCGGTCGTAGTCGTCCTGCAGGTCGGACACCGCGCGCAGCGCCATCGTCAGCAGCGCGGACAGCACCACCGCGGTGCCGAGGATCCGCAGCGCGGGGTACACCAACCCGGGTGCGGGCCCGCCGGGCACGATCTCGCGGTACAGCTGGGACACCGCGATCACGACGAGGCCCAGCCCGAGCCGGGACCGGATCCGGCTCTGCCGCCGGTAGCCGTCGAACAGGAACAGCAGCGCGACGGCCGCCCAGCCGGTCTGCACCAGCACCGACGGGAGGGGGCTCCCGGCCAGCAGCATGGTCAGCCAGCTCTCCCCCTGCAACGCGACCACGCCGCCGCTCGCCAGCGCGACCCCGAACAGGGCCCAGCCGCCCCAGGCCCCGAGCCGGGCCGGTGGGCGCAGGGCGACGATCAGGATGCACATCCCGACCGCGAGCATCGCCAGCACCGCGAGCCGGGCGACCCCGGCCGGCTGGTCCTGGAGCACCAGCGCCGAGGTGGGCAGCACGATCACGCCGTAGAGCAGCAGCGCCGCCCCGAACCAGGACGGCCGCGGGTCACCGGTCAGCCGCCCGGTGACCAGCGCGACGATCGCGGCGGCGGACCCGACCGCGGCGGCGACCAGGGTGAGGATCGACGTCGACGACGCGACGTCGATCCGCCCGTCGACGACGGCGGGCCGGGTGATCGCGGCGACGAGCACGCACAGGGAGCCGACGACGAGCAGGTCGCCCAGGTGCCCGGCGACGAACCGGGCCCGGCGGTACCGCCCGAGGACCCCGCTGAAGCTGCCGGACGCCACGCTGACCCTCCGTACCCACCACCTTGACGAGAACCCATCGTAGGACCCACCCCCGACACGAACGAGGGTCCTCCGGCCGGGTCAGACCCCGGCGGCCTTCCGGTAGAGCGCAACCGCTTCCAGCTGCGAACCGACCTCGAGCTTGGTGAGGACCGCCCGGATCTGGGTGCGGACGGTCGCCAGCGACACCACGAAGTGGTCGGCGACGGCCTGGGCGCGCTTCCCGCCGGCCAGCAGGGCCAGCACCTCGCGCTCCCGCTGGGTGAGCTTGGAGAGCTTCGCGTGCAGGTCGTGGCGCTCGCGCTCGCGGTCGCGGAACAGCTTGATGAGCTGCTCCCGGCGGCCCGGCGGCATCACCGAACGCCCCACCCGTGCCTCGCGGATCGCGTTGAGCAGGGCCGGGAACGGCGCGTTCTTCGGGACGAACACGAACCCGCCGGCCTCCAGCGCCGCGCCGACCCGGCCGGCGTCCGAGCTCCCGGACAGGACCACGACCCGCCAGCCGATCTCGACCAGCGGGCCGACCAGCCGGGAGCCGTCGATCCGGTGACCCTCCGGGTCCCGCCCGAGGTCCAGGTCGAGCACGATCAGCCCCGGCCCGGTGCGGCGGGCGTGCTCGAGCACGCCGGCGGCCGTGCGGACCGGCAGGAAGGTGGCGTCCTCACCCTCGACGCGCAGGTTCAGCGCGAGGGCCGAGCCGACCAGCTCGTGGTCGTCGACGATCAGGATCGGGCTCGCGGTGGCCATCGGCGAGGCCACTCCCGGGGATCGCGACATACGGACACCTTAGAACCGGCCGGTGGTCCGTCGTTCCACCGACCGGTCCAGCCCGCGTCCGCCATCCGGCCGTGGGCCGGTGACGGGGAGAGGGCGGTTCAGCCCCGGGTGCCGGCCTGGTCGGCCAGCATCCGCAGGCCGGAGAGCAGCCCGCCGAACAGGTCCCCCTCCTTGAAGGAGGCGACCATGCTCATGAGCGCGAGCTTCGCGCCCCGGTCCGGGAGGCGGACCTTCGCCTCCGCACCGGTGACGATCTCCAGCCGGCGCTGCTCCGGGCTGACCGCGACGAGGACGGCCTCGTCGTGGCCGTCGACCCGGCCGTGCAGTTCGACCGCGGTCGCCCGCGCGTCCGTACCCAGGTCGCCCAGGTACAGCGCGAACCGCAGCCCGGTCTCCCGGCTGGTGAGGGTCAGCGCGTCGTCCAGCCGGGCGAGCTGCACCGGCGTGAACGGATGGTCGGACTGCTTGGGCTCGTGGAACTCCTCGGCCACCGACAGCCGGCCCGAGTTCGTCACGACCGCGCCCTCGGGCAGCTCGTCCTCGTTGCCCTCGAAGACGGCGACGCTACCACCGGCCACCGGTACCTCCTCGCTCGTCGCTGCCGCCGACCGGGGCGTGCGGCGCGTGGTGGCCGGCGCCGGCCGGGTTGGCGATCCAGAACAGGGGCTCGTACGGCCACGGCTCACCCGCCTCGTGGCGGGGGCGGCCGCTCCGGTTGCGCACCGCGATCCCGATCCAGATCGCGAGGTACAGCACCACCGGCGCGACCACGAACACCAGCAGGGTTTCGACGACGGTCACGGGATGAGAACCTATCCGATCGCTCCGCCCGGCACGTGCTCAGGTGTCCGATCCGACAGGCGCCCGGACCGGATCGCGCGCAGCAGCGCGTCGTGGTCGGCCTCGGTCTGGTCGGCGTAGGCCCTGGCGAACGTGCAGAGGGCGTCGGCGACCTTGCCGCCCCGGCCGACGTACCCGGCGATCATGGAGGCCCCGGACGTCCGCGCGTGTCCCTTGGCCAGCAGTTTCCCGCAGACGTCGGCGTAGTCGGCCAGGGCGGGCGCGTCCAGCTTGTCCGGGACGATGGCGCCCTTCATGTCGCGGAACTGGCGGACGTAGTACTGGCGGCCGTTGACCGTCGTCCAGCCGAGCAGCGGGTCGGAGACGGTCTGCAACGCCTGCTGGTACTCGACGACCCGCTGGCCCTGGTGGGCGTGCCAGGCCTCGTCGCCGTGCACGTACGGCGCGATCACGGACCGGCGGGCCTGCTTGAGCTGCAGGAACAGCACGTCGTCCGGGCTGGATCCCTCGCAGAGCACCAGGTAGGCGCGCAGGCCGACCGAACCGACGCCGACGACCTTGTGGGCGACGTCGGTGGCGTGGTAGCCGCCGAGGATCCGGGCCCAGTGCGGCGGCAGCGTGGCGAGGTAGTCGTCGAGGGCGGCCAGGATCCGCTCGGTGTGTTCCTCGTCCGGGTGGGTGATCAGCGGCGGCTCGGTGACGATCCGGCGCTCGCCGCCGTCGTCGGTGACGAACCGGGGCAGCGCGCGGTCGCTGGTCCGGCTGCGGGCCCGCTCGGCCGCCTTGTCGATCGCGTGGCGGGACTTCGCGTGGCCGGCGTCGGAGCGGAGCGCGTCGACGTCCATGATGTCGAACGACCGGGCCAGCAACGGCTGCTCGGCCAGCGTCCGCAGGTGCTCGGCGTAGGCGTGCACGCAGCGGGTGACGGCCTCCGCGCACTGCCGCTCCCCCGCGCCGGAGTCCCTGCCGGCGACCCAGGTGGAGGCGACGAGCCGGCGCAGGTCCCACTCCCAGGCGCCGGGGTGGGCCTCGTCGAAGTCGTTGAGGTCGAAGACGAGCTCGCGCTCCGGGGACGCGTAGAACCCGAAGTTCCCGAGGTGCGCGTCACCGCAGATCACCGGGCGGATCCCGGTCGCGGTCAGCACCGCGAAGTCGGCGGCGTGCAGGGCCGCCGCACCCCGAAGGAACGCGTGCGGGGAGGCGCTCATCCGCTGGATCCGCAGCGGCACGAGCTCGGGCACCCGGCCGGCGTTCGTCAGCTCGACGAGATCGATCGGGTCGACCCGCCGCAACGCCGACGACCAGGACGCCAGCCGCGACCGGGGTGCGGACCGCCGCAGGTCCTTACCGATCCGGTACCGCTCCTCCCGCGGTGTGGAGCGGCGGTGCAGCGAGCCGAACGAGTCCCGGTCCGACCCGGCGAGCACGAGGTGCGAGGTCACGCCCGCGTTTCTACACCCACGCGGTGCCGATGCGCGCTCCGCGAAGCTCCGCGCTCGCGGCGCTTTCAGGCGTTCCGGCGACCGAGGGCGCGGTAGGCCCATCCCGCCGCCTCCCAGGCCTCCCGGTCGAGTGCGTTGCGCCCGTCGAGCACCCGCCGGGTCCGCACGACCTTCCCGAACGTCGCCGGGTCGAGCTCGCGGTACTGCCGCCACTCGGTCAGCAGCAGCACCACGTCGGCGTTCTCCGCGGCCTCCTCCGGCGACGCGACGAAGTCGAGCTGGCCCCAGTGCTTGCGCACGTTGTCGCCGGCCGCCGGGTCGGTGACCCGCACGTCGGCGCCCTGCAGCTGCAGCTGGGCGGCCACGTTCAGCGCCGGCGAGTCCCGGATGTCGTCCGAGTCCGGTTTGAACGCCGCCCCGAGCACCGCGATCCGCTTGCCGAGCAGCGAGCCGTCGCACACCTGCCGGGCGAGCTCCACCATCCGGATCCGGCGCCGCATGTTGATGTTGTCGACCTCGCGCAGGAAGGTCAGCGCCTGGTCGGCGCCCAGCTCACCGGCCCGCGCCATGAACGCCCGGATGTCCTTGGGCAGGCAGCCCCCGCCGAACCCGAGGCCGGCGTTGAGGAACTTGCGGCCGATCCGGTCGTCGTGCCCGATCGCGTCGGCCAGCTGCTTGACGTCCGCGCCGGTCGCCTCGCACAGCTCCGCCATCGCGTTGATGAACGAGATCTTCGTGGCCAGGAACGAGTTCGCCGCGGTCTTCACCATCTCCGCGGTCGCGTAGTCGGTGACGACCTTCGGGGTGCCCTCGGCGACGATCGTCGCGTACACCCGGTCCAGCAGCGCCTCCGCGTCGACCGTCCCGTCGAGTCCCGACAGCGCGGGGACCCCGTAGACCAGCCGGTCCGGGTGCAGCGTGTCCTGCACGGCGTAGCCCTCGCGCAGGAACTCCGGGTTCCACGCCAGCGCCGCCCCGGGCACCCGCTCGGCGACCCGCTCGGCCAGCCGCGCCGCGGTCCCCACCGGGACCGTGGACTTGCCGACCAGGAGCTCCCCCGGGCCGAGCACGTCCAGCAGCGACGACGTCGCCGCCTCCACGTAGGTCAGGTCGGCCGCGTACTCGCCGCGGCGCTGCGGGGTGCCGACGCACAGGAAGTGCACCGCGGCACCGGTCGCCGCCGCGATGTCGGTGGTGAAGGTGAGGCGCCCCGAGTCGAGGGCGCGGCGCAGCAGGTCGGAGAACCCGGGCTCGAAGAACGGCACCCGGCCGGCGGCGAGGAACTCGACCTTCTCGGCGTCGGTGTCGACGCCCACGACCTCGTGGCCCAGCTCGGCCATCGACGCCGCGTGCACGGCGCCGAGGTAGCCGCAGCCGACGACCGAGATCCGTAACGGCGGGGTGCGCTCCGACATGGGCGGAGACTAACCGCCGGCCCGGAGCTGCGCGTACCGGGCGTCGCAGGCTTTGCGCGTGGGTAACAGCCCGGTGTCCAGCGCGTGCGCCACGGTCACGGCGTCGCGGTCCTTCGCCGACAGCACCGGCTCCAGCCCCTCGGCCCACGGCAGGGCGAGGTCCGGGTCGAGCGGGGAGACGCCGTGCTCGGCGGCCGGGTCGTAGGGGGTCGAGCACAGGTACCCGACCACCGCGCGGTCGGTGAGGGCCTGGAAGGCGTGCCCGAGGCCCTCGGCCAGGTAGACGGCCCGCGGGTGCGCGGCGTCGAGCTCGACGACCTCGTGCCGGCCGAACGTCGGCGACCCCACCCGCAGGTCCACGACCACGTCCCGGACCGCGCCCGCCGCGACGTAGAGGTACTTGGCCTGCCCGGGTGGCACGTCGGCGAAGTGCACCCCGCGGATCACGCCGCGCCGGCTCACCGACTGGTTGGTCTGGGCGACCTGCAGGTCGAACCCGAGCGCCGCGCGGAACGCCGGGCCCTGGAACGGCGCGGTGAACGAGCCCCGGTCGTCGGGGAACGTGGTGGGCTCGAACAGCCAGGCGCCGTCGATGCCGAGCTCGGTCGCCTTCACGCCCACCAGCTCCGGTGCTCCCGGTACCAGGCCACGGTGTCGGCCAGGCCCTGCTCGAACGGGACACGCGGGGCGTACCCCAGCTCGTCGCGGATCTTCGACCAGTCCACCGAGTACCGGCGGTCGTGGCCCTTGCGGTCCGGGACGTGCTCGACGCGGGACCAGTCGGCGCCGACCGCGGCCAGCAGCCGCCCGGTCAGCTCGCGGTTGGTCAGCTCGGTCCCGCCGCCGATGTTGTAGATCTCCCCGGCCCGCCCCTTCGCCGCGACCAGCGCGATCCCGTGGCAGTGGTCGTCGACGTGCAGCCAGTCGCGGACGTTGCCGCCGTCGCCGTAGAGCGGCACCCTCCCGCCGTCGAGCAGCCGGGTGACGAACAGCGGGATCACCTTCTCCGGGTACTGGTAGGGGCCGTAGTTGTTCGAGCAGCGGGTGATCACCACGTCCAGCCCGTGGGTGCGGTGGTAGCTGCGCGCCAGCAGGTCGCTGCCGGCCTTCGCGGCGCTGTAGGGCGAGTTCGGTTCCAGCGGGTGGTCCTCGGGCCACGAGCCGTCCTCGACGGAGCCGTACACCTCGTCCGTCGAGACGTGCACGAACCGGCCCACGCGTGCGTCCACAGCGGCCTGCAGCAGCACCTGGGTCCCGACCACGTTGGTGGTCACGAAGTCCGCCGCCCCGGCGATCGAGCGGTCCACGTGGGTCTCCGCCGCGAAGTGCACGACCAGGTCCGCGCCGGGCAGCACCTCGGCGACCCGCCGCGGGTCCCGGATGTCACCGCGTTCGACGCGCAGCCGCGGCGAGTCCGCGACCGGCGCGAGGTTCTCGGCCCGCCCGGCGTAGGTGAAGGCGTCGAGCACGACGACCTCGGCGGTGTCGTACCCCGGGTAGCCCTGCCCGAGCAGGGTGCGCACGAAGTGCGAGCCGATGAACCCGGCTCCCCCGGTGACCACGATCCGCACCCGGACCTCCTTCATCCCGCGTCCGGCCAGCGTGTCAGAGTCGGCGGGTCGGACGACGAGGAGGTGGGCACGTGCGCGCCTGCGTGCTGGGGGCCCGGGGGCAGCTCGGGCGGGCGCTGGTCGCGGCCCTGCCGGACGCGGTGGCGCTGGGCCGGGACGACCTCGACGTCGGCGACCCCGACGCCGTCGCCGCGCACGACTTCTCCCGGTACGACGTGGTGTTCAACGCGGCCGCCTACACCGCCGTCGACCGGGCCGAGACCGAGCCTGCCGCCGCCTGGCGGGTGAACGCGCTCGGTCCCGCGCACCTCGCCGCCGCGGCCGCCCGGCACGGCGTGACGCTGGTGCACGTCTCCACCGAGTACGTCTTCGACGGCACCGTGCCCGGCCCGATGCCCGAGGACACCCCGCTCGCGCCGCTCGGCGTGTACGGCGCCTCGAAGGCCGCCGGCGAGCTGGCGGTGCGGGCCGCGCCCCGGCACCTGGTCGCCCGCACCAGCTGGGTGGTCGGCGACGGCGGCAACTTCGTCGCGACGATGGCCCGGCTCGCCCGCGACGGGGCCTGCCCGGCCGTCGTCGACGACCAGGTGGGCCGTCCGACGTTCGCCGGTGACCTCGCCGCCGCGCTGGTCGCCCTCGCCGGCCGCGGGGAGACCGGCACCGTCCACGTGACCAACGACGGCGAACCGGTCAGCTGGTACGGCCTGGCCACCGAGGTGTTCGCGCACTGCGGCCGCGACCCGGGTGACGTCCGGCCGGTCACGACCACCGAGTACGCCGCCGACAAGGCGCACCTGGCCCGCCGGCCCGCGAACTCGGTGCTGGACCTGAGCCGGCTGACCCTGTCCGGGGTGGCGATGCCGCCGTGGCGGGACGCGCTCGCCCGGCACCTGGGGGCGGCCCGGTGAAGGGCATCGTCCTCGCCGGCGGCACCGGCAGCAGGCTGTTCCCGCTGACCCGGGCGGTGTCCAAGCAGCTGCTGCCGGTCTACGACAAACCGATGATCTACCACCCGCTGACGACGCTGATGCTGGCCGGCATCCGGGAGATCCTGCTGATCTCCACCCCGCACGACCTGCCCGGCTTCCAGCGCCTCCTCGGCGACGGCTCCGACCTCGGCCTGCAGCTGACCTACGCGGCCCAGGAGCAGCCGCGCGGGCTGGCCGAGGCGTTCGTCATCGGCGCCGACCACGTCCGCGGCGGCCCGTCGGCGCTCGTGCTGGGCGACAACATCTTCCACGGCGCCTCGTTCGGTGACCTGCTCCGCCGCCAGGTCGCCCGGGTCGCCTCCGGTGACGCCGGCTGCGTGCTGTTCGGCTACCCCGTCCGCGACCCCGAACGCTACGGCGTCGGCGAGGCCGACGACGACGGGAAGCTGATCTCCATCGAGGAGAAGCCCGCGCACCCCCGCTCCGACCGGGCCATCACCGGCCTCTACCTCTACGACGACCAGGTCGCCGACATCGCCGCGAAGATCGAGCCGTCGGCCCGCGGCGAGCTCGAGATCACCGACGTGAACCGCGCCTACCTGGAGCAGGGCCGCGCCCGGCTGCAGGACCTCGGCCGCGGGTTCGCCTGGCTCGACACCGGCACCCACGAGTCGCTCATGGAGGCCGGCCAGTACGTCCGCGTCCTGGAGAACCGCCAGGGCGTGCGGATCGCCTGCGTCGAGGAGGTCGCCCTGCGGATGGGGTTCATCGACGCCGACGCCTGCCATGCGCTCGGCGCGCGGCAGGCGGGCTCCGGCTACGGCGAGTACGTCATGCAGGTGGCCGATCAGTTCCGCCGCCCGCGCTGACAGGGTGAGTGCCGTGAACGAGCCGACGCCCGTGCGGCGCTTCCAGCACGCCCTGTTCCGGATCGGTCAGTGGCTGCTCGGGCACCGCGGCGGCCCGGAGGGCGACATCGAGCCGGGCCTGGCCGTCGTCGGGAAGGACGCCGGGCCCCGGCACGTCCGGCTGTGGATCGGGACCCTGGTGCACGGCTGCGACGCCGACACCCTGACCGCCACGGTGACCGTCACCGGCGGGGCCGGCGACGCGACGGTCACGACGACGCTGCTGCGGTTCGGCTTCGACAGCGAGCGCGCCGTCACCGGCTGGAAGCCGACGACCCGGTTCTTCCACGGACACGTCGTCGTCGACCACCTGGCGCCGGACGCCTGGGGCGAGGCGACCGTCGAGCTGGCGCCGGCGCCCGGTCTGCGCGAGGAGCACTGCCGCGCGTCCTGCCGGGTGCGCACGCTGCCCGCGCGGATCCCGGTCGGCGGCGCGCTGACCGCGCTGGTCGGGTCCTGCTACGACGCCGACACCGACTCCACCAACGCGCTCGACACCGCGTTCCGGACCCTGCGCGACCGGGTCGCCGCACCGGACCTGACGCTGCTCACCGGCGACCAGGTCTACGCCGACGCGCCCGCGAAGTTCTACGGCACGATGGCCCGCCGCACCCCGCGCACCTACGGGCTGCTCGAGTACTGGACGTCCTGGGGCATGCAGACCTACGGACACCGGCGCCGTGTCCACAAAGGGATGGGCGCGCTGCTGCGCCACGGCCCGCACTGGTTCCTGCCCGACGACCACGAGTTCTGGAACAACTGGCCGCACGCCTCGGTGACCGCGCGGCACTCCTACGCCAACATCGCGCGCGCCGGGCGCGGCGGGCTGCGGCGCCGGCTCGCGGTGCTGCGCCACGAGAGCGGGACGGAGGTGCCGGTCCCGGAGGACCCGGGCCCGCCGCCGTCGGACCCGCTGGTGCAGAGCTACCACCCGGTGCACCCCGACGAGTGGGACGCGTGGGGCCGCGCCGCGTTCGACCTGTTCGGCTCGTTCCAGACGCCGAGCGTGCGCGACCGCGACACCGGCCGGATCACCCGCGGCGAGCTCGACGACACCGACCCGCACCGCCCCCCGCGCCACGACCCGCGGGGCGAGGTGCACCGGCCCCTGAACCAGGTCGTGCAGCGGATCGACCTCGACCAGGTGCAGGTCGTCCTGCTCGACACCCGCACCCGCCGCACCCGGCAGACCGAGGACCCCCGCTACTCGAGCTTCGTCGACGACGCCGCGGTCGACCGGGTGCTGGCCATCGCCGCCGACGCCCCGGTCCTCGTGCTGGTGAGCCCGCAGCCGATGCTCGTCCCGCCGTACCGGACGCGGCTGCGCGAGCGCCCGATCGGCGCCCGGGTGGAGAAGGCGCTCGACGTCGGGATCGCCGACTACCCCGACCAGTACGCCCGGCTGTGGGACGGCCTGGTGACCGCCCGGGACGGACGGCCGACGGTCACCGTCGGCGGCGACATCCACTCCAGCTACGTGGGTCACGCGCCGTCGCTGCCGCTGCTGGAGGTCGTGTCGTCACCGATGTCGCTGGTCGCCGGCTCCACCCTGTTCGAGACCCTGTTCGCGATGCCGGCCCGCCTGTTCCGCGCCATGTCGGGTGGTTCGGCGACCCGCGACCCGTACGCACCGGGTGCCCCGCTGGCCCGGGTCGGGGACCTGCGCAGCCGCGGCGTGCCGCTGCTGCGGCCGGACGACACGGCGGTGTCGCTGGACGGGCTCGGCCGGGGCAACCCGGAGGCGCTCGGGCTGCTCTCGCTGTCCCGGCCGGAGGAGCACCGGTTCGTCCTCACCGCGGCGCTGCACCGGCGGGCGTCGCTGGTGGCGGGGCACACCCGTGGTTCGCGGGAGGTGACGGTCGAGCTGCGCACCGACCGGCGCGGGCCGGAGGCGATGGGTGTCCCGGAGGTGATCCGCCGGGAGCCGTGACGGGGCGTGGCCGGGGAGCCGCCCCGCCGACCGGCGGGGCGACGTCCGGCGTGCTCGAGCGACCGGGTTACCAAGCGTGCACACGGGGTGCCGTGTGGACGGTCTCGGCGGCAACAGCCGGTTGTCGGCTGCTGACGCAGACCCACGGCCCCCTTACCTTCTCGCGGCGTGCTTCGCGTGGGTGCCCGATGGCTCGAACCGGAGACTCCGGCCGGGAGGGCGAGCCTTCTCCTCCGGCTCGACCTTGGCCTGCCGACGTCCCGGCGAGGATTGGTGTACTCCCTCCGCCCGTCGTCGGCAAGTCACGGCTGCGCGCACCCGGCGAGCTCGTTCTCCGGGAGGAGGCGTGGACCGTCCGGTACGGCTACGGTCGCCGCCATGGGGGATCTGCTGCTCAGCGAGGAACTGCTGCTCCTCGGCCTGCACGACGAGACCGGCAAGCCCGACGGCTGGTTCCAGCCGAGCACCTTGCACGGCGCGCTGCTCTGCGACCTGATCGAGCGGGGCGCGGTCACCGTGGACGGGAAGAAGCGGCTGCACCCGGGCGACCGGGCGCCCGAGCACCCGGCCCTGCGGGCGGTCCACGAGACCATCGCCGCCGACGCGAAGCCGCGCACGGTGGCGCACTGGACGGGCGCGCTCCCGTGGAAGCATGCCAAGCCGGCCGAGCTCGTCGCCGCGCGGCTGGTCGACGACGGCGTCCTCACCCGGGAGGAGGGGAAGGTCCTCGGGATCTTCCGCACCACCCGGCTCCCCGAGGCCGATCCGCGGCCGGAACGCGCCCTGCGCGAGCGGCTGCGCGGGATCCTGGTCACCGGGGTGGAGCCGGACGCGCACGACGCCCTGCTCGTCACGCTGCTGAACACGACGTCGCAGGTGCGGGCGGCGCTGTCCGACGTGGACTCCGAGCAGCGGAGGGCCGGGCTCCGGCGGGCGAAGGAGATCGCGAAGGGGCTGAAGGACAACCCGGTCGTCAAGGCCCAGTACGACGCCGCGATGGCCGCGGTGATGGCGAGCGTCGTCACCACCACGGTCGTGGTGACGGCCGGATCCGGCTGATCGAGCCGGGGGCCGTGACGCGGCTCGTGGCCGGGTTCCGCGGCGGGCCGGGGCCGTCACCGTCCTGGTGACGACCGGGACGGGAGGCCGGCGTCGAGCCCGGGGGCGAGCCGGAGCAGCCGCGCGACCGATGCGGCGTGCCCTCCGGCGCGGGCGGCGTCCAGTGCCGTGGCGGCGAGCCGGTCGGCGTCCGCTGCCCCTTCTGCCACGGCCAGCTCGACGGCGGCGAGCCGGGCCTCGTAGTGGCCCAGCGCGGGCCCGGTGGCGAGCGCGCGGCGCACGAGCGGTGCCGCGGGTGCGAGCCGGCCGGTCTCGACGGCGACCAGCGCGGCGCGGGCGGCGGCCCACGAGGCGAACAGGGCGAGATCGTCGCCGGCCGCGGCGGCGGAGGCGGCGTAGGCCGCGGCGGCGTCGTCGAGCCGGCCGCGGGCCTCCAGCGCGATCCCCCGGGCGCGGTGCGCCGTCGCGGTCCAGCCGCGGTGGCCGAGGGACCGCGCGAGCCGCAGCGCCTCGACGGCGTCGGCCTCGGCCTCCTCCCCCCGGCCGAGCGCGGACAGCGCCTCGGAGCGATGCCACAGGGCGTAGGCCTGCGCCTCGGGGGCGTCGAGATCCCGGGCGATCCGCAGCGCCGCCGAGGTCTCGGCGAGCCCGTCGGCAGGGCGTCCGTGGAACACCAGCCCGTGCCCGCGGGTCGAGCGCGGGGTGACCACCCGCAGCAGGTCGCCCGACTCGGTGAACAGCTGCGCGACCCGCTCGAACACCGCGAGGGCCGGGACGATCCGGCCGTCGAGGAACGTGGCCATCGCCCGGCCGTCGAGGATCCGGGCCACCCCGCGTTCGTCACCGAGCCGGCGGAACAACGCCAGGGCCGCGTCGGCCCGCTCGGTGGCCCGCTCGGGCCGCCCGAGGTTCATGTCGAGGATCGCGGCGGTCTCCAGCGCGACCGCGCGGGCGGCGTCGTCGTCCGCCGCACCGATCAGCGCCAGCTCGGCGAGGTCGGCGGCGCGGTGCGGGTCCTGCGCACCGGAGGTGAGCATGGCCAGGCGGGCCAGCCGCCGCGCCCGGTTCCCGCCGGTGGACAGGGGCACCGCGGCGCGCAGGTCGGCGAGCGCGCCGGCGAGGTCGCCGTGTGCGGCCCGCGCCTCGGCCCGCACGTCGAGCAACGTGGCGCGGACGGGCGGGCGCGGATCGAGCGCGAGCCCGGCGTCGGCGAGCGTGCGGGCCTCCCGGGTGGCATGGCCGTCGAGCGCGCCGGTCGCGGCGGACGCGTACGCGGCTGCGGCCGCCGCGGCGTCACCGGACTCCCGGTGGTGCCGGGCGATCTCGGACGGGTCGGCGTCGCCGGTCTCCAGGGCACGGGCCAGCGCGCCGTGCAGCCTCGCTCGCTCGCCGGCGGGCAGCCCGGCGACGACGGTCTCGCCGACCAGGTCGTGCGCGGTGGTCCAGCCACGCCCGCCGAGCCGCAGCAGCCCCGCGTCCGCCAGCCCGGCCAGCTCGTCCATGGTCGCGGCCTCGCCGTGTCCGGTGGCTGCGGCGACGGTGCGGGCCGGGGCCTCCCTGGCCAGCAGGGCGACCACGGCGAGTGTGTCCGCGCCGGCGGCGTGCCGCTCCACGCGGCGGTGGATCGCCCGGCGCTGGCCCGCGCGCCCGAGGTCGACCGCCAGCCCGGCCACGTCGTGCTCGCGCGGGTGCCAGCCGTCGGGACCGGCGTCGACCGCGTCCCGCGTGACCAGCTCGCGCAGTACCTCGGCGACCGCGAACGGCGTGCGGTCGGTCGACTCCCCCAGCGCCTGCGCGAGCTCGGCGTTGCCGACGAGCGCGCCCAGCGCCGATGCGGAGAGCGGCCCGAGCGGCACGTCGGACATCTCCCGGACCGCACGCAGGTCTGCCAGCACCCCCGGGCGCAGCTCGTCGGGGCGGAACGCGAGGACGGCGGCCAGCCGCGGCAGCCGGGCCAGCGCGCTGCCCAGCAGGCCGAGGCTGGACGGGTCGGCCCATTGCAGGTCGTCGACGACGAGGAGCGCGTCGGCCGCCGCCGCGGCCTCCAGCATCCGCACTCCGCCGGCGAGCTGCAGGGCGCGGCGGGTCTCGCCGTCGAGCACGACGGGACGGCCGCCGAGCTCGGGCAGCAGCCCGGCCAGCGCGTCGCGGGCCAGTGCCGGGACCGCGGCGGCCACGGCGTCGTCGACGGCCAGGGCCGCGCGCAACAGCGACCCGGCCAGTCCCCAGGCGTCGGCCAGCTCCGGCAGGACGGCGCGTGCGGCGACCACCGGCCGCCCGGAGCGGCGGACCACCTCGGCCAGCAGCCGGGACTTGCCCACGCCCGCGACCCCGGCCACGGCCGCGACCCCGCCCGCCGCGAGGGTCCGGTGCACGGCGGCGAGCTCGGCGTCCCGGCCGACGAAGGGCAGCTCCCCGAACGCCGACGGCGACGCCTGCCCGGTCGGCGGCAGGTCCCCGTGCAGCAGCGACCGCTGCAGCGCCGCGGCCCGCGGCGACGGGTCGACGCCCAGCTCGTCGGCCAGCGCCCGGCGCAGGTCGGCCAGCCGGGCCAGTGCCCCCGCCCGGTCGCCGGCCGCGGCCAGGGCCCGGGCGAGCACGAGCACCGCCGGTTCCCGCAGCGGGTCGGCGGCCACCGCCCGAGCCGCGTGCCCGGCGGCGGCGCCCGGGTCCCCGAGGGTCAGCGCCGCCTCGGCGGCGGCCTCCAGCGCCTCGACCCGGGCCCGCAGCAGCCGCTCGCGTGGCTCGCGGGCCCAGTCGGCGTAGGTGTCCTCGGGCAGCGGCTCACCCCACAGCTCCAGCGCGACGGTCGCCGCACGCAGCGCGCCCGCCGGATCCGCTGCGGCAGCGCGGCGGGCCCGCGCCGTCGCCGCCAGGAACTCCTCGGCGTCCACCGTGCACGGACCCAGCGCGTACCCGCCCGGCCCGGTGACCACGAGCCCCGGGTCGCCGACGGCGGTGCGCGCCCGGTGCACCAGCACGTTGAGGTTTCCTGCCGGGTCGGCCGGTACCCGGTCGGGCCAGAGGGCGTCGGCCAGGACGTCGTGCGGGACCAGGTCGGGGCGCCGGACGGCCAGCAGCCGCAGCAGGGTCCGTACCTTGCGGCCGCCGAACGCCGGCGGCGGCACCTCGACGCCGGCACGGAGGACGCGGAACCGCCCGAGCAGCTCGAGGCGCGTTCCGGCCATCCGCCCATCGTCCTCGCCCGCCAGCGAGCTGCAAGGTCCTCGCCAGGCCGGCTGCCTAGCGTCCACGGCACCCGATTCCGAGAGCGGAGGGCATCATGAACATCCCCTACGAGCAGTCGGACTTCGCCAGCCCCGACGAGACCCGCGAGTTCCCGCACGGCAGCCTCGACCTGGTGCGCATCGGCGGTGGCGAGGTCGGCCGGCTGACCCTGCAGCCGGGCTGGCGGTGGTCGAACGACGTCAAGCCGCTCGCCGGCACCGACTGGTGCGAGGCGCCCCATTTCCAGTACCACGTGGCCGGGACGCTGCGCGTGCGGTCCCGGGACGGGCAGGAGTTCGACGCGACGCCGGGCCAGGTCACCGCGCTGCCGTCCGGGCACGACGCCTGGGTGGTCGGGGACACGCCCGTCGTCGTGATCGACTGGAACGGGGTGTCGCACTACGCGCAGCAGGAGGAACGATGACGACCGCCTCCGCGACCGCGCTCGACGCGGTAGGGCGGTTCACCACCGCGTTCGACGCCAAGGACGTCGACGCCGTCATGGCCGCGATGACCCCGGACTGCGTCTTCGAGGACACGACACCACCCGACGGCCGGCGGCACGTGGGAGCGCAGGAGGTCCGCGCCGCCTGGGAGGCGCTGTTCGCGAGCTCGCCCGGCGCCGTGTTCGAGACCGAGGAGATGTTCGCGGCCGGCGACCGCGTCGTCGCCCGGTGGCGCTACACGTTCGCGGGCGGCCATGTCCGGGGCGTCGACGTCTTCACGGTCCGGGACGGGCGGGTCGCCGGGAAGCTGTCGTACGTGAAGGGGTGACGCTCCCGAGCCGTCGAGTCCGACCCGTAACCCGGTCCGGAGGGGGTGCGAGTACCGCATGCCGATCGGTGCCCGACGGAGCCCAGGAACGGCGCACCGGCGGCTCCGAAGGGAGCGCATCATGAGCAACGTCGACAAGCACCGGGACGCGCACGAGGCGTTCAACCGCCGGGACTGGGACGAGGTGATCCGCGATTTCGCCCCGGACGCCGAGTACGTCGACCACCCGCGCGGGCTGACCGTCAAGGGCGCCGGGCAGTTCGTGGACTACCTGCGTTCCGGCTGGGTCACCGGGTTCTCGGACGCCGCGGTCACCGACGTCCGCTACACCGAGGGCGCCGACCGCAGCATCGCCCAGTTCACCGGGACCGGGACCAACGACGGCGCGCTCGGCCCGATGCCGGCCACCGGCCGCAGCATGAGCATGCCCTTCTGCGAGATCATGAGCTACGACGCCGACGGCCGGATCGTGCGCGGCGAGCTGTACTACGACCAGGTCAGCATGCTGGTCCAGCTCGGGCACATGCCACCGCCGCACGGCTGAGCCGGCCCGGGCCGGTTTGGTGGACCGGCCCCTGGCCACGACCGCGGCGGCCGACGCAGGTCGCCGCGGCCGGTCGTGCCTGGCCTCCTGCCGCCGGGCGGCGCTCGCCCGGAACCCGGCTGCGTCCCGGCAGGTTCGCGACCGCGCCCGGATCGCCAGCCCGTAACCCGGGGCCGGGAGCCGGCGAGTTCGGCAGCGACCGGCCGACCAGACGGAGGCGTGATGACCAGGTACGTGCTGTTCTTCTCCTACACCCCCGAAGCATGGCGCAAGATGATCGACAATCCCGGGGATCGCGCCGCCGCGGCGCGGGCCGTGCTGGAGCCCGTCGGCGGCACGTTGGAGTCCCTCTACTTCATGTTCGGGGAGACCGACGGGATGGCGATCTGCGACGTCCCGGACGCCGAGGCCGCCGCTGCGGCGGCGATCGCGGTGGCGAGCAGCGGGGCGTTCCGCAACGTCCGCACCCACGAGTTGATCGAACCGGAACGGTTGCGCTCGGTGCTGGGCAAGGCCGGCCAGGCAGCGGGTTCCTATCCAGCACCGGGGACCTGACCCCGGAAGGTCCGACCGAGCACGAACGGGCACCGGTGCGGCAGCCGCGTCGAACGAGGGCGGCTGGTCAGCGCCGCCAGGTCACGTGCGTGACGTGGGGTGTGGTCCGGGACGACAACGGCCGGAGCGACAGCTCACCCACCCCGTCGAAGATCCGCAGCCCCTCCCCCACCGTGATCGGCGCGATGTGCAGCCGTAGCTCGTCGACGAGCCCCGCGCGCAGGCCGGCGTTGATCGTGGTGGGGCCGCCGGCGATCGCGACGTCCCCGTCGCCCGCCGCGCGCACGGCCTGCGCGACCGCGGCCTCGACGCCGTCGGTGACGAAGTGGAACGTCGTCCCGCCGTCCATCTCCACCGACTCCCGCGGCCGGGAGCAGACCACGAAGACGGGGCCGTGGTAAGGCGGCTCGGGGCCCCACCAGCCCGTCCAGTCGAGATCCCACTCCCCGCGGTCGGGGCCGAACATGTGCCGGCCCATGACATACGCGGCCGGCGCGGTCATCGCCGCGAGCTCGTCGGCGTTGTCGTCGGGGTGCTCGAACATCCACGCGTGCAGCTGCTCGGCGTCGCCCAGCCGGCTGCCGAACGGGTGCTCCCGGGTCTGGTCCTCGCCGGCGGCGATCAGATCCAGCGAGACGGACAGGTCCACGGTCACGGCCATCGTGGCGTTCTCCTCCGTGCGTTCGGTCAGGTCGCCGCGGGCGCGGGGCGCGCGGCCGCGGTGTTGCGCCGGGCGAGCCAGGCGATCGGGAGGAACAGCCAGAAGCCCGACACCGGGGTGAGCAGCACGCCCCACAGGCCGGTCGCCGCCATGGCCGGGGCGAACCCGCGGGGCACCCCGTCACCGCGCCGCTCCGCCGCCGTCACCCCCGCCCCGACGAGCCCCAGCAGCAGGCCCGCGGTCGCGTACCAGAAGGCCGCACCGCGCACGGTCGCCTGCGCCGGGTCGGCGTCGAGGGCTCCGAGCACGCCGGCGTCGACGATGCTGCGGGCCGAGTCGCGGTAGACCACCGGTGTTGCGGCCACGTGGACCGCCGCGAGCACCACCGTCCAGAACCCCGCGCACCTCGACAGCTTCATGCCGCCGCCCTTCTGTCGATGCCGTACCATACCTCATGGTATGGCCGATCGGAGGTCCTGGCGATGCGCCGACCGCGTGAGAGCGCCCCGGCGGCGACACCGCGGCGCCGGTGGCTCGACGCGGGCCTCGACCTCCTGGCGACGTCCGGCATCACCGCCGTGACCATCGAGGCGCTCTGCGAGCGGCTCGGCCTGAGCAAGGGCTCCTTCTACCACCACTTCGCGGGCATGACCGGCTACCGGACCGCGCTGCTGGAGCACTTCGAGGAGCGCGAGACCCGGGCGTTCATCGACCTCGTCGAGGAGCTCCCGGCGGCCGACGGCACGGAGAAGCTGCGCGCGCTCGTCCGGGCGATCGTGGCGGACGACGCCCACGACACCCTCGAGCCGCGGGTCCGCACCTGGGCCGGCCAGGACGACGAGGCGCGCCGGCATCTCGAGCGTGTCGACCGCACCCGCGTGGCGTACGTCCGGCGGCAGTGCCGGGCCGCCATCGACGACACCGAGCTCGCCGACGACGTCGCGACGATGATCTATCTCGTCATGGTGGGAGCCGGGCACACGGTGCCGCAGGTGCTCGTGGCGGAGCAGGCGCGCCTGTGGGAGCGGTTGATCGAGGTTCTGGAGGCGCGGGGCGGGGAGCGCGACGAGCCGTAGTGCGACGCCCGTGAGCCGGAACCGACCCGGCCACGCCCCACTCGCCTCCTGGTCGAGACCAACATTCATGACACGCAGTTGCCAGTGCGGCCGTCGTACACCCTTTCAGTCGAGGCACGCACCCCGTTTGGCCCAACCACGCCTGGAATGTCGCTCCCCTCCGTAACACCCTGCGCGATGGTCACGACCGTCACCGCGCCCCACGCGGGCACGACACCATCCACCAGACGGCCCGCTGGGCTGCGCTCCGCCGACGAACGAAAGGGCGGGACATGACTGATCCGACCGGATGCACCCGTGTGGCGGTGGTCGGTTACGGCTACTGGGGGTCGAAGCACGTCCGTGTCCTCAGCACGCTTCCGGGCGTCGAGGTGATGGTGGTGGATGCCGACGACGACCGGCTGGCGGAAGCAGCTGCCCAGTATCCGGCGGCCGAACGCTGCCGGTCCCTCGACTACGCCCTCGACCGCGTGCACGCCGTCGTCGTCGCGGCCCCGCCGGGTTCACACGCCGAACTCGCGCGTACCGCGCTCTCGGCGGGTCGGCACACGCTCGTCGAGAAGCCCCTGACGACGAGCGTCGAGGACGCCGAGGATCTCGTCGACCTGTCCCGGCGAAGCGGTGCGCTGCTGATGACCGGGCACACCTTCGAGTACAACCCGGCGGTCTGGAAGCTGAAGGAGGTGGTCCGGAGCGGCGAGCTCGGCCGGGTCCTCTACATCGACGCTCAGCGACTGAGCCTGGGCCGGTACCAGGCGGATGTGGACGTCGTGTGGGACCTCGCGCCGCACGACATCTCCATCGTGTCATTCCTGCTCGACGAGATGCCGTCCGCGGCATCGGTATGGGCCAAGCGAAATCTCGGGGTCCGGCACTCCGACATGGCGTACCTCCGCCTCGATTTCGAGACGGCCCGGACACACGCGTTCGTCCACGTCAGCTGGCTCAACCCCCGGAAGGTCCGCACGATCACCGTCATCGGCGAGCGGAAGATGGCCGTCTACGACGACATGTCCGACAACGAGCGGATCCGGATCTACGACATCGGGGTCGACCCGGCCTGCATCGACGACCCGAGCGCGGCCCATTCGGTGCCGATGACCTATCGGACGGGGGACATCGTCTCGCCCTTCGTCCCGTTCCGGGAACCGCTCCTGGTGCAGGACCAGCACTTCATCGACTGCGTCCGCACCGGTGCGGAGTGCCGGACCCCCGGAGAGCGCGGGCTCGACGTCGTTCGCGTGCTGTCCGCGGCCGACCGGGCGACCATGCTCGGCGAGCCGGTCCGCGTGCGCGACTTTCGGAGTCATCAGCGATGTGCACGCCAACCTGCCCGCCCTACGCACCGCGATCGACGGGCTCCGCAGGATCGGCGTGGACGGGTGGCTGTGCGCGGGCGACGTCGTGGGCTACGGGCCGCACCCCCATGAATGCATCGAGACCATCGCCGAGCTCGGTGTCGTCTGCGTCGCGGGCAACCACGACCTGATTGCCGTCGGCGCGCTCGACGACGGCGGCGCCGGCCCACTGGCCCGCCGGTCCCTGCGCTGGACGCGCAACGTCCTCCGGGTGGAGCACCGTGCGTGGCTTGCGGCGCTGCCGCGGTCGATCGACGGCACCGACTTCGTCCTTGCCCACGGAGCTCCCGCCGACCCGCGCGAGTACGTCCGTGACCGGTCGCGTGCCCGGGAGCTCCTCGAGGATCTGCCGGGGCCGGACGTGCGCGCGCTCGTGCTCGGCCACACCCACCGGTCATGGGTGTGCACTACCGGGGCGACACTCGTGCGCGCGCACGACGGGCGCCGTGACGTGACGGTGAGGCCGGACCCGGGCGGGCCCGTCCTCGTCAACCCGGGCGCGGTCGGCCAGTCGAGAAACCTGGAGCGACGGCCGCTGGTGCGGTTCGCCGTGGTCGACACCGACCGCAACGAGGTGCGGCTGCGGGCCGAGCCGTACGACCCGACGGCGACGTTGCGGGCGCTGCGAGCCGTCGGGCTACCAGCGGTCGTGCAGCGCCGCCCTCGTCCGTGGCGATACGTGCGCCGACACGCCCGGCGTGCGGGAGCACCGAGGCCATGATTGCGCACCGTCAGGAGAAGAGCTTCTCCTGCTCCTCCCGCAGCGCATCGATCAGCCGCCCCGGGGGCAGCGTCACGTCGTCGTAGGTGAGCACCGCGTCCTTGGCGACGTCGCGGGTCAGCACGCATCCCTCGGCGACGCCCATCGGCAGCAGCCGCTCCGAGCGGGTCACCGGCGAGGCCTCCGCGACGCCGTAGGTGTCGTAGCCGCCCAGCCCGTCGAGCGTGTGCCCGGCCTTCAGGTCCTGCTTGGCGGTGGCGACGACGTCGACCCGCTGCCCACCGGACGGGGTGAGCGCGGCGTCGGCGAAGTCCACGGCCCGCACGATGGTGTTCGGGACCTCGAAGTGGCACAGGTGGTACGGCGTGTAGAAGCTGTACAGCGGGCCCTCGCCGAGCTTGTACAGGTTCAGGTAGTGCCGCTGCTTCGGGTCGTCGTGGGTGCCGAGCACGTAGACGCCGGGGCCGGGTTTGGCCCCGACCACGTAGTCCACGACCCCACCCAGCGCGCGGAGCTCGTCGACGTCGTACAGCTGGGTCAGCTCGTCGACGTGGCCGTGGTGGTCCCGGCCGTACATGCCGCGCTTGCCGACGGTGAACCCGTGCGCGTTGGCCACGATCGCCTGCTCGAACGACACCTTGGTGCCGTCGGCGAAGCTGGTGACCATGTACGGGTCCTGGCCCCACTTCTCGGCGAACGCCTTCTGGGTGGTGGGGGTGCGGTACTCGTCCTGCAGGCCCTTGATGTTGCCCGCGACCAGCGGGGTCACGCCGAGGCCCTTCACGAACCGCAGCAGGTTCCCCTGGACGCCCGGCTGGTCTCCGTCCGCCCCGGTGAGCACGACGCCGGCCTCCCGCGCCCGGTGCGCGAGCAGCGGGCCGACGGTGCCGTCCAGCTCGGCGTTCATGGTGACGACCGGCAGGCCCCGCTCGATCGCGGCGACGGTGACCTGGGCGCCGAACTCGACCGCGCCGGTGACGTCGACGAGCACGTCGATGTTCTCCGCCGCGAGCAGCGCGAACGCGTCACCGAGGACGGCGGGGGTGCCCGCGGCGATCGCGGCCTCCACCTCGGCCGTCGTGGAGACCTCGGTGGGCTCCAGGCCCGCCTCGGTGTAGGCCCGGACGGCGGTCGGCACGGTCCGGTTCGCGATCGCGACGACGTCCATGCCCGGGGTCGAGTTGACGATCTGGTTGACCAGGCCGCGGCCCATGAAGCCGGCCCCGACCAGGCCGACGCGGATCGGCCGGTTCTCGGCGGCGCGCTTGGCCAGTGCGGTGTCCAGGATGATCATCGGCGGGCTCCGGAGAGGGTGTCGGCGAAGTCCGGGTTGTCGGCCAGCAGCGGCCAGTTGGCGTCCTTGTCGGACACGGTCGTGACCTCGACCGGCCACTCGACACCGATCGTCGGGTCGTTCCAGCGCAGGCCCCGCTCGGCGCCCGGGGTGTACGGCGTGGAGACCTGGTAGATCGTCGTCGCGTCCGGGGTGAGGGTCAGGTAGGCGTGCGCGAAGTTCCGCGGCACGTACATGGCCCGGTAGTTGTCCTGGGACAGCTCGGCCCCGAACCACTGCAGGTAGGTGTCCGAGTCGGGCCGCAGGTCGACGATCACGTCGTAGATCGCGCCACGGACGCAGCGGATGACCTTGACCTCGGCGTTGGGCTCCAGCTGGTAGTGGAAGCCGCGCAGCGTGCCCGCCTCGTGGTTGTACGAGAGGTTGCACTGGGTGATCGTGGGGTCGAGCCCGGCGTCGACGAACTCCTGCTCGCAGAACGCGCGGGCGAAGAACCCGCGGTCGTCCTCGAGGCGCTTGAGGTCGATCAGCGCCGATCCGGGGAGCGTGGTCGGGTGGATGTCCATGTTCCTAGGGTCGCCCATCCCGGCGGAGGCGTTGCTCCCGCCCCGCACTTCGTGAGCGACGGTACAGGTGCCGGGCGCCCTCCGGAGCCGGGCGCTCACCGGGGCGGCACGTCGTAGGCTGGCCGTGACGTGGACGACGCCTCTCTGATCCGGTACCGCCTGGACGCCGCAGCCACGACGGCGGTCGCGACGGCGGTGCTCGCGCTGCTCGCCGTCCGCTACCACGGTGTGACCGGGCCGGACCGCTGGGACCTCCTGGTCGACGCGGCCGTCGTGTCCGCCGCGGGCGCCTGGTCGGACGCATTGCGCCCGACGATCCTCGTGCTCGGACCGGTCGGCACGACCGGGATCTGCGCGCTGCTGGCCCTGGTCGCGGCCGCCCGCCGGATGTGGCGGTGCGTCGCCCTCGCCACCGCAGGGCCCGTGGCCTGCGGCGCGGCGGTCCTGCTCCTGCAACCCGCGATCGGCCGGACCCTCAACGGCGGGGACGCACTGCCCAGCGGGCACACCACGGCCGCGGTGTGCACCGCGATGGTCGTGCTGCTCGTCGGCCCCCGGCTGGCCGGGCGCCGGGTTCCGCGGGTGGCGGGCGCACCGGTCGTCGTCGCGGTGACCGTGATCATGGGAACGACGCTGATCACGAACGGGCTGCACGTGCCGAGCGACATCCTGGCCGGTGCCGTCGCCGGCGTCGCCGGCGTCCTTTCGACCGCGTTCCTCATCGACCGAATAGCCGAAAGACAGCACGCAAAAGGGCCGCGAATTTCGGACTGATCGGACCATCCGCATCGAGCTACATTCTGCCGTTCAGCCTCATCCGGAAAAAATGACCTGAGCACGCTAACGCTTACGCCGCGATCCGAGAGTCCCCCTCCGCCACGGGTGACAGGGGGAACTGATGTTGTGGAATCCGGCGTCCGAGAGACTGCGGTGGGTTCGACGGGACACCCCCGTCGGCCTCCCGACCGAGGCCGTGACCTGGGCGCCTGCCGTGCTTGCAGCAGGTTGGCTCCGCCTCGACTCGGCTCTCTGGTCGACCGTGTCCCCGGATGCGTTGCTGGCCACCGCCCTCGTCGCGATCGGCCTTCAGGTCGTCGTCTCGGTCGCCGCGGGACACATTCGCGGACGACACGTCGTCGGCGCGGCCGACGACGCGCTGCACGTGAGCGGAACGATTCTCGTGACCGGATCGACGCTGTTCGCGATCGGCCTGACGCCGTTGCTGTCCATTCCCCGATCGATCCCGTTGATCGCCGTCCTGGTCGCGATCCCGCTCGCGGTCGGCCCCCGGGTCGCCGCCCGCCTGCTCCGGGAGCGCCGCAACCGTCCGGACCCGGCCTCCGCCGACCAGGTGATCGTCTTCGGTGCGGGTCAACGCGGCCAGCAGATCATCCGTTCGATGCTCGGGGAGACCGGTTCCGGCTACCTCCCGGTCGCACTGATCGACGACGACCCCCGCGCTCGCCGGCGCCGGATCTCCGGCGTGCCGGTCCTCGGGTCACGCGCGGATCTGCCGCGGATCATCGGGGAGACCGGGGCGACGCTGCTCGTCGTCGCGATCCACGACCTCCCGGTGGACGTGATGCGCGAGGTCAGCCGGGTCGCCACCGGTGCCGGGCTGCAGGTGAAGGTCATTCCCGCGCTGATGGACGTGTTCCGGCCCTGGATCGGCCTCACCGATCTGCAGGACCTCGACATCGCGGATCTGATCGGGCGGACCCCGGTCGAGGTCGACGTCGGCGCCATCGCCGAGTACCTGGCGGGCCGGACCGTCCTGGTCACCGGCGCCGGCGGCTCCATCGGCTCGGAACTCTGCCGCCAGGTTCACCGGTTCGGGCCCGCCTCGCTGCTGATGCTGGACCGGGACGAGTCGGCACTGCACGCCCTGCAGCTCTCGATCAGCGGGCGTGCCCTGCTGGACTCGCCGGACGTCATCCTCGCCGACATCCGCGACGCCGACACGATCCGGCGGGTCTTCCTCGAGCGGCGGCCGGACGTCGTGTTCCACGCCGCCGCACTCAAGCACCTCCCGATGCTGGAGCAGTACCCCGCCGAGGCGTGGCAGACGAACGTGCTCGGCACGCGCAACGTCCTCGACGCCGCGCGGGAGGCCGAGGTCCGGCGGTTCGTCAACATCTCGACCGACAAGGCCGCGAACCCGACCAGCGTGCTCGGGATGTCGAAGCGGATCGGCGAACGCCTGGTCGCAGGCATGGACGGCGTGGCCGACGGGGCGTACGTCTCGGTGCGGTTCGGCAACGTGCTCGGCAGCAGGGGATCGGTGCTCACCACGTTCTCCGAGCAGATCGCGGCCGGCCGACCGATCACGATCACACATCCCGACGTGACCCGGTTCTTCATGACGATCCCGGAAGCCGTCCGTCTCGTGATCCAGGCCGGTGCGGTCGGGGAGCCCGGCGAGGTGCTCGTCCTGGACATGGGCGCGCCCGTCCGGATCGTCGACATCGCCCGCCAGCTCACCCTGCTCGCCGGGCGGTCGGTGCAGATCACCTACACCGGCCTGCGGGACGGCGAGAAGCTGCACGAGGACCTGTTCGGCGACGGCGAGCCCGACGTCCGTCCCGTGCACCCCGCGGTGTCACACGTCCCGGTCCCGGCGTTGCCCGGGACCGCCCTGCCACCCGACCCGCCCGCGGGCGGCACGGTTGCCGTGCTGCGGGCGCTCGCGGACCGTGCACCGGACACCGATGCTGCGGTGACGGACGGTCCCGGCTCCCGCGTGGCCGGCCGGGCCACCGTCGTCTCGCTCGGGGACCGGCGGTGACCGCCGCCCCGGTGCGGCCGTCCACCGGGCCACGCACCGGGCTCGCCATCACCGGCGGGACCCCGGTGCGGACGGCGCCGATGCCCGGCTGGCCGCATTTCGAGGTCGAGGACGCCGCCACGGTGTCGGAGATCCTGCTGTCCGGGCGGGTGAACTACTGGACGGGCGAGCAGGGACGGGCGTTCGAGGCCGAGTTCGCGCGCTGGGCCGGGGCCCGGCACGCGGTCGCGATGGCGAACGGGACGGTCGCCCTCGAGATCGCGTTGCGGGCGATCGGCGTCGGCCCGGGCACCGAGGTCGTCGTGCCGGCCGCGACGTTCATCGCGACCGCGAGCGCCGTCGTCGCCTGCGGGGGAGTGCCGGTCGTGGTCGACGTCGACCCCGACTCGCAGGCGCTCACGCCGGCGACCGTGGAACCGGCGCTGACCCGACGGACCCGTGCCGTGGTGGCGGTGCACGTCGGCGGGTACCCGGCCGACACCGCGGCGCTCGCCCGGCTCACCGCGGACCGCGGGATCGACCTGGTCGAGGACTGCGCACAGGCGCACGGTGCCCGGCGTGCCGGGCTCCCGGTGGGCACGCACGCCCGGATCGCCGCATGGTCGTTCTGTCAGGACAAGATCATGAGTACCGCGGGCGAGGGCGGTGCGGTCACCACGTCCGACGACGATCTCGCGCGACGGTGCTGGAGCCTCAAGGACCACGGCAAGGACCATGCTGCCGTCCACGGGCCCGCGGCGGCCCCCGGCTTCCGCTGGCTGCACACCACGTTCGGGACGAACGCCCGGATGACCGAGATCCAGGCGGCCGTCGGACGGCGGCAGCTGCACCTGCTCGCCGGCTGGGTCGCGCGGCGCCGGGAGCACGCGTGTGTGCTGCGGGATGCGCTCGGCGGCCTTCCCGCACTCCGGCTCCCACGGGTCCCGGACGACGCCGAGCACGCCTACTACCGCTTCTACGCCCACGTCCGGCCGGCGGCCCTCGGCCCGGGCTGGGACCGCGACCGGGTGGTCGCGGCGATCGTCGCCGAGGGCGTCCCGTGCGCGTTCGGCGGATGCACCGAGATCTACCGGGAGCGGGCGTTCGACCGGACCGGGCGTCCGGCCGGGCGGCTGCCGGTCGCCCGGGAGCTCGGCGAGACGTCACTGGTCCTCCCCGTGCATCCCACACTGTCCGCGGACGACGTCGGCGACCTGGCGGCCGCCACCCGAAAGGTGCTCGCGGAGGCGACGGCATGAGGCGGGTGCTGGACGTCGTGGTGTCCCTGCTCGCCGGCCTGCTGCTGTTGCCGGTGATCGCCGCCGTGGCGCTCGCCGTGCTGGTGACGATGGGCCGCCCGGTGCTGTTCCGGCAGGAGCGCGCGGGCCTCGGCGGCGTGCCGTTCCGGTTGCTGAAGTTCCGGACGATGCGCCCGCCGTCGGAGTTCGGGCAGCCCGACGCGGCACGGACCCCCGCGGTGGGCCGGTTCCTGCGCGCGAGCAGCCTCGACGAGCTGCCGCAGCTGTGGAACATCCTGCGCGGGGACATGTCGCTGATCGGCCCCCGGCCGGCACTGCCCTTGCAGGTGGAGCACTACACGGCCCGCCAGCGCGGACGGCTGGCCGTGCGGCCGGGCCTGACCGGCTGGGCCCAGGTCAACGGCCGCAACGCGATCAGCTGGCCCGAACGGATCGAGCTGGACCTGTGGTGGATCGACCATCGCGGGGCGGGCCTGGACCTGCGGATCGTCGCGCTCACCGCCCTCCGGACCGTCCGGCCCTCCGGGGTGCACGGCGTCGATGGGATCAACGACGGGTTCCCGACCGCCTCCGGCACGGTCGTGGACTTCTGGGGCGCCCGCCCTGCAGCCCCAGGCTCGGCGCACGGGAGCGTCCCGGCCCCGCGTGCGGAACCGGGGGTCCCGGACGCGCCCGCAACGGATCAGGCCCGGACCGCGGGCGACCGGTAGGCGGGGAAGAAGTCACCGGCCTCACCGGACCGCCGGGCGAGGCGCCGGTAGGCCTGAGGGTCGCCGACGAGGTCGTGGGTGGCGAACACGCCGGTCGTGTTGGCGAACAGGCTCTTGAAGCGGTGCAGGCTGTCCCCCTCGGTCATCCCGCCGCCGAGGTTGAGCGGGACGCCCACCGTCTCGGCCAGTTCCGTCATGGCGATCATCATGTTCTTCGCCGGGGACGCCGCTCGGTGGGCGTCGGCGGTGCCGCCGAGGTGGTAGTGCAGTACCCCGTCGCTGCGGACGACCAGCGCGGCGGCCGCGACGTCACCGTCCGGGCCGTGCACCACGACCAGCCAGGACGAGTCCTCGGTCAGGCAGGCCGCCAGGTAGGCCGGCGAGTAGAGGTACCGCGCCGCCGCCCCGACGCCGACCATGGTCTCGGTGTAGGCGGTGTGGAAGCCGGCGAGCAGGTCCGGCCCGGCCTGCGGACCCGGAACCACGGCACAGGCGTAGCCGGCCCGCTCGTTGCTGCGGGCCTTCGTCGCGGTCCGCCGGTTCAGCCGGCGCGGGAGCGCCGGGTCGTGCAGCAGCACCGGCTGCCGCGGCCGGGCACCGTGCACTGCGGGTGTCCCGAGCCGCTCCCGCAGGAACACGCTGACCAGCCCGGTCGGACGGAGGTCCAGGTCCCCGGCGGTGACCTGCGGACCTTCGCACCGGGCACCCGGATAGCCGTAGGGGGAGATCGCGTCGTACCCGCCGTCGCCGGGGATCTCGCGGACGATCACCGGCACCGCGAGCCGGCCGTCCTCGGTGACGACCGTGTGCGTGACCCCCTCCGCACGCAGGAAACCCGCGCTGCGGAAGAACTCGGCGTCCGTCGCGGCGGCACCGCCGTCGGCCAGCAGGGCGGTGCCCACGGTGCGGGCCGGGGCGGTCACGACGCCAGCCGGGCGTCGCGGCGGGCCCGGGACGCGTCGAGCAACCCCGGCGCCACCCGGTCGCAGTAGTCGGCCTGGGTGAGCACGTCGCACCGGCCGGCGTCACGCAGCCGGACGACGTCGGTGACGATGTCGCGCAACAGCTCCAACGTCCCCGGGCCGGATGCCAGGTTCTCCGGGTGGGTCCAGACGTGCACGACGCCGCCGGTGCGCGCTGCGGTCGACAGCGACCGCCGGAACCGGGACCGGGTCACCCGGGGTGGGACCGCCCGGCGCGGACCGGAGCGCCAGTTCAGGAAACGGCCGGCCGGGATCCGGACCGGGACGTCGGCCGGCGGGTCGGTGTCCGGCGCCGCCGGGGACAGTTCCTCGAACAGCGCCCCCGGTCGGGACCGCGATGGGCGGGCGTCCCGCGCGCCCGCGATGCCGAACTCGGCGAGCACCTGCCGGTGCGCCACCCGGTTGCGGGGGTAGACGAAGGTCCGCACCTGGCGGGCGAGCTCGGGCGCGGCGTCGAACGCGAGCTGCAGCTCCGCGCGCGCGGCGTCCGCGGTGAATCCCGGGTGGTCCCACGGCACGTGAGTGGCCCCGTGCAGGGCGAGTTCGTGCCGGGTGCGCGCGGACCGCACCGCGTCGAAGGCCCACTGCCCGGACCACCCCTCGCCCGCGCAGGCCCGTTCCGCGTGCTCCACGTAACCGGGCAGCCGGGCCGCGGCGCGGCGCAGGTCCGGGCGCAGCGCGCGGAGCCGGTCGGGCGGCAGGGTGAACGCCGCCACGAAGGCGAACGTCGCGGGGACCGCCGCGGCGTCGAGTACCGCGAGCAGCCCGTGGTAGGCCTCGCGCAGTGCCCGGTCGGTCAGCGCGCGGGCGTGCGGGGAGTCGAGGAGGTCCGCGACACCCCACCGTCCCTCGCAGTCGAGCGACAGGATGAACCGGGCGGTCACACCACGGCCCTCGCCCGCTGCGCGGCGAGCACGCCCAGCAGGTGCCGGACGTTGTGGTGCTCGGGACTCCGGTGGTCGTGCCACTCGCCGCGCTCGTAGGCCGCGGCGACGTCCGCCATGGCCCGGGCCACGGTGCGGGTCGCCCGGAAACCGAGCGTGCGGGCCAGCTTCTCCGAACTGACCACGTAGGACCGCTCGTCGTCGCGAGCCGGTTCGTGGGTGAGCGTGACGGGACCGCGGCCGTCGGCCTGCACCACGTCGCGCGCGGTCGTCGCGAGCTCGAGGATCGACGTGTTCTCCCCGCCCACGTTGAACACCTCTCCCCCGATGCGGTCCCGAGGCGCGTCGAGCAGGAGCTCGACGAGGTCGCAGACGTCGTGCAGGTGCACCTGCGGCCGGCACTGCTCACCGCCGACGACGGTGATCCGCCGATACCGCAGTGCCTCACCGAGCAGCAGGTTCGCGACCAGGTCGAACCGCATCCGGGGCGACCAGCCGCACAGCGTGGCCAGCCGGAGGTTCACCGTCGTCATCGACGGCGAGTCGTACGAGCGCACGAGCGGCTCGGCGTCCGCCTTGCACCGGGAGTACTCGCGCAGGCAGTTCAGCGGGTCGTCCTCGGTGATGTTCGGCCGGACGGCGATCCCGTACACCGAGAACGACGACGCGTTCACGAACGTCCGGACCCCCGCCTCCCGGCAGGCCTCGAGCAGCGGCGCGTACACGTCGAAGTTGATCGAACGGGTGAGCGCGCGGTCCAGGTCCCCGGACGGGTCGTTGGCGACGGCGGCGAGGTGCACCACCGCCTCGGCCCCGGTCAGCACGGCCCGCAGGACCGGAACGTCCCGGACGTCGACCGGCACGACCTGCAGCCCGGGATCGTGTCGGACCGAGGCCAGGCCGTGGTCGCCGAAGGTCAGGTCGTCGATCACGGTCACAGGACGCCCGGCCGCGAGCAGCCGCCGGGTCATGACCGACCCGAGGTAGCCGGCCCCGCCGGTCACGACGACCGGGCCCCGGCCGCTCATCGGGCCGCCCCGGCGGGGGCCGGCACCGACGCCTCCCAGTATCCGGTCTCCTCGACCAGCCGGTGGTAGTCGTCCCGGGTCACCCCGACGACGACCCGGTCCCAGTACCGGCCGTCCCGGTGGTACCAGTTGCGCAGCCGGCCCTCCTCTACCCAGCCGCACTTGCCGCAGTACAGCTTGATCGACGCCAGGTTGTACTCGATCATCGCGCCGTCCAGGCGCTGCAGCCGCAGCTCGTCGAACGCGTACCGCATCACGGTCATGACCGTGTCGACGCCGAGGCCGCGGCCGCGCAGCTCCTTGCTGCCGAGCAACATGCCGTGGAACGCGTGCCCGTCCCGCCAGTCGATGTCCACCAGGTTCGCGGTGCCGATCAACCCGAGATCCGATGTGTCGACGGCGAACCGCTGGTTGCGGGCGTCGTCCTTGAGCCCGTCGAACCACCGGCGCTGCGAGTCCCGCGAGTGCGGGAAGTGCCAGCCGGCCAGCAGCCTCCCGATCTCGGGGTCGTTGGCCCAGTCGTGCAGCGCCGGGAGGTCCTCCTCCTCGACGGCGCGCAGCCGGACGGTCCTGCCGATGATGTTCATGATGCCTCCCGACGCTGGGACGGACCGGGGACCCGGTCGAGCGCGACCGGTGGGACGACGGACGACTCGTCGCCGTCCCGGGGCGTGTTAGCCGCCCGCAGCAGGGCCCGCAGGTACCCCTCGTGCGCCCGGTGTACGAGGGGTGCCGCGAACTCCGCGACCGCGCGTTCGCGGGCCGCCCGCCCGAGCCGGGACCGCTCCACGGGAGCGGTGAGCAGCCGCTCCAGCGCCGCGGCCAGGGCGCAGGCGTCACCGACCGGAACGACGAGACCGGTGCGGCCAGGGACCACCGAGTCGACGGCGCCGGTCGCGTCGGTGGTCACGGTGGGCAGCCCGCACCCCGCGGCCTCCAGGCACACGTTCGGGAAGCCCTCGCGCCACGTCGGCAGGCAGTGCACGTCGAGCACCCGGTAGATCGGCAGCGGGTCGGCGCGGCCACCGAGCAGCAGGATCGGAAGTCCCTCGTCGTCGCGGGCCCGGCGGACCCGCTCGGCGGTGCCCGGATCCTCGGCCGGGCCGGCCAGCAGCAGCCGGGCGGTCACCCCGCGGACACGGAGCAGCCGCATCGCGTCGACGAGCTCCGGCACCCCCTTGTCGGGGGTGATCCGGCCGACGAACCCGACGACCGGGCCCCCACCGAGCGCTGCGAGCGCGTCGTCGAGCTCCGGGTCACCGGGTGGTCCGGGGGTGAACCGCTCCACGTCGACACCGTGCGAGCTGCCCGCGCCGAGCACGTCGAGCCGGCCGGCCGCGATCATCCGGAGCCGGACGAGCTCCCGGCCGAGGCTGCCGCTGTTGGCCAGTACCCGGTGCGCCGCCCGGGCCGACAGCGTCTCCAGGCCACGCACCAGCAGCCGGGACGGGCCGGTGAGGGTCTCGCTGCGCAGACCCCACGCCAGGTGCACGACCACCGGTACCCGGCACGTCCGTGCGGCCAGCGTCGCCAGCAGTCCGGCCTTGGGGGTGGCCGCCAGCACCACGTCCGGGCGCAGCTCGCGGAACGCCCGGAACAGCAGGTGAAGCGAGCGCAGGTCACCGGGCGCCGGGTCACGTGCCATCGGCACCTCCCGCACCTGCACTCCCGCCCCGGTCAGGGCGGCGAGCCCGGGACCGGGCGCGCACAGAACCGTGACCCGCCAGCCGGCCGCGGCGAGATGCCCGGCCAGGCCCGGCAGGAAGGACACGGCGGTGGCGTGGCTGGTCACCGCGATCGCGACGTGAGGTCGGGGCATGCGTCACCTCTCCGGGAGGGGGCCGGCCCGGCCGGCCGGCTCGTCGGTGCCGGCGGCGACGCCCGCGGCGTCGTCCCGATCGGCCTGCCGGGCCGCGCCCGGAACCTGCGCCCACGCCAGGGCGGCGCACAGCGCGTGCCCGGACAGCAGGCCGGCCGCGGCTCCCTCGGCCCCGGCCAGCGCCCCGCCGGCGAGGGCGAGCACCAGCAGCACCGGTGCAGCCACCAGCCGCGCCCGCACCATCCGCCCGGGCCGGCGCAGCGCACCCATCGCGGTCATCGCGCCGTAGACGACCCCCTCGGCGACCAGGCTGATCCCCAGCAGCAGCCGCGTGGAACCGGTGAGCTCCCACGTGGAACCCATGAGCAGTCGCCCGGCCGACGACGGCAGCAGCACCGCGAGAACGCACCAGAGCGCGCCGATCCCCCCGAGCGCGGCCGAGACGAACCCGGCGACCCGGACCGTCGCGGCCGGCGTGCCGGCCCGGACCGCGTCCACCATCGCCAGCGCGTAGACCGAGGCGAACAGCGTCGCGATCGGCCCGAACAGCAGGTAGGCGGCGCGGAGCACCCCGGTCTCGGTGAAGTCGGAGACCAGGGGCATCGCGAGCATGACGATCTGCGGCGGCAGCGTGTTCAGCGCGTAGGCGCCCAGCAGCGGCACGGTCAGGGCGCGGTGCCGGAGCAGCCAGCGGTGCGGCAGCGCGCGGGCCGGGACCAGCCGCCTCCGCCGCAGCCCGGCGAGCGCCGACACCACCGCCCCCGCGCCCCAGGCCGCGACGAACGTCCACATGGGCGGCTGCGTGGACACGGCCATCACGACGGCGGTCAGCCCGATCTGGACACCCGCCCACAGCGCGTCCAAGCCGGCCGCAGACCGCGGCCGGCCCGCCGCGACCGACACCCCGCGCAACGCGTCCTGGAGCAGGACGAACGGGAACACGACCGCCAGCACGACCAGCACCGCCCGCATCGCCCCGGTGACGGGGACGGCGGCGACCAGGCAGCAGGCCGCGGCCAGCGTCCCGACTCCGGCCGCGTAGCCGGTGCTCTGCCGGCCACCACGGCACAGGCCGTCGCGATCGCCGGAATGGGCGATCGTCAACACCGTGTTCCCGGTCTCGCGAACCAGCGCCACGGCCAGGATCAACAGGACCAGCACCAGCGCGAACCGCCCGAACTCGGCGGCCGGCTGGGACCTGGCGACGAGGAACGACAGAAGGAAGTTGGTGCCCGCGTTGAGGCCCTGGGACAGCACGCCCCAGTGCGCCTGCCGCAGCGACGACCGGGCCATCAGGTGCGTACCGCGGCGCGCTCGGTCGCGCCCGCCGGGCGGCGTGCCGACAGCGACCAGGCGGCGGCCCCCAGCCCGATCACCAGCCACCAGTGCCGCTGGTAGAAGGCCTCGATGCCGACCGAGAGCCCGAGCATCGCGGCGTGCGCGGCCAGCAGCGCGAGGGCGAGCGGCCGCTCGTCCGGCGGGGCCAGCCGGTGTGCGCCGAGCAACCGGGACGCGACGCTCCACACCAGGGCCAGGAACACGAGCAGGCCGACGAGTCCCAGCTCGGTCAGGAACCACAGGGTCGTGTTGTGCACGATCACGCCGTGGCGCTCCTGGTAGGTCCCGACGCCGGTGCCGAGCAGCGGCGACCGTGCCAGCTCCGCCAGCGCGTCCTCGCCGATCGACAGCCGGGACTGCACCTGGTCGGGGCGCTGGATCAGCCCCAGCGGGTTCGCCAGCAACAGCGCGAGGAACGTGCCGAGCAGCGGGACCGCGAGCAACGCACCGGCGACCATCCGGCGCAGCGGACGGGCGGCCGCCCGCGGCCGCAGTGCGGCGAGCGCGAGCACGCCGGCGGTGAACCCGATCCAGGCCGAGCGGGAGAACGTGAGCAGCAGCGCGACCGGCAGGACCACGTCGGCGACCCGGGCGACGGGGCCGGTCAACAGCGGCCGGGCCGCGGTTGTCGTGACCAGGTGCATCAGCAGGGCGACGGCAACGAGACCACCGAAGGCGTTCGGGTCGATCAGGAATCCCGTCAGGCGGACCCCCGGGAACGGCTCGTTCAGGACCGGGATGACCGTTCCGGCTGCGGCGGCGAGGACGTACCCGAACACCCCGGCCGTCGCGTTCAGCAGCACCGAGACCATGAAGACCCGGAGCAGACCCCGCAACCGGTCCCAGGAGCGCGCGAAGTCGACCAGGCAGGCGAACCCGGCCAGCAGGATCACCAGCCCCGCCGCCTTCTGGAGGTAGGCGTACTGGGTGAGGTATCCCGAGCGGACGTAGGCGACCAGCATTCCGGTGCCCATCAGTGCGGGCAGTACCAGGAGCCATGCGCTCCAGGCCCGCGGGACGTACCGGATCCGGGGCAACGCGACGACCAGGTAGGCGGCCAGGGCGACGTCGGACGGGGCCAGTCGCAGCGGCAGGCCGAACGAGCCTGCCTCGAGCTGGATCGGCATGAGGGCGACGTAGGCCGCGAGGAGGACGCCCGGCAGGGTCCGGAACGGCCGGTCGGCCTGCGACGCCGCGCCCCGTCGATCCACGCGACCCCTCCCGATCCGGCCCTCCCCCGGCGGCGGGAAGGGACGCCGGAGGGCTCGGCGCCGCACCCGGCTCCGTTACCGCCCTAACGCCGGGTCGGGATCCGGCGAGTCCGCCGGGGAGAGCGGATCGCGACGACGTGACGGAAAGGTCGGTGTCCATGGCCGACGTGCAGGCCGACGAGGCCGAGTTCGGGTTCTGGCGGCGGGTGGTCCGACGCCGGTGGGCGCTGATCCTCACGATCGTGCTGGTCGGGACCGCCGTGGCCGCGCTTCTGGCGGCGCTGATGCTCCCGGCCTACAGCGCGTCCGCCCAGGTGACCGTGCGTAACGGCGACCCGGTGACCGAGACCCAGTTCCTCGGGAGCAGCGCCGTGCAGGACGAGGTGGCCGACCGGCTGGGGTTCCGGCCGGATGTCGTCGTCACGGGAGCGGAGGGCACGATCCTCACCGTGACCGCCAACGCCGGGTCCGCCGAGCAGGCGGTGCTCGCCGCGAACACCTACGTCGACACGGCCGTCGCCATGCGGGCACGGTCGGCCGGCAGCGAGCGCGCCCAGGTGGCGGAGGCGTTCGCCCGGCAGATCGCCGAGGTCCAGGCCGAGCGGGAGGAACCGCGGACCCCGCCGGACCGGGTACGGCAGCTGGACCAGGAACGGGCCGCCTACGAGCAGGCCGCCGCGGCGGCGCAGGCGACACCTCCCGCAGCCATCCCGACCGTGCTCGCCCGGGCGACCGCGTCCGACGTGACCCGTCCGGACCCGGTCCTCTACACCGCCGGTGCGGCGGTCGTCGCGCTGCTCGCCGGGCTGGCGATCGCCGGGGCGGCCGAGCACGCCGACCGCCGGGTCCGCGGGGCGGAGTCCGCCGCGGCCGCACTGGCCGGCACACCGCTGGGAACGACCCCCGGCGCGGGTGACGCGAGCGGGGCGACGCGCTGGTGGCGCCGGCTCACCGGGACGTCGCGGCGGGGCGGGATCGCCGAGCCGGGTTCGGCCGATGCCGACGCGTTCACCCTGGTCCGCCGCCGGTTGCAGGGCCGGGGTGATCTCGAGCCGCACGGCGCGCTGCTGGTGTGCGCCGCGGACGCGCGGGACTCGGCCAACGCCGTCGTCGTCGGGGTGAACCTCTGCCAGAGTTTCGCGCGGGCGGGGCTGAAGGCCGTCCTGGTGTCAGCCGACTTCCGGGGCGGCGACACCGTACCCGCGGTCCTGCACCTGTTCGCCGAGGGCGACGGTCTCGGCGGGGTGCTCGCCGGGGGCGACCCCGGGGCCGCCCTGCAGTCGACCGTGACCCCCGGGATGCAGGTGCTGCCGGCCGGCCGGGTCCCCGGCGGTCCGTACGACGCGCTGACCGGAGACCGGTTCGCCCACGCGCTCGACGAACTCCGCCTGCTGGCCGACGTCCTCGTCGTCGTCGCACCGCCGCTCACGTCCCATCCGGACGCGTTCGCCGTGGCCGAGATCGTCGACCTGCGGCTCGTCGTGGCCGGTCCGGATGCCCGTGTCCCGGAGCTGGAGCGCGCGGCCCGCGAGCTGGCGCGGACCGGGACGTCCGTCGACGGAGTGATCTACACAGCCGGCCGTGCACGGACCTGAGGGACGCCCGGGTGTGCGGAAGCCGTCACTCGTCCTGCTCGCCGCCGCGCTGCTCGTCATCGTGATCGGGTGCGCCCCGGCACCACCGCCGGAACCGCCGCCGACCGGGGCGGCGTCGGCGTGGGTGACCGACTCGCTGACCCGGGTCGGCCTCCGGGACACTCCGCGGACCGGCTCGGAGGCCCTGATCACGGCCCTGCGCGGGGAGACCGAGTCGTTCCAGATCGTGGTCTCCGGCGGCGCCACCGGCGCTGCCGGGCTCGACCTCGTCGTGAGCGACCTGGTCGGGCGGGCGGGGACCGTCCCGGCGTCGGCGGTGACCCGGTTCCGCGAGCACTACGTCGAGGTCACCGAGAGCAGCCCGGACGGCGGCGGCCGATCCCGACCGCAGCCCGCCGGGCACTTCCCGGACGTGCTGGTCCCGTTCACCGACCCGGACACCGGTGTCGCACTCCACGGGCGCGTCCGGGCGGCGGGTGCCAGCGTGGCCGCCGGCCGCAACCAGCCGTACTGGGTGGACGTCACGGTGCCGCCGGACGCGGCACCGGGCGAGTACACCGGGCGCTGGACGGTCCGCGGCACGGGTGGCTTCACCGCGTCCGGCACGGTGCGGCTGAGCGTGGTGGACGCCGCCCTACCGGCGCGGCCCGCGCTGCACAGCGCCGTCCTGAACGGGTCGGGGCGGCCGGCGGTGAGCCGGGAGCTGCTGCGCAACCGGATCACGCCGACATCGGCGCGCCCCGGCCCCGGTGATCCGCTCTCCGCGGCGGTCACGACGACCGACACCGGTTTCTTCAGCGGCGCCGACCAGTACGTCTGCCGGCTCGACCCGCCCCCGACCCCGGCCGAGGTCGCGGCGGTGGCCGCACGGGCGGCTCCCGGCACGCTCCTGTTCAACTACACGGCCGACGAGATCGGCAACTGCCCGGATCTGCGGGCCGAGGTGCAGGCGTGGGGCCGGGCGCTGCACGGGGCCGGCGTCGCGCAGCTCCTCACCCAGACCCCGGACCCGGCGCTGTTCGACGACGGCACCGGGCGGACCGCGGTCGACATCTGGGTGGTGTTGCCCAAGCAGTACGACGCCGATCCCGCCGCCGTGCGGGAGGCACTCGACCGTGGCATGCAGGTGTGGTCGTACAACGCGCTCGTCCAGGACGGCTACTCGCCGAAATGGCTCATCGACTTCCCGCCGGTCCACCTGCGGGTCCAACCGGGGTTCCTCAACCAGGCACTCGGCCTGACCGGGCTGCTCTACTGGCGGGCCGACAACTGGGTGCAGGACGTGTGGACGGACGTGCACACCTACGCCGGTGGCTATCCGGGCGAGGGTGTGCTCGTCTACCCCGGCGAGGAGGTGGGCCTGCCCGGCGGCGCGGTCCCGTCGATCCGGCTGAAGTGGCTCCGCGACGGCGTCGACGACTACGACTACATCGACCTGGCCCGGGCGGGCGGCCACGAGCGAGCGGTCACCGAGATCGTGTCGACGGTCGCACGGTCATGGTCGGACTGGTCACCCGACCCGGTGGTCCTGCGGGCGGCCCGGGCCGAGCTCGTGCCGCTCGTCACGAACGCCGGCTGAGCGCGCCCCGGGTGCGCTCGGCCGCATGCAGGACGGACTTGGCCGTGGTGCGCACCCGGGGCGGGCCGAACTGCACACGGTGCTTGGCCGCGACCAACGCGACCCGGACCGCGAACCGCACGGCCCCGGCCACCGTCCGCGGCTCGTCGATCCGGTAGACGATCGGCCTGCTCTCGACGCCCCATTCGCGTTTGTAGTCCGACTCACCCGTCATGAAATCGAACTCCACGCATCGCGGACGCTCCACCAGGTCCTCGATCAGCTTGGTCACGAGAATCTTTCCCACGCTGTGTCGGCGGTACTTCTCGCGCTGCGTGGCGGCGTGCTGATAGAAGTAGTAACACCCGTCCTCGACGAGCGCGTAGACGAACGACAGGACGATTCCGTCGCCCTCCAGGACGGCGAGCTCGGCCCGGCCGTCCGCTGCCAGGTCGACCATCGCGTCGGCGTAGGGCGCGAAGCCCTCCGGGGTCTTCCAGCAGAACGAGGTGTACTCCCCGGCCCAGCGCTCGGCGAAGAGATGCTGCACTTTCGGCAGGACGTCCCGAAGCTCGTTCTCCCTGGTCACCACCCTGAAGCGAAGGTCGTCCACATCGGCGCGCAGGCGGCGTTCCTTGCGTCGGACCGTGGCCCACCACTTCCGGCCGTGGCAGGCCTCGAGTGCCGACCGGTCGGCCGGGACGCGAAACGAGAGCGCCCGCGAGTACGGGAGGTCGCGCACCCAGCGCCCGGCCGGGCGGGCTCCCGGGTCGAGCACGAGAACGGGACTCGGATTGTACTCGTTCCGGATGTACTCGAACATCGCGACCTCGGATTCCCGTGACCCTGCGGACCCGATCCTACCGTCTCCCGGAGTTCCGGAACACCATTACGGGTCGAATTCGAGAACTGCGCGATCCGGCCGCCGTGGCACACCACGCCGTCCGGATCCGCCCAGGTGCGGGGCGCCGCCCGGTATCCGGCTGACGTGGCTGCTCCGGTCGACGCAGCGCCCGCCGAGGCCGTCGCTTCCGGACCGGAAGCATCCGGCCAACCGAGAGCCCCCGACCGCTTCCGCCTCCCACCACCACCCGCGTGACCAGCTGTGACCATCCCCGCACGACGCGTGCCCGGAACGCCCCGGTGTGACCCGGTTCGCTGGCCGTGATCGATAACAATGCGGTAGTGGTGTTCGGTTGGACAACCAGACGCAGCCGGCACCCGGCACGCTCCCCAGCAGTCACGGAGAGGACCGCATGAACCCCGAGACCCCCGTCGTCATCCTCTGCGGAGGCAAGGGCACCCGGATCCGGGAGGCCAGCGAGAGCCTCCCCAAGGCCATGGTCGAGATCGGCGGCCGCCCGATCGTCTGGCACATCATGAAGATCTACCGCCAGCACGGCTTCCGCCGCTTCGTGCTCTGCCTCGGCTACAAGAGCTGGGCCATCAAGGAGTACTTCCTCGACTACCGGGCCCGGCTCTCCGACTTCACCCTCTCCATGGCCGACCGCCACCGCATCGACTTCCACAACGGCGTCGACGAGGACTGGGAGATCACCTTCGCCGAGACCGGCCTCGAGGCCGCCACCGGCTCCCGCATCCGCAAGATCGCCCCCTACATCGACACCGACCACTTCTTCCTCACCTACGGCGACGGCGTCGCCACCGTCGACGTCGCCGCGCTCGCGAAGGCACACGAGGAGTCCGGCAAGATCGGCACCGTCACCGGCGTCCACCCGACGTCGAAGTTCGGCGAGATGCACACCGACGGCAACCGCGTCGTCGAGTTCAACGAGAAGCCCACCCAGGTCTCCGGCTACGTCTCCGGTGGCTTCTTCGCGTTCCGCCGCGAGTTCCTCGAGAACTACCTCGGCGCCGAGGGCGACGACAACGTGTGGCTCGAGCACGAGCCGCTGCAGAAGCTCGCCCGCGACGGCGAGCTCAACGTGCGCCCGCACGAGGACTTCTGGTCCGCCATGGACACGTTCAAGGACTACGAGCACCTCAACGGTCTGTGGGCCAAGGGCGAGGCGCCCTGGAAGATCTGGGACTGACCCGCGCGGCGCCGGCGGGCCCGTGCAGGGTGGGCCCGCCGGGCGTCACGACGGCGTGCCGCTCAGCGTCTGCGCCGGATTCAGGTCCGCGAACTGCCGCACGCTGCCGTTGCGCACCGCGTCCCACAGCGACCGCCCGCGCGCCTCGTCCAGGTACACGACCGACTGCGCCCCTTCCCGGCCCAGCCCGGCCACCGGCGCGGTCACGAAGGTGACGTCCGAGCCGCGCAGGTTCCGGTTCGCCAGCGCCAGCTGCACCAGCCCGGTGTTGGACAGCGAGTCGTCGATGCTGACCGCGTCGCCGACGCTGGTGGCGAACGCGTACAGCGACGCCGGGTCGGTGCTCGCCGTGGCCTGCACCTTCTCGAGCAACGCCTTCATCGCGTTCTGCTGGCGCGCGGCTCGGTCGAGGTCGCCGTTCGGCAGGTCGTACCGCTGGCGGACGTATGCCAGTGCCTCCGCGCCGTCGAGGTGGTTGGTGCCCTCGGTGAACTCGACGCCGTCGTTGCTGGTGGCCCGCGCGACGGTCACGTCGATCCCGCCGACCGAGTCGACCAGGCTCGTGAAGCCGGCGAAGTCGACGACGCCGAAGTGGTCCACCCGCACCCCGGTCAGCTGCTCGACGGTCCCGATCAGCAGCGGCGCGCCACCGAACGCGTACGCGGCATTGATCTTGTTCGGGCCGTGGCCGGGGATCTCGACCCAGGAGTCGCGCGGGATCGAGACGACGCTCGCCGACGCGCCGTCCGGGGCGAGCGTCCCCAGCATGATCACGTCGGAGCGCTGGGACCCGGGGTCCGCGCTCGCCGCGGCCCCCGTCGTCGGTTCCGCGGAACGCGAGTCGGTGCCGACGAGCAGGAACGTGGTGCCGCCGAAGCTCGCCGGACGCTCGGTGTTCTCGAGCCCCTTGAACGCGTCGGGGATGCGGGGGACGTCGTTGCCGACCGACGCCACGAGCCAGGCGATCCCGCCGGCGACCAGCAGCAGGAGGGCCACGACGAGCGCCAGCAAGGTCCACAGGACCTTCCGCGTCCGTGTCGCGGGCGGGGCGGTGCGCATGGGTGTCCTCCCGGGACCGGGTCAGGAGGTCCCGGGTGTCCTGTCGGGATCGGACGCGCGACGTTACCGTCCCGGCGTCACGCCGCCGACAACCACGGCTCCCAGGCCGGCAGCGGCTCCACGGCGAGCACCAGCACCCCGCCCCCGTTCCGCGACGGCGGCGCGGGCTTCGTCCGCAGCGTCCAGCCGAGCTCCTCGACGAGGCGGTCGGCCTTGCGCGAGTTGCACGCGCGGCAGGCGGCGACGCAGTTGTCCCAGCTGTGCGTGCCACCCCGGCTGCGGGGGACGACGTGGTCGATGGTGTCAGCACGCCGCGTGCAGTAGGCGCAGCGGCGGCCGTCGCGGCGCAGCACCCCGGCCCGGGTCATGGGGACCGCACGCCGGTAGGGGACGCGGACGTAGCGGGACAGGCGGAGCACCGACGGTGCGGGGAGCGAGAGGTTCTCGGAGCGGAAGGCGGCGCCCTCCAGGGTTTCCTGGAGGCACTCGGCCTTACCGGCGAGCAGGAGGCAGATCGCCCGCTTGGAGGTGACGACGGCCAGGGGCTCGAAGCTGGCGTTGAGGAGCAGGACCCGCGACCCCGCAGGGATCCCCGCGACCGAGCCCGGGGTGGGCCGCTCGGTCGCCGGTGCCGGGGAGCCGTCGTCGGGGAGCGGATCGACCGCTCTCAGGTCGGGGGCGGCGACGGTCTCGGCACCACTGGGAAAGGGTTGTCGGTAAGGCACGCGACCACCTCCGCGAACGCTCGGGTCCGTGATGTAGTCGACCATACGGAAGCGAGGTTTCGCGAGTGTGATATCGGGGCCGACGGTACGTGACCGGCCGGTTCCCGACGATCACCGGTTGCGGGCCCTGACCGCGGTCATCTCGCTGCAACGAGCGGAAACACCCACGTCACAGGGGGCGTGGAGTCGGCCACAGCGGCGTGTCCGTACCCGATCGGGCAGCTATACAGGTGTACATGGACGACAACGCCACGCACACGGAGCCGACGACGCGGGCCGCGACCTGCGCCTGCTGCGGCCGTCGCGGCGTCCACCAGCGGCTGCTCGTGACGGGCCCGGGGGCGCCCCGGGTCGTCACCGCCTGCCCCTACTGCGACCTCCGGCCGGCCGAGCTGCAGGGCTGGCTCGCCGACTTCCCCCGCGCCTGACGACGCGGCCGGTCACACGGCGGCCCGGACCGCCCCGAGCACGTCGGCGACCAGGTCGTCGGTGTCCTCGATCCCGCAGGACAGCCGCACCAGCCCGTCCGGGACCGCGTCGCCCCACCGCGCCCGCCGGTCGGCGGCCGTGCGGAGCCCGCCGAAGCTGGTCGCCGAGTCCACCAGCGTGGTGCGGGACAGGAACTCCGAGACGGCGTGCACGTCGGCCAGGGTGAACCGCAGGACGCCGTTCCAGCGGCGCATCTGCCGGGCCGCGAGCGTGTGGGCCGGGTCGTCGGGCAGGCCGGGCCAGCGGACGTCGTGCACGCCGCCGGTCTCCCGCAGCGCCAGCGCGAGCGCGCGGGCGTTGTCGGCCTGCCGGGCCAGGCGCAGGTCGAGGGTGCCGAGGCCGCGCAGCGCCAGCCAGGTCTCCATCGGCCCGGCGATCGCCCCGCCGCGGGTGCGGAAGCCCCGGATCCGCTCGGCGTGCAGCGGGTCGGCGGCGCTGACGTGCCCGAGCAGCAGGTCGCCGTGGCCGCCGAGGGCCTTCGTGTCCGAGGCGACGACGAGGTCCGCCCCGAGATCCAGGGGCCGCTGGCCGAGCGGGGTGGCGGTGGTGTTGTCGACGGCGACGACCGCGCCCACCTTGTGCGCGGCGGTCACGACCGCGGCGATGTCGCACACCTCCAGCCCCGGGTTGGACGGGGTCTCCAGCAGGACCAGCGCCGGACGGTGCCGCACGATGGCCAGCTCCCAGTCCCCCGCCGTCGCGCAGTAGGCGACCGGGACGCCCAGCGGCCGCAGCTCCTCGTCGGCCAGCGCCCGGGCGACGTAGTAACCGTCCGCGGGGAGCAGCACGCCGCGCTCCGGGGTCCCGAACGCCCGCAGCACGGCCGCGATCGCCGCCATGCCGGACGGGAACACCGTGCACGGGCCGCCGTCCAGCTCGCCGACGGCCGCCTCGAACTCCCGCCAGGTCGGGTTGCCCGCACGGGCGTAGAAGTCCGAGCCGTCGCCGGCGTCCTCCGGCCGGCCGAGGTGGTACGTGCTGGTCAGCACGGGTCCACGGTGGACGGGGTCGCCGATCTCGTGGGTACCGGGCTCGCCGCCGCGCACGCACCGGGTGCCATCGCCGCTCATCACGGGCCGGACGCTACCCCGTGAGTGGTTAGCAGGGCCGGAACCCTGCTAACCACTCACGGGTCACTCGGGTTTCGGCGCCCGGCTGATCAGCTCCTTGGCCATCTGGCGGGCCGTCATCCCCTCGTGGCACAGCCGGCGCACCGCGTCGGCGATCGGGAGCTCGACGCCGTGGCGGTCCGCCAGCTCGCAGATCGACAGGCAGGACTTCACGCCCTCGGCGACCTGCCCGTGGTTGGCCCGCTCCGCCTCGGCCAGGCTGGCCCCGCGCCCGAGCTGCTCCCCGAAGGTGCGGTTGCGGGACAGCGGCGAGCTGCACGTCGCCACGAGGTCGCCCATCCCGGCCAGGCCGGCGAACGTCAGCGGGGAGGCACCCAGCGCCACCCCGAGCCGCGACATCTCGGCCAGCCCGCGGGTGATGAGCGACGCCCGCGAGTTGTCGCCCAGCCCCATCCCCGCCGCGACGCCGACGGCCAGCGCGATCACGTTCTTGCCGGCGCCACCCAGCTCCGCGCCGACGACGTCGGTGTTGGTGTAGGAGCGGAAGTAGCCGGTCGCGCACGCCGTCTGCAGGGCCACCGCGCGCTCGTGGTCGACGCAGGCGATGACGGTGGCCGTCGGCTCCTCGTGCGCGATCTCCGCGGCCAGGTTCGGCCCGGAGACCACGGCCAGCCGGTCGGGGCCGACCCCGGTGACGTCGTCGATCACCTCGGTCATCCGCTTCAGCGTCCCGAGCTCGACACCCTTCGCGAGGCTGGTGAGCGTGACCCCGTCCGGGATCAGGTCCCGCCACTGCTCCAGGTTGGCGCGCAGCGACTGCGAGGGCACCGCGAAGATCACCGCGTCGGCGCCGTCGAGCGCCTCGGCCGGGTCGTGGGTGGCGGACAGCTTCGCCGGGAGCTCGACGTCGGACAGGTAGTCGGGGTTGTGCCGGGTCTCGTTGATCGCGTCGGCCACCTCGGCGCGGCGGGCCCAGAGCCGGACGCCGCGGCCGGCGTCGGCGAGGACCTTCGCGAACGCGGTGCCCCAGCTGCCGGCGCCGAGGACGGCGACCCGCGCGATGTCGTGCACCGGCTCGTTGACCGGACGCTCCTCGAACGCCCGGCTCACCGGCCGGCCTCCCGCTCGGAGCTGCGCCGGTAGAACTCGGCCGGCGCGGCCTCGCCCCGCACCTCGGCCAGCAGGTCGCGCACCCTGCTCATGATCAGGTCCGTCACCTCCCGCAGCACGACGGCGTCCGCCGGGCGCCCCCGGTACGCCGACAGGTCCACCGGATCGCCCGCGCGCAGCACCAGGTCGGTGCGCGGGAGCGGCCGGAACCTCTTCCCGTAGTGGTCGTACACCTCGCGGGTACCCCAGTGCACCATCGGAACCACCGGCACGTCCGAGGCCAGCGCCATCCGCGCCACACCGGTGCGCGACCGCATCGGCCAGCCCTCCGGGTCCCGGGTGATCGTGCCCTCCGGGTAGATGATCACGATTTTCCCGTCGGCGAGCGCCCGGGTGCCGGCGGCCAGGCTGTTCTGGGCGTCGGCGGTGTCCCGGAACACCGGGATCTGCCCGCTGCCGCGCAGGATCGCGCCCAGGAGCGGGACGCCCCACAGGCTGTTCTTCGCCATGAACCGCGGCACCCGGCCCGCGGTGTGCACGAACAGCGCGGTGTGCACCGGGTCCAGGTAGGAGATGTGGTTGCCGACGAGCAACGCACCACCGGTGGAGGGCAGGTGTTCGCGGCCCTGGTAGCGCTGCCGGCCCGTCAGCCACCCCAGCGGGTAGAAGACGGTCGCGGCCAGCCCGATCCAGAATCCGCCCTTCTCGCGGGCCACCGGCGGCCTCCTCCCACCCGCCGGAGCGGGTGCCTCGGTCCCGAACCAGCATGATCCGGTCGTGGGAGTCTCCCCACAAGACGCCCCTGCTGTGAACCCGGCCCCGGCGATCGGCCGGGGGAACCCTCCGGCGAGGTGCGACGATGGGCGCGTGACCCTGCGGGTGGACCTGGTCGTCCCGGTGAAGCCGCTGCCCGGCGCGAAGACCCGGCTGCGCGGCGCCGCGGACGGTGGCGTCGGCGATCTCGGCGCGCACCTCCGGCTGGCACTGGCGCTGGCCCGGGACACCGTGCACGCCGCGGTGTCGGCCGCGGCCGTCCGGGACGTCGTGGTCATCTCCTCCGACCCGGCGGTGGCCCTGGAGGCCGGCCCGCTCGGCGCGGAGGTGGTCACCGACCCGGGGCGGGGGCTCAACGGCGCGCTGCGGCACGGCGCCGGCATCCTGCGCTCCCGGGACGCCGGCTCCGCGATCGGGGCGCTGCAGGCCGACCTGCCCGCGCTGCGCCCGTCCGAGCTCGACGACGCCGTCGCCCGGGCCGCGGCACTGTTCGCCACCGGGGTGCAGCGGGTCTTCCAGCCGGACGAGCCCGGCACCGGAACCACCCTGCTGATCGCCGCTCCGGGGCTCGACCTCGCCCCGCGGTTCGGCGGGGCCTCGGCGGCGGCGCACCGGGCGTCCGGGGCGGTCGTGCTGCCCGGCGACCGGCCCGGCCTGCGCCGCGACGTCGACACCGCGGCCGACCTCGACGCCGCCGCCGTGCTCGGGGTCGGGGACTGGACCCGGGCGGTGATCGCGAGCCGGGACGGCGGGACGCACCGGCGCGGCCATCCAGAATTCATCTGTGACGTCGGGTGTCTGTTTGGCCCGCACGACCCGGGTGCGAAACAATCGCCACGTGAGTGACGACTCGGCTGCCCCGACCGGACGGAACGGCGCCTCTCCCTCCGGAGGGCGACCCCGGGCCGGGGGCCGGCGCGCACCACGTCCCGCCTCCCGCCGGGTGCACACCGCCGGACGCGCCGTCACCGAGCAGAAGGCGCCGGCGGCCGAGATCCCGGTCCAGCAGGCCCAGGCCGGCCCGCCCGCGCCGCCCGCCGCACCGACCACACCGCCGCCGAACCTCGGGGCCGCCCCGATCGCGCCGCCCGCGGGCGCGACCGCGCCGACGGCCGTGCAGGACGTCCTGCCCGACGACCGCTACCTCAACCGCGAGCTGTCCTGGCTGGACTTCAACGCGCGGGTGCTGGCGCTCGCCGAGGACTCCAGCCAGCCGCTGCTCGAGCGCGCCAAGTTCCTGGCGATCTTCGCGTCCAACCTGGACGAGTTCTACATGGTCCGGGTGGCCGGGCTGAAGCGGCGCGACGAGACCGGCCTGTCCGTCCGCAGCGCCGACGGGCTCACCCCGCGCCAGCAGCTGGCCCGGATCGCGGAACGCTCGCGGGCGCTGTCCCGGGCGCACGCCGAGGTCTTCATGGACGAGCTGCGCCCCGAGCTGGACGCCGCCGGCGTGCACATCCGCGCCTGGGACGACCTCACCGACGCCGAGCGGCTGCGGCTGTCCGACTACTTCTCCGAGCACGTCTTCCCGGTGCTGACCCCGCTCGCGGTCGACCCGGCGCACCCGTTCCCGTACATCTCCGGGCTGTCGCTCAACCTCGCGGTGACGGTGCGCGACCCGGAGGGCCGCACCGAGCGGTTCGCCCGGGTGAAGGTCCCGAACAACGTGCCGCGGCTGGTGACGGTCGACCCGCCCGACTCCGACGCCCGGGCCGGGAGCCGGCACGTGACGTTCCTGCCCATCGAGGACCTCATCGCCGCGCACCTCGGTGACCTGTTCACCGGCATGGAGGTCGCCGAGGTCCACCCGTTCCGGGTCACCCGCAACGCGGACCTGGAGGTCGAGGAGGACCGTGACGAGGACCTCCTGCAGGCACTGGAACGGGAGCTCGCCCGGCGGCGGTTCGGCCCGCCGGTGCGGCTCGAGGTGCTCGACACCATGTCCGAGCACGTGCTGGAGCTGCTGCTGCGGGAGCTCGACGTCGACCCCAACGACGTCGTCACCGTTCCCGGCCTGCTGGACCTCACCGGGCTGTGGCAGGTGCACGGCGTCAACCGGCCGGACCTGAAGGACGACCCGTTCCGCCCGGCCACGCACCCGGCGTTCGCCGAGCGGGAGACCCCGCGCAGCGTGTTCGCGACGCTGCGCGAGGGCGACGTGCTGGTGCACCACCCGTACGACTCGTTCTCCACCAGCGTCCAGCGGTTCATCGAGCAGGCCGCCGCCGACCCGAACGTGCTGGCGATCAAGCAGACGCTGTACCGGACCTCCGGTGACTCCCCGATCGTCAACGCGCTGATCGACGCCGCCGAGGCCGGCAAGCAGGTCGTCGCGCTGGTCGAGATCAAGGCGCGGTTCGACGAGCAGGCCAACATCCGCTGGGCCCGCCAGCTGGAGAAGGCGGGCGTGCACGTCGTGTACGGCCTGGTGGGGCTCAAGACGCACTGCAAGACCTGCCTGGTCGTGCGCCAGGAAGGGTCGGAGATCCGCCGGTACTGCCACATCGGCACCGGCAACTACAACCCGAAGACGGCCCGGCTCTACGAGGACGTCGGGGTGCTCACCGCCGACCCGACGATCGGGGCCGACCTCACGGATCTGTTCAACTCGCTGACCGGCTACTCGCGCCAGACGTCGTACCGGAGCCTGCTCGTCGCGCCGTACGGGATCCGGCGCGGCATCGTCCGGCGGATCGAGGACGAGATCGAGGCGCACCGGGCCGGGGAGCCCGGCGCCCGGGTCCGGATCAAGGTGAACTCGATGGTCGACGAGGCCGTGATCGACGCCTGCTACCGCGCGTCCCGGGCCGGTGTGCCGGTCGACATCGTCGTCCGCGGGATCTGCGCGATCATCCCCGGGCGCGAGGGCCTGTCGGAGAACATCACGGTGCGCTCGATCCTCGGCCCGTTCCTCGAGCACTCCCGGGTGCTGCACTTCGGCTCGGCCGACGAGTACTGGATCGGCAGCGCGGACATGATGCACCGCAACCTGGACCGCCGGGTCGAGGCGATGCTGCGGGTGGCCGACCCGAAGCTCGCCGACCAGCTCGGGGAGATGTTCGACTCCTGCCTCGACCCCGCCACCCGGTGCTGGACGCTCGGGCCGGACGGCTCGTGGACGCCGTCGCCCGCTACCGGGGGCGACAACGTCCGGGTTCGCGACCACCAGATCGAGATGATGAACTCCCGCCGCGGGACGGACGAGGACTGATGCGCGTGCTGTCCCCGCTGCGCACCGACGGCGCAGAGGTCGACCCTGCCGGTCTCGCCGACGTCGTGGCCGCCGGGACGCTGCCCTACCGGCGTACCGCGGACGGGTCGGTCGAGGTCGCGCTCGTGCACCGCCCGCGCTACCACGACTGGTCGCTCCCCAAGGGACACCAGGACCCGGGCGAGCCGCTGACCCTGGCCGCGCTGCGCGAGACCGCCGAGGAGACCCAGCTGCACTGCCGGCTCGGCGGGCGGCTGGGGCACACCACCTACGAGGTGACCGGCAAGGGCCGCAAGGTCGTGCACTACTGGGCGGCCGAGGTCGTGCACGACGACGGGTTCGTCCCGAGCGACGAGGTCGACGCGCTGCGCTGGGTGCCGGTCCGGCTCGCCGGTGACATGGTCAGCTACGAGCACGACCGCTCCCTGATCACGCGGCTCGCGACCGTGGGGGTGCCGACGGCGACCGTGGTGTTCGTCCGGCACGCCAAGGCCGGCAGCCGCGACGACTGGGACGGCGACGACGACCTGCGCCCGCTGTCCGGGACCGGGTTCAGCCAGGCCGACCGGCTCGCCGACTTCCTGCCGCGGTTCGGGCCGGACCGGCTGTACAGGGCACCACCGCTGCGGTGCGCGCAGACCATCGCGCCGCTCGCCGAGAAGCTCGGCCTCCCGGCCCCGGTCGCGGAGCCGCGGCTCGGGGAGCGCGGGTACTGGGTCGACCCGGGCGCCGGCCGTGCCCGGTTCCGGGAGCTGGCGGCGCAGCCCGGGGTGACGCTGATCTGCAGCCAGGGCGGGGTGATCCCGGACGTCGTCGAGGACCTGCTCACCGGGTCCGGCACGGACCACGCCGGCGTGCCGTCGCACAAGGCGAGCACGTGGGTCCTGGGGTTCGACGCCGGCGAAACCCTGCTCTTCGCCGACTACTACCGCCGCCCGCCCGCCTGACGGCGAGTCCGGGTGGGGCCGCACCGGGATCGATCAGCACGAAGCCGACCCGGGAGGGGCGCCAGGGTTCGGACGCGCCCTCGGCTGTCGATCATCACGATGGCGCCCGGGGTACGGCCAGAACGCGCGCCTCGAGCACCCCGCGCCCGTCGATCATCACGAAACCGCCCCGAGAAGGGCGCCAACGTGCGTCTCGACATGCCACACGTCGGTCGATCAGCACGGTCCCGCCTCCGCCACGGCCACAACGCGCACCGCGAGCACCCCGTGCCGATCGACCAGCACGATCTTCCCCCGCGACGGGCGCCAAAGTGCGTCTCGAAGATCGCGCGCCCGAGGCCGAGCGGCAGGTCATCGCCGGGCCAGGCCGGACGCGCGTCTCGTCTGTCGGCGGGGCGACCGGGCCAGTCCGCGCTCGCCGCGGCGGGACAGCTACTTCTCGGCGGTCGCCCTCTTCCGCGGGGCGGGTTTCTTCGCCGCGGACGACTCGGTCGCGCCGGGAGCGCTGGTGTCGGGTGGGATCGTCTTCTTGGTGGCCGTCGTGCGGCTGGTGCCCGCCGGCTTCGCGGCGCGCTGCCGGGTCCCGCCCTTCGCGGCCGCAGCCTTACCGGAGGAGTTCGACGACGCGGTCCCCTTCGTGGCGGTGCCCTCCGCCGCAGCCGTCCTCGCGGTGGCTCCCTTCGCCGCGCCGTCCTTCGCGGTGGCGCCCTTCGCGGCGGTCCCCTTCGCGCTCGTGCCCTTCGCCGCGGCACCCTTCGCGCTCGTCCCCTTCGCCGCGGCACCCTTCGCGCTCGTCCCCTTCGCCGCGGCGCCCTTCGCGCTCGTCCCCTTCGCGGAAGTCCCCCGCGCCGCGCGGCTCGTCGCGGTGGTTCCCTTGCCCCCCTTGGCCGACACGCTCGCCGACGCGTCGGAACGGGACCGGCGGGTGCTCGCCGGGGCGGATCCGGAGGTGTCGCGCGGGGCCCGGCGGGGCGCGCTCGTCGCCCCCTCCGCGGCGGCCTCGCTACCGGCCACCCGCTCCTTGAACGCAGCCCCCGGCCGGAACGACGGCACCACCGTCTCGGCGACCGGGACGGTCTCGCCGGTGCGGGGATTCCGCGCGGTCCGCGGCGCCCGACGGCGCGGCTCGAAGACCCCGAACCCGGTCAGCGTGACCGAGCCGCCCGAGCCGACCGTGTCCACGATCACCTCGACCATCGCGTCCACGGCGGCCGCCGCAGCACGACGGTCACCGAGCCGGGTGGTCAGCGCATCGACGAGCTGAGCCTTGTTCATGGTCACGAACGGTAGGGCTGCGGCCCTGCCCTGCACCAGATCCCGCCGGAAGTCCAGGACGCATACCCCCCGGTCGGGCAGGTCCATCCGGGTGGTCGCGCCACCGGCCGATCCGGCGGGACGACCACCCGGAGCGACCTCAGACCGTGGTGCGCGGCATCCGCGCGGGGCGGGCTCCCTCGAACGCCGTGATCGCGTCCTCGTGGCGCAGCGTGAGCCCGATGTCGTCCAGGCCCTCCAGCAGCCGCCACCGGGCGTAGTCGTCGATCTCGAACGAGACGGTCAGGTCTCCCGCCTGGACCGTCTTCTCGACGAGGTCGACGGTCACCTCGGTGCCCGGCTCGTTCTCGAGCTTCTTCCAGAGCAGCTCGACGTCCGGCTGCTCGACCTGCGCGGCAACCAGACCGGCCTTCGCCGAGTTGCCGCGGAAGATGTCCGCGAACCGCGACGAGATCACGACCCGGAAGCCGTAGTCCATCAGGGCCCAGACGGCGTGCTCGCGCGACGACCCGGTGCCGAAGTCCGGCCCGGCGACGAGCACGGACCCGCGGTCGTACGGCTCGTTGTTCAGCACGAACGACGGGTCCTGCCGCCACGCGGAGAACAGGCCGTCCTCGAAGCCGGTCCGCGTGACCCGCTTCAGGTACACGGCCGGGATGATCTGGTCGGTGTCTACGTTGGACCAGCGCAGGGGCACGCCGATCCCGGTGTGGGTCTCGAACTTGTCCATCAGTCCAGGTCCTCCGGGCTGCTCAGCGTTCCGCGGACGGCGGTGGCCGCGGCCACCAGCGGCGACACCAGGTGCGTACGGCCGCCCTTGCCCTGCCGCCCCTCGAAGTTCCGGTTCGACGTCGACGCGCACCGCTCACCGGGGGCGAGCTGGTCCGGGTTCATGCCCAGGCACATCGAGCACCCGGCCGAGCGCCACTCCGCGCCGGCCGCGGTGAAGACCTTGTCGAGGCCCTCCTCCTCGGCCTGGAAGCGGACCCGCATCGAGCCGGGCACGACCAGCATCCGGACGCCCTCCGCGAGCGAGCGCCCGTCCAGGATCTCCGCGACCGCGCGCAGGTCCTCGATCCGGCCGTTGGTGCAGGAGCCGACGAACACCGCGTCCACCGCGACCTCGCGCAGCGGGGTGCCACCGGTCAGCCCCATGTAGTCCAGCGCCTTCTCGACCGAGGCCCGCTCGCCCTCGTCGACGATCGTCGAGGGGTCCGGCACGCGCTCGCCCAGCGGCAGGCCCTGGCCGGGGTTGGTGCCCCAGGTGACGAACGGCGTCAGCTCGTCGGCGTCGATGTCGACGACCTTGTCGAACTCGGCACCCTCGTCGGTCCGCAGCGAGCGCCAGTCGGCGACGGCGTCGTCCCAGTCCGCACCGGACGGCGCGTGGTCGCGGCCCTTCAGGTAGGCGAACGTCGTCTCGTCGGGGGCGATCATCCCGGCCCGGGCGCCCGCCTCGATCGACATGTTGCAGATCGTCATCCGGGCCTCCATCGAGAGGTTCTCGATGACGTTGCCCCGGTACTCCAGCACGTGGCCCTGGCCGCCACCGGTACCGATCTTCGCGATGACCGCGAGGATGACGTCCTTGCTGGTCACCCCGGGGCGCAGGGTGCCGTCCGAGGAGTTGACGTTGATCGCCATCGTCCGGAACGGCTTGAGCGGCAGCGTCTGGGTGGCCAGCACGTGCTCGACCTCGGAGGTGCCGATGCCGAACGCCATCGCGCCGAATGCACCGTGCGTCGAGGTGTGCGAGTCGCCGCAGACCACCGTGGTGCCCGGCTGGGTCAGGCCCAGCTGCGGGCCGACGACGTGCACGATCCCCTGCTCGGGGTCGTTCATCGGGTACAGCCGCACGCCGAACTCGGCGCAGTTGCGGCGCAGCGTCTCGACCTGGGTCCGGGAGACCTCGTCGGCGATCGGGGCGAGGACGTCGAGGGTCGGGACGTTGTGGTCCTCGGTGGCGAGGGTCAGGTCCGGCCGGCGGACCTTCCGGCCGGCGAGCCGGAGCCCGTCGAACGCCTGCGGGCTCGTGACCTCGTGCACCAGGTGCAGGTCGATGTAGAGCAGGTCCGGCTCGTCACCGGAGCCCCGGCGGACCAGGTGCCGGTCCCAGACCTTCTCGGCCAGCGTCCGCGGCGTCGTCGCTTCGCTCACGCCGCCTCCTTCTCTCGCGTGGGTCACAACGTGGTGGACTTCCCAGATATTGGAAAGTTAGTATCGGAACGTGGGACAGTCTAGCGGGATCGGCGTGCTCGACAAGGCGGTGGGGGTGCTCCGTGCGACGGCGGAGGGGCCCTGTGGGCTGGCCGAGCTCTGTGAGCGCACCGGCCTGCCCCGCGCGACCGCGCACCGGCTGGCCGTCGGCCTCGAGGCACACGGCATGCTGCTGCGCACCCCCGACGGCCGCTGGCACCCCGGCCCCACGCTCGGCCAGCTCGCCGGAGGCCGCCCGGACCCGCTGCTCGACGCCGCGGCCGGCGTCCTGCCCCGGCTGCGCGACATCACCGGCGAGAGCGTCCAGCTCTACCGGCGCGACGGCGTCCACCGGATCTGCATCGCGCACGCCGAGCCCCCGTCCGGGCTGCGGGACACGGTGCCCGTCGGCTCGCGGCTGCCGATGACGGCCGGGTCCGGCGCCAAGGTGCTCGCCGCCTGGTGCGACCCGGCGACCCAGCGGCTCATCCTCGCCGACGCCACCTTCTCCGAGCGGGTGCTGATCGACGTCCGCCGGCGCGGCTGGGCCCAGAGCGTGGCCGAGCGGGAGGCCGGGGTCGCCTCGGTGTCCGCGCCGGTCCGGGACGGCACCGGCCAGGTCGTCGCCGCGGTGTCGGTGTCCGGGCCGGTCGACCGGATCGGGCGCCGCCCCGGCGTGCGGTGGGCGGCCGATCTGCTCGCCGCGGCCGACGCCCTGCACCACCGCCTCGCCTGAGGTCCGGGATCACACCTCCACTACCGTGTGGGGGTCCGGCACCGGGCCGGACCCGTGGCGACGGTGGAGTGCATTCCGGGGAGACAGTGCAGACCAGCACATCGGCGGGTTACCTGCTGGGCATCGACGTCGGCACGACCAGGACGGCGGCCGCCGTCCTGCGCTCCGGCACGTCCGGCCCCGAGATGGTCACCCTCGGCGACCACTCGGTGGACGTCCCGTCCGTCGTGTACGTCGCCGCCGACGGCTCGCTGTTGTTCGGCGACGCGGCCGAGCGGCGCGCGCTGACCGAACCGGACCGCGTCGCGCGCGAGTTCAAGCGGCGCATCGGCGACCCGACCCCGATCCCGCTCGGCGAGCACTCGTTCACCGCCGAGCAGCTGTCCGCGCTGCTCACCGAGCACGTCGTCGACATCGTCTCCCGGGTCGAGGGCGGCCCGCCGGAGCGGGTGGCGGTGTCCCATCCCGCGTCGTGGGGCTCGCACAAGTGCGACCTGTTCGCCGACGCGCTCGCCGAGCGCGGGCTGGCCGTCACCTTCCTCACCGAGCCGCAGGCCGCGGCGCTGCACTACGCGACGAACGAGCGGGTCGAACCCGGCGCGACCGTCGCCGTCTACGACCTCGGCGGTGGGACGTTCGACGCCGCGGTCGTCCGCAAGGAGGCCGCCGGCACGACCGACACCGGTGGCACGGTGGTCGGCGGGACGCTGTTCACGCTGCTCGGCCGGCCCGACGGCGTCGAGCAGCTGGGGGGCGCGGACTTCGACCAGGCCGTCGTCGACCACGTGCGCGACGCGGTGCCGCAGGCGTTCGAGGGGCTCGACGAGGCCGACCCGGACGTCCTCGCCCAGATGGCCCGGCTGCGGCGCGAGTGCCGCGAGGCCAAGGAGGCGCTGTCCGCCGACACCGAGGTGTCCATCCCGGTGTGGCTGGGCGAGGTGCGGACGACGGTGCGCCTGCACCGCAGCGACCTCGAGGACCGTATCCGGCCCCGGCTGGAGGAGTCGGTGGAGGCGCTGCAGCGGGCGATCGCGTCGGCCGGGCTGGCCGCGTCCGGCCCGTCGGTCGTGCTCCTGGTCGGCGGCTCGTCGCGGATCCCCCTGGTGGCGCAGCTGGTGTCGTCCGAGCTGGAACGCCCGGTGCAGGTCGACGCCGACCCGAAGAACGCCATCGGCAAGGGCGCCGTCCTGGCGCTGGGCCCGGTCGACCCGGTGACGGCGGCACCGTCCGGCACCGGGACCGCCCTGCCGGCGACCGCGCTCGGCGCGGCCGCCGCGGGCGGCGGGACCGTGCTGGCCCCCGACCCGGGTCCGCTGCCGTGGGAGGAGCCCGGCGCCGCCGCACCGGCGGCGTACGACGAGGGGCCGACCGCGCACCTGACCGGCGCGGACGCCGACCCGCCGACCCAGCCCGTCCCGGTCGTCCCGGCGTACGGCGGGACGGAACCGGCGACCGCCCTGTACGGCGACGGCTACACCGACCCCTACGACGACGCCGACGGGGACACGGCCGTCTCCCCCGAGCCGTCACTGGCGCGCCGGTCCCCCGGCATGCTGATCGGGGCCGGTGGGGCCGTCGCCGCGGTGGCCGTGCTGGGCGCGGTGTTCTTCTGGCCGCAGGACCGGAACGTGAGCAACGCGACCCCCGAGCTGCCGGCGATGCCGACGACGACCGTGGCGCCGCCGCCCCCGACGGAGGAGCAGGAGCCGGTGGAGCAACCGGAGCCGACCCGGGAGCGGACCAGCACGCCGCGGACGACGTCCGACACCCCGGCACCGGCGCCCCCGCCGCCTCCGCCGGTGACGACGCCGGCGCCCCCGCCGGTCACCTCGTCCAACCCGCCGCCGACCACCCCGCAGCCGACCCCGACGTCGACGTCCACGACCGGCGACGTCAGCATCCAGCCAGTTCCTCCCGAACAGCGGTGATCCTCCGATCGGTGCCGGACCCTGCAGCGGACGGCACCGAACCCGTGTTCCCGGCGTGCCCGGGCGCGACTCCCACGCACGACGAAGGCCCCCGCTCCGGAGAGCGGGGGCCTTCGTTTCCGGTAGTCCCGACGGGATTTGAACCCGCGCTACCGCCTTGAGAGGGCGGCGTCCTAGGCCGCTAGACGACGGGACCAGGGACATCGATATTCATCTGTCGTGTGCGCGACATCTCGCGTAGTAGCCCCGACGGGATTTGAACCCGCGCTACCGCCTTGAGAGGGCGGCGTCCTAGGCCGCTAGACGACGGGGCCGAGACGAGATGATGTCGATGTCAGAAACCGGGATCCGCGGAACTGGATGAACCGGGAGGCGGTTTCCGCTGGGGTACCAGGACTCGAACCTAGACTAACTGAACCAGAATCAGTCGTGCTGCCAATTACACCATACCCCACCGAAAATCGGGGCTCAGCCGCTCAGTATCTGATCACACTCAGTGTCTGGTCACTGCGTGCGGGCCGCGCCCCGATCTCCGTGATGCCAGTACTCTAACCCATGCCCTGAGAGCGCCTGACACCGGCCCCCAGGCGGGCGAGCGAGCGCTCCCGTCCCAGCAGCTCCATGCTCTCGTACAGCGGGGGCGACACGGTCCGGCCGCTGATCGCGACCCGCACGGGGGCGAACGCCTTCCGTGGCTTGAGGCCCAGGCCGTCCACCAGCGAAGCCTTGAGCGACTCCTCGATGGCGGCCGCGTCCCACGAGGTGAGCTCGCTCAGCCCGGCCACGGCGGCGGTGAGGACCGGCTCCGCGTCGGCGTTCAGGTTCTTCGCGGCGGCGTCCTCGTCGGGGGCGAAGGTGTCCTCGTCGCGGAACAGGAACGCCAGCATCCGGGCGGCGTCGGAGAGCACCTGGCTGCGCTCCTGGACCAGCGGTGCGGCCGCGGCGAGCAGCTTCTCCTCCTCCGGCCCGACGGCGACGCCCTCCGCCTCCAGGTAGGGCACGATCCGCGCCGCGAAGTCCTCCGGCGCCAGCAGCCGCAGGTGCGCCGCGTTGATCGCCTCGGCCTTCTTGAGGTCGAACCTGGCGGCGTTGCCCGACACCCGGGAGACGTCGAACGCCGCCACCATCTCGTCGAGCGTGAACACGTCGCGGTCCTCGGCGATCGACCAGCCGAGCAGGGCCAGGTAGTTGAGCAGCCCCTCCGGCACGAACCCGCGGTCCCGGTAGTGGAACAGGTTCGACTGCGGGTCCCGCTTGGAGAGCTTGCGGCTGCCCTCGCCGGTCACCAGCGGCAGGTGCGCGTAGGTGAAGGGCCCGTGGCCGATGCCGACCCGCTCCAGCGCCTCGAGCAGCGCGATCTGCCGCGGCGTCGAGGCCAGCAGGTCCTCGCCGCGCAGCACGTGCGTGATCTCCATCAGGGCGTCGTCGACCGGGTTGGTCAGCGGGTACAGCGGGGTGCCGTCGCCGCGGGCCAGCACGAAGTCCGGCACCTGGCCGGCGCGGAAGGTGACCTCCCCGCGGACCAGGTCGGTGAACGTGATGTCCCGGTCGGGCATCCGCAGCCGGTAGACGGGCGTGCGCCCCTCGGCCCGGAACGCGGCCCGCTGGTCCTCGGTGAGGTCGCGGTCGGCGTTGTCGTAGCCCAGCTTGGGGTCGCGGCCGGCGGCGCGGTGCCGGGCCTCGATCTCCTCGGCGGAGGAGAACGACTCGTACACCTCGCCGCCGTCGATCAGCCGGCGCAGCGCGTCGGCGTAGAGCTCGCCGCGCTCGCTCTGCCGGTACGGGCCGTGCGGGCCGCCCTTGACCACGCCCTCGTCCCAGTCCAGGCCGAGCCAGTTCAGCGCGTCGAGCAGGGCCTCGTACGACTCGGCGGAGTCCCGCTGGGCGTCGGTGTCCTCGATGCGGAACACCATGGTGCCCCCGTGGTGGCGGGCGTGCGCCCAGTTGAACAGGGCGGTGCGGATGAGGCCGACGTGCGGGATTCCGGTCGGGGACGGCGAGAACCGGACCCGGACCTGGGCAGGAGTACTCATGAGGTGGTCCTTCGGACTCGTGAGTGGTTGTGAGGGCTCTGGCCCTGCTAACCACTCACGGGCGCCTCGTGCGAGGACACCAGCGCGGCCAGCCGGTCCCCGATCGACGACGTGTTCCCGGTCGCCGAGTGGTCCCGGGTGGCGAGGTCGAACGCGACCGCCGCCTCGATCCGGCGGGCCGAGTCGCGGTGGCCCAGGTGGTCGAGCATCAGCGCCACGGACAGCACCGCGGCCGTCGGGTCCGCGATCCCCTGGCCCGCGATGTCCGGCGCCGAGCCGTGCACCGGCTCGAACATCGACGGGTTGGTCCGGCTCGCGTCGAGGTTGCCGCTGGCGGCGAGCCCGATGCCGCCGGTCACCGCGGCCGCGAGGTCGGTGAGGATGTCGCCGAACAGGTTGTCGGTGACGATCACGTCGTAGCGACCCGGGTCGGTGACCATGTGGATCGTGGTCGAGTCGACGTGCTGGTAGGCCACCGACACCTCGGGGTACTCCAGCGACACCTCCTCCACGATCCGCGACCACAGCGCGCCGGCGTAGCTCAGCACGTTGGTCTTGTGCACCAGGGTCAGGTGCTTGCGCGGGCGCCGCTGGGCGCGGGCGAACGCGTCGCGCACGACCCGCTCGATGCCGAACGCGGTGTTCTGGCTGACCTCGGTCGCGATCTCGTGCGGGGTGTCCTTGCGGAGCAGGCCGCCGGTGCCGACGTACGGCCCCTCGGTGCCCTCGCGGACCACCACCATGTCGATCTCCGGGTTGCCGGCCAGCGGGCCGCGCACGCCCGGGTACAGCCGGGCCGGGCGGAGGTTCACGTGATGGTCCAGCTCGAAGCGCAGCCGCAGCAGCAGGCCGCGCTCCAGGATGCCGCTGGGCACCGACGGGTCACCGACCGCTCCCAGCAGGATCGCGTCGTGCTGCTTGATCTCGGTCAGCACCGACTCGGGGAGCAGCTCTCCCGTGGAGTGCCAGCGGGAGGCGCCGAGGTCGTACTCCGTCGTCTCCACGTCGCCCGCGACCTCACCGAGGACCTTGAGTGCCTCAGTGATCACTTCCGGGCCGATGCCGTCACCAGGGATGACCGCAAGGCGCATGACCTCGTCCTCTCGTCGTACTGCAAGACCGCACGCTACCGCCTGCCGACGCAGGGTCATCGGCTGGCCACCTGGTGGGGCGTACTCGACCGGGTGAGAGCTGCGCCTCACCCGGTCGGCGCGCCGCCGTACCCAGGCCGGACGGGTCCGGCGTCCGGGCGCCGGGTTCCCCCGGCCGGTCGGCCGCCACCCGTTCGGGGGCCGCCGGGTCCGATGGCTCAGCCGTCGAACGAGATCAGCCGGACCGTCCGCGCCCCGACCGACGCCCCGATCGGCTCCAGCACCGCCGGGTCGATGCGCCGGTCCACCCGCAGCAGCATGATCGCATCGGTGCCGTCGGTGGTCTGCGAGATCTGCGCGGCCTCGATGTTCACCGCCGCCTCGCCGAGCAGCGAGCCGACCCGGCCCATGACACCCGGACGGTCGGCGTACTCCAGGAGCATGACCTCGCCCTCGGCCCGCAGGTCGAAGTGCCGGCCGTTGATCTCGACGAGCTTCTGCACCTCGGCCCGGCCGGTCAGCGTGCCGGAGACGGTGATCGACTCACCGTCCGGCATGGCGCCGCGCAGCTGCACGACGCTGCGGTGGTTCGCGCTCTCCGGGGTGGTCGTCAGGTCGACCGAGACCCCGCGCTCCTCGGCGAGCTGGGGCACGTTGACGAACGTCACCTGGTCCTCGACGACGTGGGTGAACACCCCGCGCAGGGCGGCCAGCGACAGCACCGACACGTCCTCGCCTGCCAGCTCGCCCGCCACGTCGACGGTGACCGAGCTCGGGGTGCGCCCCGCGACGGCGTGCAGCGTGGTGCCCAGCTTCTGCACCAGTGGCAGCCACGGCCGGACCTCCTCGCCGACCGCGCCGTGGGCCTGCACGTTGACCGCGTCCGGCACGAACTCGCCGGCCAGCGCCAGCTGCACCGACCGTGCGACGTCCGTCCCGGCCCGGTCCTGCGCCTCGGCGGTGGAGGCCCCCAGGTGCGGGGTGACGACGACGTTCTCCAGCTCGAACAGCGGGCTGGCGGTGGTCGGCTCGGTGACGTAGACGTCGATCCCGGCGCCGGCCACGTGCCCGGACCGGACGGCCTCCGCGAGCGCGACCTCGTCGATCAGGCCGCCACGGGCCGCGTTCACGATCAGGACGCCCGGCTTGGTGAGCGCGAGCTGGTCCTTGCCGATCAGGCCGACGGTCTCGGGCGACTTCGGCAGGTGGACCGTGATCATGTCGGCGGTCCGCAGCAGCTGCTCGAGCTCGACCAGCTCGATGCCGAGCTGGGCGGCGCGGGAGGGCGCGATGTACGGGTCGTAGGCGACCAGCTTCATGCCGAACGCGGCCAGCCGCTGCGCGACCAGCTGCCCGATCTTGCCGAGGCCGACGATGCCGGCGGTCTTGCCGTTCAGCTCCACGCCGCCGTACGCCGACCGCTTCCACTGGCCCTGGCGCAGCGACGCGTCCGCGGCCGGGATGCGCCGGGCGGCCGCCAGCAGCAGGGCGATCGCGTGCTCGGCGGCGGAGACGATGTTCGAGGTCGGCGCGTTGACCACCATCACGCCGCGGGCGGTCGCGGCCGGGACGTCGACGTTGTCCAGGCCGACACCGGCCCGGGCGACGACCTTCAGCCGGGTGGCGGCGGCGAACACCTCGGCGTCCACCTGGGTCGCGGAACGCACCAGCAGCGCGTCGGCGTCGGCGATCTCCGTCAGCAGCGCCTGCCGGTCGGTGCCGTCGACGTGGCGGATCTCGACGCCGTCGCCCAGCTGCTCCACCGCGGACGGCGCGAGCTTCTCGGCGAGCAGGACGACGGGACGAAGGGGGGTGGCGACTGTGCTCACGGTGTGAACGTGCTCCCGGGGCTCGGGTGGTGGTCGTACGGGGTCGGGACTGGCTCCATCCTAGAGCCAGCCGGTCGGTCGGCGGAGGCGTCGGCGTCGGCCGATGCCCCGTTACACGGGAAACCCCCGCCCGGTGTGCCGGTGCGGGGGTTCCACGTGTGCCTGCCCGAGTGGGTGCGCCCGGGTCAGACGTCCGCGGGCCGTCCGGCCCGCGAGCTCATCTTCCTACTTGGCCTTCTCGCCGACCCAGCTCATCAGACCGCGCAGCTTCTCGCCGACCTGCTCGATCGGGTGGTCCTGGCCCTGCTGCTGCAGCTTGGTGAAGTTCGGCCGGCCGGCCTCGTCCTCGGCGACCCACTCGCGGGCGAAGGTCCCGTCCTGGACCTCGGCGAGGATGGCCTTCATGTTCTCCTTCACCTCGGGGGTGATCACCCGCGGGCCGCGGGTGAGGTCGCCGTACTCGGCGGTGTCGGAGATCGAGAAACGCTCGTTGGCAATGCCGCCCTCGTACATGAGGTCGACGATCAGCTTGAGCTCGTGCAGGCACTCGAAGTAGGCGATCTCGGGGGCGTAGCCCGCCTCGGTCAGCACCTCGAAACCGGTCTGGACCAGCGCCGCGGCACCGCCGCAGAGCACGGCCTGCTCGCCGAACAGGTCGGTCTCGGTCTCCTCCTTGAAGGTGGTCTCGATGACGCCCGCGCGGGCGCCGCCGATCCCGGCCGCGTAGGAGAGGGCGAGCGCCTTGGCGTTGCCGGTGGCGTCCTGCTCGACGGCGATCAGGGCCGGGACGCCCTTGCCGTCGACGAACTGGCGGCGGACCAGGTGGCCCGGGCCCTTCGGGGCGACCATCGCGACGTCGACGTCGGCCGGCGGCTTGATCAGCTCGTAGCGGATGTTGAAGCCGTGGCCGAAGAACAGCGCGTCGCCGGCCTTCAGGTGCGGCGCGATGTCCTGCTCGTAGATCGCCCGCTGCTTGGTGTCCGGCGCGAGGACCATGATCAGGTCGGCCCAGGCGGAGGCCTCGGCCGGCGTGACGACCTCGAGGCCCTCGTCGGCAGCCTTCTGACGGGACTTGGACCCCTCCGGCAGACCGATCTTGACCTCGACCCCGGAGTCACGCAGGGACAGCGAGTGCGCGTGCCCCTGGGAGCCGTAGCCGATCACGGCGACCTTGCGGCCCTGGATGATCGACAGGTCGGCGTCGGCGTCGTAGTAGATGTTGACACTCATGACGGAAGGATTCGTTCCTCTCGGGGGTGTGCGTATCGAGGTCTGTCTAGCGGACGGCCGCGGCGGTGATGGAGCGGGGGCCGCGCCCGACGGCGACCATCCCCGACTGGACCATCTCGCGGATCCCGTACGGCTCGAGCATCCGCAGCAGGGCGTTCAGTTTGTCCGCGGTGCCGGTGGCCTCGATCGTGACGGCCTCCGGGGAGACGTCGACGACCTTGGCCCGGAACATCTGCACCGTCTCCAGCACCTGGCTGCGCACGGTGGCGTCGGCCCGGACCTTGACCAGCAGCAGCTCGCGCTGGACCGACGTCCCCGGCTCCAGCTCGACGATCTTGATCACGTTGATGAGCTTGTTGAGCTGCTTGGTGACCTGCTCCATCGGGAGCTCGTCGACCTCGACGACGATCGTCATGCGGGAGACGTCGGGGTGCTCGGTGGGCCCGACCGCCAGCGAGTTGATGTTGAATCCGCGGCGGGAGAACAGCCCGGCGACCCGGGCCAGGACACCCGGCTTGTCCTCGACCAGGACCGAGAGGGTGTGCAGCTCGCTCACTTGTCGCCCTCCAGGGCCTTCCCGGCGACGTTCGCGACGTCCTCCACGGACGCGGCCAGGTCGTCGTCGTCGTACTCGGGCCGGATGTCCCGGGCCACCTTGATCTCGTCGTTGCTGGTGCCGGCGGCGACCATCGGCCACACCTGGGCGTCTGCACCGACCACGAACTCGACCACGACCGGCCGGTCGTTGATCTCCATGGCCTGGTGGATGACCCGGTCGACGTCCTCCTTGGACTCGACCCGCAGCCCCACGCAGCCCATGGACTCGGCCAGCATCGGGAAGTCCGGGATGCGCAGCTTGTGCGTGTTGAGGTCGGTGTTGGAGTACCGCTCGCCGTAGAACAGGTTCTGCCACTGCCGGACCATCCCCAGGTTGCCGTTGTTGATCACGGCGACCTTGATCGGGATGCCCTCGATCGCGCAGGTGGCCAGCTCCTGGTTGGTCATCTGGAAGCAGCCGTCGCCGTCGATGCACCAGACGACGGTCTCCGGCTCGCCGACCTTGGCGCCCATCGCGGCCGGCACCGCGTAGCCCATCGTGCCGAGGCCGCCGGAGTTCAGCCAGGTGCGCGGCTTCTCGTACTTGACGAACTGTGCCGCCCACATCTGGTGCTGGCCGACGCCGGCGGCGTAGATCGCGTCCGGGCCGGCGATGGCGCCGATCCGCTCGATGACGTACTCCGGCGACAGCGAGCCGTCGGCCGGCTCGGTGTAGCCGAGCGGGTACCGGTCGCGCAGCCCGCCGACCTGCTTCCACCAGGCCGACAGGTCCGGCGCGCCCTGCTCGGCCCGGTCGGCCCGGACCGCCTCGATCAGCTCGGTGATGACCTCCTTGCAGTCACCGACGATCGGGACGTCCGCCCGCCGGTTCTTGGAGATCTCCGCCGGGTCGATGTCGGCGTGCACGATCTTCGCGTCCGGCGCGAAGCTCTCCAGCTTGCCGGTGACCCGGTCGTCGAACCGGGAGCCGAGCGCGACGAGCAGGTCGGAGCGCTGCATCGCCGCGACCGCCGCCACCGTCCCGTGCATGCCGGGCATGCCCAGGTGCTGCGGGTGGCTGTCCGGGAACACCCCGCGCGCCATCAGCGTGGTGACGACCGGTGCACCGGTCAGCTCGGCCAGCTCCCGCAGCTCCGCGGCCGCCTCCGCCTTGAGCACCCCGCCGCCGACGTAGAGCACCGGCTTGCGGGACTCGCGGATGAGCCGCGCGGCCTCCCGGATCTGCTTGCCGTGCGGCCGGGTCGTCGGCCGGTAGCCGGGCAGCTGCAGTGCCGGGGGCCAGGAGAACGTGGTCTGCTCCTGCAGCACGTCCTTCGGGATGTCCACCAGGACCGGCCCGGGCCGGCCGGTGGACGCCAGGTGGAACGCCTCGGCGATCGCCCGCGGGATCTCCGCCGGGTCGGTCACCAGCACGTTGTGCTTGGTCACCGGCATGGTGATGCCGGTGATGTCGGCTTCCTGGAAGGCGTCGGTGCCGATCAGCGCCCGGGTCTGCTGGCCGGTGATGGCCACGAGCGGCACCGAGTCCATGTGGGCGTCCGCGATCGGGGTGACCAGGTTCGTGGCCCCCGGCCCGGACGTCGCCATGCAGACCCCGACCTTGCCGGTGGCCTGCGCGTAGCCGGTGGCGGCGTGCCCGGCGCCCTGCTCGTGCCGGACGAGGATGTGCCGCACCTTCGTCGAGTCCAGCAGCGGGTCGTACGCCGGCAGGATGGTGCCGCCGGGAAGCCCGAAGACCACCTCGCAGCCGATCTCCTCGAGCGAGCGCACCAGGGACTGGGCGCCCGTCATGGGCTCGTCGACGATCCGCGGGCCCGGCACGGTCGCGTCGCCGCGGGGGGACTCGGTCCGCGGCGCCGCGGCCCGGCCCGGGGGCGGGCCCGGTTTCGGGCCGGTCGAGCCGGACTTGGAGGGGGCGGTGGTCATCTCGGTCTGCCTCGCTGGAGATCGTATTTGTCGATCAGAGCCTGTGCTGGACACAAAAAAGCCCCCGCCGCCCGGTGGGCTGGTGCGAGGGTGAGCGCGTCGTCGGGTGCGTTCGAGTACGTCGAACTCAGGCGGCGACGCGCCCGGGAAGTACGGTAATTCGAACGGCGAACATGGCGGCGACGCTAGCACGGATCCCACGCGCGGCGTCAATCGGCCCCGCGCATCCGGGCCGTGAACCGGCCGTCCGGCGGTGTCACACTGGGGACGTGAGCAGCACCGACGATCGCGAGGCCGACCACGTCACACGGGCGGGCGACCCCACCCCCGCACCCGCGCCGTCCCGCGATGTGGACCTCGGTGTCGCGGCCACGCCCCGGGTCCGGAACGAGGGCCGCCAGGTTCGCGAGGGCGCCCGCGCCCTCGTGTTCAAGCCGTCCCGGCTGACGATCGTGGTCGCGCTGGTCGCCGTCGTCGGCGGGCTGCCGCTGCTGTTCAGCGTGCCGTACTTCTGGCTGGCGCTGGTCGTCCCGGCCGGGATCGCGGTCTGGGTCCTGCGGACCCGGACGACCGTCGACCCCGACTCGCTCACCGTCCGGACCGTGACCGGGTCGCGGACCGTGCAGTGGGACGACGTCCGCGGGCTGCGGCTGGGGAAGCGGTCCTCGGTGAGCGCGGTGCTGGCCGACGACGCCGAGCTGACCCTGGCCGCGGTGAAGGTGCGGGACCTGCCGGCGCTGTCGCTCGCCAGCGCCGGCAGGGTCGCCGACCCGACCGGGGGCTGAACGCCACCGGCTCGCTCGCCGGACCGCGCCGCGGCGCCTCGGACCACGTCTCGCGACGGGGCCGCATCTCGTGGGCTCTGTCGCCGGGCTCGCAGACACTGTCGCCGGCTGCACGGGCCGGCGTCCCCGGTCCGGGCCCGGCGCCGCGGGGCGTACCGTTACGGGCGACCTGCACGCGCGCGGCCCGGGGCGCGGACCCGTCCCGCCGGCCGCCGCGCGCCGATCCCGGGCCGGCCCGCGCGCCCACCACCCCTGTGCCGCGCCCACCCGGCGTCACCGCGCGACCGGCCCCGGCCGTCCCCGACCCGACACCCGCTGGAGACCCGACCACATGCCCGCCCTGCGTTCCCGCGTCACCACCCACGGCCGCAACGCCGCCGGAGCGCGCTCGCTCTGGCGCGCCACCGGGATGGGCGACGACGACTTCGGCAAGCCGATCGTCGCCATCGCCAACTCCTACACCCAGTTCGTGCCCGGCCACGTGCACCTCAAGGACATGGGTGACCTCGTCGCCGGTGCGGTGAAGGAGGCCGGCGGGATCGCGCGGGAGTTCAACACGATCGCCGTCGACGACGGCATCGCCATGGGGCACGGCGGGATGCTCTACTCGCTGCCGTCGCGCGAGATCATCGCCGACGCCGTCGAGTACATGGTCAACGGGCACGCCGCGGACGCGCTGGTCTGCATCTCCAACTGCGACAAGATCACGCCCGGGATGCTGAACGCCGCGATGCGGCTCAACATCCCCACCGTCTTCGTGTCCGGCGGGCCGATGGAGGCCGGCAAGGCGGTCGTCGTCGGCGGGGTCGCGCAGGCACCCACCGACCTGATCACCGCGATCGCCGCGTCGGCGTCGTCCGAGGTGGACGACGCCGGCCTGACCGAGGTGGAGCGCTCCGCCTGCCCGACCTGCGGGTCGTGCTCGGGCATGTTCACCGCGAACTCGATGAACTGCCTGACCGAGGCGCTGGGGCTCTCGCTACCCGGCAACGGGTCCACTCTGGCCACCCACGCCGCGCGCCGCGAGCTGTTCCTGAACGCCGGCCGGACCGTGATGGACCTGGCCACCCGCTGGTACCGGGACGACGACGCGTCCGCGCTGCCGCGCAACATCGCGACCCGCGCGGCGTTCGAGAACGCGATGGCGCTCGACGTCGCGATGGGCGGCTCGACGAACACCGTGCTGCACATCCTGGCCGCCGCGCAGGAAGGCGAGATCGACTTCGACCTCGCCGCCATCGACGAGGTCTCGCGCCGGGTCCCGTGCCTGTCCAAGGTGGCCCCGAACTCCGACTACCACATGGAGGACGTCCACCGGGCCGGCGGCATCCCCGCCATCCTGGGCGAGCTGTGGCGCGGCGGGCTGCTCCACGAGGACGTCCACAGTGTCCACTCGCCGTCGCTGGCGCAGTGGCTCTCCGAGTGGGACGTCCGCGCGGAGAACCCGTCCGGGACGGCGATCGAGCTCTACCACGCGGCGCCGGGCGGGGTCCGGACCACCGAGGCGTTCTCGACCGAGAACCGCTGGTCCTCCCTGGACCTCGACGCGGCCGGCGGGTGCATCCGCGACGTCGAGCACGCCTACTCCGCCGACGGCGGACTCGCCGTGCTGCGCGGCAACCTGGCCGTCGACGGCGCGGTCATCAAGACCGCCGGGATCCCGGAGGACATCTGGCAGTTCGAGGGCCCGGCCGTCGTCCTGGAGAGCCAGGAGGAGGCGGTCTCGGCGATCCTCAACAAGGAGATCACGCCCGGCGACGTGCTCGTCATCCGCTACGAGGGCCCGTCCGGCGGGCCGGGGATGCAGGAGATGCTGCACCCGACCGCGTTCCTCAAGGGAGCGGGCCTCGGCAAGGTGTGCGCGCTGATCACCGACGGCCGGTTCTCCGGCGGGTCGTCCGGCATCTCGGTCGGCCACATCTCGCCCGAGGCGGCCGACGGCGGGACGATCGGCCTGGTCGAGAACGGCGACCGGATCCGGCTCGACGTCCGCGCCCGCTCGCTGGAGCTGCTGGTCGACGACGCCGTGCTCGCCGACCGCCGCGCCAAGATGGAGGCGAGCGAGCGGCCGTGGCAGCCGAAGGACCGACAGCGCCCGGTGAGCAAGGCGCTGCGGGCCTACGCGCACCTGGCGACGAGCGCCGACACGGGGGCGGTCCGGCGCGTTCCCTAGGGTGGCCGCCATGGCCCTCGGAACCAGGACGCTCGGCTCGCTGACCGTCTCCGCGCAGGGACTCGGCTGCATGGGCATGAGCCAGAGCTACGGCGCCGGCGACGAGGCCGAGTCGATCGCGACGATCCACCGCGCGCTCGACCTCGGCGTCACCCTGCTCGATACCGCGAACGTCTACGGCGACGGCGCCAACGAGGAGCTCGTCGGGCGCGCGATCGCCGGCCGCCGGGACCGGGTGGTGCTCGCGACCAAGTTCGGGATCGTGCGTGACGCGTCGGGGGCCCAGGCCGCGCAGGGTGACCCCGCGTACGTGCGACGGTGCGTCGAGGAATCGCTGCGCCGCCTCGGCGTCGACCACATCGATCTCTACTACCAGCACCGGGTCGACCCGGACACGCCGATCGAGGAGACCGTCGGCGCGCTCGTCGAGCTGATCGAGGCCGGCACGATCCGGCACTACGGCCTGTCCGAGTGCAGCGCCGAGACCGTCCGCCGGGCGCACGCCGTGCACCCGCCCGCGGCGGTCCAGTCGGAGTGGTCCCTGTGGACGCGGGGCATCGAGGAGTCGGTCGCGCCGGTGTGTGCCGAGCTCGGCGTCGGGATCGTGCCGTTCTCGCCGCTCGGCCGCGGCTTCCTCACCGGCGCGATCACCTCGACCGGCCAGCTCGCCGAGGGCGACATGCGCCGCGGCCTGCCCCGGTTCAGCGACCAGAACCTGACCGCGAACCTGGCCATCGTCGAGGCGCTCACGGTGATCGCCGCGCGCCGGGGCGTGACGCCCGGCCGGCTCGCGCTGGCCTGGGTGCAGGGCCGGGGCGAGCACGTCGTCCCGATCCCGGGGACGAAGCGGCGCCGCTACCTGGAGGAGAACGTCGAGGCCGCGTCGCTGGAGCTCTCGGCCGGGGAGCTGGCGGAGATCGAGTCCGCGGCCGCGACCGTCGCCGGGGAGCGGTACCCGGCGCACCTGCAACGCAACGTCGGGCGCTGATCCCGGCCGGCGGTCAGCGGCGGGCGCTCGCGAGCAGATCGCCCAGCTCGTCGACCGCGGCCGCCGCCACCCGCACCATCGACGCGACCCGGTCCGGCCCCTGGTGGTCGGCCGCGAACGGCAGGTACTGGACGTGCGCCTGCGCCCGCGCCCACACCGCCTCGACCGCGACCATCGCGGGCGGGTCGGGGGCGCCGAGCGCCTCGTGCAGCGTGTCCCGGTACAGCGCCGGGACCGCTGCCGGTGCGGCGTCCGCGGGGCCGTCGTCCGGCGGTGCGGTGAGGACGACCGTGTCCAGCGACCCGGCGGCGACGCGCGCGTTCCCCCAGTCCAGCAGCAGCGCGCCGCCCGGTCCGGTGTGGATGTTGGCGCGGTGCGCGTCGCCGTGGCACAGGGTGCGCGGCAGCACCCGCAGCGCCAGCCCGACGCGGTCGTCGCGGGCCCAGGCGCGGACGGCCGCGTCCGCGTCGAGGTAGGCCCGCGCCCCGGTCCGGTCGGCCGCCGACCGCAGCCGTTCGGAGGCCAGCCCGCACAGCCGTTCCCACCAGCCGGCGTCGACGACCGGCACCCCGCGCGGGCGGTTCCGCCGCCAGTGCGCGTGGACCAGGGCCAGGGTCCGCCAGACGTCGTCCGGGACCGGGGCGCCGGCCGGCAGCGGGCCACCCGGCTCGTGCGCGAGCAGCACCCACCCGTCGCCGTGGGCGAGCATGCGGGGCAGCCGGACCGGGCCGTTCACCACCGCGACGGCCCGCAGCGCGGCGGCCTCGACCGGCCCGCCGTGCTTGAGGACGACGGCCGTGCCGTCGTCCAGGTCGATCCGCTCGGCGCCCCCGGAGGCGTAGCCCCCGCCCAGCGGCGTGCGGGCCGCCACCCGCACCTCGCGGCGCAGCCGCCGCGCGAGCGGGCGCAGCCAGGCGTCGTCGCCGCTCACGTGCGCAGCACGAACAGGACCAGCAGTGCCACGCCCACCGCGACGACCAGGCAGAGCACCGACCACGGCAGCGGGCGGCGCTGGTAGGTACGGCCGGCGTCGAGCGCGATCCGCCCCGCCCCCGCGAACAGCAACGCGGCGGCGCCCGCGCCGAGCAGCAGGTGCAGCTCGAGCGAGTTCGGGCCGTCCGCGGCGAACAGCGGGACGGCCGGCACCCCGCCCGGGCCGAGCGACAGAACGATCGCGACGAGCTTGACGGCGAGCAGGCCCGCCGCGGCGAACGGCGTCAGCAGGCCGAGCACGAGCAGCGCGCCCAGTGCGAGCTCGCCGACCCCGAGCAGCCACGCCAGCGGGCCCGCGAACGTCGTGAACCCCAGCCCGTCCAGGGCGGCCGCGGTGCCGGCCGGACCGAGCCCGCCGAGCAACCCGAACACCTTCTGCGCGCCGTGCGCGGCGAAGATCCCGCCGACGACGACGCGCAGGATCAGCAGCCCGATGTCCGACGACACGTGGGCGGGCACCGGCATGCGCTCCGGCCGGGTCCGCTCCCGCGGTTCGTCGCCGGAGATGCTGCCCCAGTCGTAGTGCTCGGTGGGCCCGCTCATACCCCTGGACCCTACCGGCGTTCAGCCCGGCGACCTGGGGGTTTCCCCCGGCGAGTCCCCTAGTAGGCCCCGGTGACGAGGTTCGGGGGCCGTTCCCCGCGGGCGAACACAGCCAGCTGCTCGGCGGCCACCCCGTACGCGCGGCGCATCGCCAGCGGCACGCTCCCGCCGACGTGCGGGGTCAGCAGCAGGCCCGGTGCGGAGAACAGCGGATGTCCCTCGGGCAGCGGCTCCGGGTCGGTGACGTCGACGGCCGCGCGGATCCGGCCGGACTGCAGCTCCGCGAGCAGCGCGTCGGTGTCGCAGACCGGGCCGCGGGCCCCGTTGACCAGCAGCGCGCCGTCCGGCATGGCGGCCAGGAACTCGGCGTCGATCATGCCCCGGGTCTCGTCGGTCAGCGGGACGACGACCACGGTGGCGTCGTGCTCGCCGAGCAGCCGGGGCAGCTCGTCCCAGCCGTGCACGCCGTCGCGGGCGGTGCGGCCGACCATCGTGACCTCGACGTCGAACGGGGCGAGCCGGGCCCGGGTCTTCTCCCCGACGTCGCCGGCCCCGACCAGGAGGATCCGCTTCCCGGCGAGCTCCTCGGTCTGGTGGTAGTCCCAGACGCCGCGGTCCTGGGCGCGGACGAACCGGTCCAGGTGCCTGTAGACGGCCAGCAGCACCGATACCACCCACTCGGCGGTGGCGCCGCCGTGGGCACCACGGCCGTCGGAGAGGGCGATGCCGTCGCGCAGCCGCCCGATCCACGCCTCGGCCCCGGCGGTGAGCAGCTGCACGATCTCCAGCTGCGGCATCGTCGTGGTCAGCTCCACCGCATCCGAGCTCGCGAGGAACGGGGCGACCAGGGCCCGGGCGGTGGCGGCCTCGTCGGGCAGCGGCTTCTCCGGGTCGTAGACGACCGGATGCAGGCCGTCCACCTCGGACAGGATCTCGGCTCCTTGGGCGTGCGGCACCAGAACGGTCACAGGGCTCATGTCCCGCGACCGTACTCACCTGCCGCTCACGCCGGGCCGCCTAGCGTGGCCGGTGTGACCGCCCGCCTGACGCTGCTGGTCGCGGCGCTGCTCGCGTCGCTGGTGCTCGTGTCCGGCTGTGCGACGTTCCCCGACCAGGGTGCGCGGGAGTGGCGGCCGAAGGCCGAGGGCGAGGGCGAGCTGGGCGGGCCGCCGGAGCTGGCGCCGACCGAGGAGCCACCGTCGTCCGGCCCGGCGCCGCCCCAGCAGCCCGGGGCGCAGCCGCCGCCCGGGCCCTGCGAGGACCCCGACCCGCAGGTCGTCGCGGCCTGCCTCGGTCCCGTCGGCGCCGTCGCCGTACTGCCGCCCGGGGATCGGGCCCTCGTCGCCGAGCGCCGCACGGGCCGGGTGCTGCAGGTCCGGAAAGGCGCCGACCCGGCGCCGGTGGCGACCGTCCCGGTCGATCCCGCCACCGGGATCAGCGGTCTGGTGCTCTCCCCCGGGTACGCCGAGGACCGCCTCGTCTACGTGCTCGCCGGCACGCCGTCGGGGGGCCAGGTGCTGCGGATCGCGCCGGGGGAACCGCCGAAGCCGGTGCTCACCGGGCTGCCGAACGGCGGGGGCGCGCTCGCCGTCGACGGGTCGGCGCTGGTCGTCGCCACCGGTGCGGGCGCCGGCCCGCTGGCCGGCGCGGTGCTGCGGATCGACACGCTCGGGCGCCCTGCGCCCGGCAACCCGGACCCGGCGTCGCCGGTGCTGGCCCGGGGGCTGGCCGCGCCGGGCGGGGTGTGCGTCGACCCGGCCGCGCGGACGACCTGGGTGACCGACCGGACGCCGGGGCGCGACGTCCTGTACCGGGTCTCCCCCGGCCGGCTCGGCGCACCGGCGTGGACGTGGCCGGACCGCCCCGGTGTCGCCGGGTGCACCGTCCTGCCGGGGACCCTCGTCGTCGCCCAGCGGACCGCCGGGGCGCTGTTCGTGCTGACCCCGGGCCAGGACGGCACCTTCACCGGCGACCCGATGCCGGTGCTGCAAGGCGTCTACGGGTCGATCGGCCCGGTCGCCGTCGCCCCGGACGGGCTGCTGTGGCTGGGCACGGTCAACCGCGACGGCGCCGCGCCCGGCCGCACGGACGACCGCGTGGTGCGGATCCAGCCGCCTGCGGGGGGCGGGGAGTCGGCGGCGTAGCCGCCCGTGAGTACTTAGGCGGGCTCTGACCCTCGGAACCACTCACGGGCGACGCAGTCGCTGCACGGCCTCAGCTGCCCCGTCCACCCTCGCCGATGCAGGACGGCAGCGATGTCCCAGGCTGCAGCGCACGGATCCGACGCCAGATCGCGCCAGCCGAACACGAGCCGGGACCGGCCACGGAGCTCTGCCGCGTTGTCCCGGCGCCGGTCCCGGAAGGCCACGTCGGCACGCAGATGGGTGCGGCCGTCGAGTCTGACGGTGAGTGCACATCCGCTGTCGTCGTACGTGACGTCCTCCCAGCAGGTGATCCCGTCCACCGAGAACGGTGTCTGTCTCCGGCCCACCGGCAGACCGTGCGCCTGCTCCACCGCCGTCAGATAGAGGTCCTCCAGTGCCGACTGCACTCCGTCGCGCACCGTCCGGATCGCGGATTCCATTGCGCGGCGGTACCGGCGAGGTGGACGTTCGACGAGGCGTTGCTCGACCTCGAGCGGCGACACCCGCCCGCCGGTGAGCAAGGACAGGAGCACGCCGCGCGCTTCGCGTGCAGACGGTTCCTCGACGGCGAGATCGATCGCCGTGTCCGCCCGAGAGGTCCGCGGCGGGTGCGTCTTGACGGCGATGTGCCGGTGGGCGCGGGAACGGTGAACCACGATCTCGGGTTGGCAGACGGCCGACGAGGTGTAGGGCACCGTGAGGTGGACCGGCCCCGCCACCACGGGAACCAGCCCCCACTCCTCGGCCGCGGTCCGGTGACTCAGCACGGCGACGGGGCCGCCGTAGAGGAGTGCCCCGGCAATGAGCGACTCGCGAGGCAGCGGACCGGTGAAGGTCGCGTACACCGCACGGACGAATCCGTTCCAGCGGCCGGCCGCCACCTGGGCCAGCACGTCGTCCTTCGTCAGCCCGAGGGTTCGGAGCTGCTCGATGTGCACCATCCCGGCCTGGGCAAGCAGCAGGTGACGCCACTCGCCGTCGCGGCCGCCGTCGCGGACGGCTCGGGGGACGACGGGCCGATTCGTTCGCATGGGAAGACTGTGCGACCGGATCGGCCCGTCGGACCCCGCGACTTCGCAGCCTGTGGATAGGTCTTCGCCCTGTGAGTGGTTAGGAGGGTCCAGGCCCTCCTAACCACTCACGGGCGCGCAGCGCTCGATCACCAGCTCCCGCACCCGCTTGGCGTCGGCCTGCCCGCGGGTGGCCTTCATGACCGCCCCGACGATCGCGCCGGCCGCCTGGACCTTCCCGCCGCGGATCTTCTCCACGACGTCGGGCTGCTCGGCCAGGGCCGCGTCGACGGCGGCGACCAGCTCACCCTCGTCGGAGACGACCTTCAGGCCGCGGGCGGCGACCACCTCGTCCGGGGAGCCCTCGCCGGCGAGCACGCCGTCGACGACCTGCCGGGCGAGCTTATTCGTCAGCTCCCCGGCCGAGACCAGCTCGATCACCCGCGCGACCTGCTCCGGGGTGATCGGCAGGTCGGCCGGCTCGATCTCGCGGGCGTTGGCCTGCTGGGCCAGGTAGGAGACCCACCAGGACCGGGCCTCCTGGGACGGCGCCCCGGCCGCGACGGTCGCCTCGACCAGGTCGAGCGCGCCCGCGTTGACCAGGTCGCGGATCTCCTCGTCGGACACGCCCCACTCGGCCTGGATCCGGCGGCGCCGCTCCCACGGCAGCTCCGGCAGGGTGCCGCGCAGCTGCTCGATCCACTCGCTCGACGGGGCGATCGGGACCAGGTCGGGCTCCGGGAAGTACCGGTAGTCCTCCGAGGTCTCCTTGCGGCGCCCGGCGCGGGTGTGCCCGGTCTGCTCGTCGAAGTGCCGGGTTTCCTGCACGATCTCGCCGCCGGCGTCGAGCACGGCGGCCTGCCGGCTCATCTCGTGCCGGACCGCACGCTCCACCGACCGCAGCGAGTTGACGTTCTTCGTCTCGGTGCGGGTGCCCAGCAGGCCGGACCCGCGCGGCGACAGCGAGAGGTTCACGTCGGCGCGCATCGAACCCTGGTCCATCCGGACGTCCGAGACGCCCAGGGACTTCATCAGGTCACGCAGCGCGGTGACGTAGGCGCGGGCGACCTCGGGCGCGCGGGCGCCGGTGTCGGGGATCATCTTCGTGACGATCTCGATCAGCGGGACGCCGGCCCGGTTGTAGTCGAGCAGCGAGTGGTCGGCACCGTGGATCCGGCCGTCGGCGCCGCCGACGTGCAGCGACTTGCCGGTGTCCTCCTCCATGTGCGCGCGCTCGATCCCGATCCGGACGACCTCGCCGTCGTCGAGGGTCAGGTCCAGGAACCCGTCGGTGGCGATCGGCTCGTCGTACTGCGAGGTCTGGAAGTTCTTCGGCATGTCCGGGTAGAAGTAGTTCTTCCGGGCGAACCGGCCCCACGGGGCGATCTCGCAGTTCAGGGCCAGCCCGATCCGGATCGCGGACTCCACCGCGGCCCGGTTGACGACCGGCAGCGCCCCGGGCAGCCCCAGGCACACCGGGCAGACCTGGGTGTTGGGCTCGGCGCCGAACCCGGTCGGGCAGCCGCAGAACATCTTGGTGGTCGTGGACAGCTCCACGTGCACCTCGATGCCCATCACCGGATCGAAGCGGGCGACGACGTCGTCGAAGTCGACGAGCTCGACAGCCGCGGTCATGCGGACACCTCCGGAACCCGGGCGATCAGCGGTCCGCCCTCGTCGGCGTCGCGGGCGGCCTCGAAGGCGGCCCCGACGCGGTACATGACGGCCTCGCCCAGCGCGGGCGCCATCACCTGCAGCCCGACCGGCAGCCCGTCGGCCAGGCCGGACGGCACCGACATGCCGGTGACCCCGGCGAGGTTGGTGGGGATCGTGGCCAGGTCGTTGAGGTACATGGCCAGCGGGTCGTCGACCTTGTCCCCGATCGGGAACGGCACCGTCGGGGTGGTCGGCGACACCAGGACGTCGGCCTGCTCGAACGCCTTCGCGAAGTCCCGGCTGATCAGCGTGCGGACCTTCTGCGCCTGGCCGTAGTAGGCGTCGTAGTAGCCGCTCGACAGCGCGTAGGTGCCGAGCATGATCCGGCGCTTGGCCTCGGCGCCGAAGCCCTGCTCGCGGGTGTTCGCCATGACCTCCTCGGCGCTGCGGCCCTCGGCGGCGCGCAGGCCGTAGCGCATGGCGTCGAACCGGGCCAGGTTCGACGACACCTCGCTCGGCAGGATCAGGTAGTAGGCGGCCAGCCCGTACTCGAAGTGCGGGCAGCTCACCTCGACCATCTCGGCGCCGAGCTTCTCCAGCAGCCGCAGCGACGCCTCGTACGCGGCGCGCACGCCCGGCTGGTAGCCCTCACCGCCCAGCTCCCGGACGACGCCCACGCGCAGCCCGGACAGGTCCCCGCGCGCACCGCTGCGGGCGGCCGCGACGACGTCGGGCACCGGGCGGTCGATCGACGTCGAGTCCCGCGGGTCGTGCCCGGCGATCACCTCGTGCAGCAGCGCCGCGTCCAGCACGGTGCGCGCGCACGGGCCGGCCTGGTCCAGCGACGACGCGCAGGCGACCAGGCCGTAGCGGGAGACCCCGCCGTAGGTGGGCTTGACGCCGACGGTGCCGGTGAAGGCGGCCGGCTGGCGGATCGAGCCGCCGGTGTCGGTGCCGATCGCCAGCGGCGCCTCGTAGGCGGCCAGCGCGGCCGCCGACCCGCCGCCGGACCCGCCGGGGACCCGCGTGGTGTCCCACGGGTTGCGGGTGACGCCGTACGCCGAGTGCTCGGTCGACGAGCCCATCGCGAACTCGTCCATGTTCGTCTTCCCGAGGACGGTGACCCCGGCCGCGCGCAGCCGCTCGGTCACGGTCGCGTCGTACGGCGGCTGCCAGCCCTCGAGGATCTTCGACCCGCAGGTGGTGGGCATGTCCGAGGTGGTGAACACGTCCTTGAGCGCCAGCGGCACCCCGGCCAGCGGCGACGCCGGCGCGGCACCACGGGCGAGCGCGGCGTCGACCCGCTCGGCGGAGGCCAGCGCGGCCTCGCTGCCGATGTGCAGGAAGGCATGCACCCGGCCGTCGACGGCGGCGATCCGGTCCAGGTGGGCCTGCGCGGCCTCGACCGCGGAGACCTCCCGCGAGTGGATCTTCTCGGCGAGCTCGGCTGCGGTGAGGCGGATCAGCTCGCTCACTGCTCCTCCCCCAGGATCCGCGGCACCATGAAGCGGCCGTCCTCGGCGGCGGGCGCGCCGGCGAGTGCCTGCTCCTGGCTCAGGCCGGGGCGGTGCTCGTCGGGCCGGAAGACGTTCTCCAGCGGGACGGCGTGCGAGGTCGGCGGGATGTCGTCGGCGGCGACCTCCCCGACCCGGGCCACCGCCCCGATGATCACGTCGAGCTGGCCGGCGAACACGTCCAGCTCCTCCTCGGTGACGGCCAGGCGGGCCAGCCGGGCGAGGTGCGCGACCTCGTCACGGGTGATGGCCCCGCCCGGAGCGGGGGAATCGGCGGTCATGCCCCTCCTCGGGATGATTCGGAAGTCGCGCCCGGGGCCGTCCGCGGCCCCGGCTGCCCGGTCGTTCCGGGCCGGAGCCGCGACGGCGGCGGTGCGGCGACGACGATGCTGCGGCCCACCCGGAACACCGCCCGACACGCCTCGCGGGCGGACGGGTGCGCCGGTGCGCATCCAGTCTATTCCCGCCGGTCCGGCGCCCGGCCGCCCCCCGGTGACCGGCCGCCCGCCCGCACCGGCGGGGGGAGATGGTGACCGGCGCGCGCCGGGGGTGGCAGGATCACGGTTCCCGCCCGGAACTCCGCACCCGCGGAGGCGGCGCCGTCGTCACCCGCGCGGGGTCACCGGCATGCCGCGAAGGCGTCCGCGCCGAGGGAGAGGATCCGTTCGTGTCGTTCCTGCTCCGGGTCATCCTCCCGGACACGCCCGGAAACCTCGGAGCCGTCGCCTCGGCACTCGGCGGCGCCGGCGCGGACATCCTCAGCATCGACGTCGTCGAGCGCAGCGGCGGGCAGGCCGTCGACGACATCGCGATCGAGCTGTCCGCGAACCGCCCGCCGGACGTGCTGATCACCGCCGCCGAGTCGGTGCCGGGCGTGACGGTGGAGTCGGTCCGCCCGCACACCGGCCTGCTGGACACGCACCGCGAGCTGGAGCTGCTCGACGAGATCGCCGGGAACCCCGGCCACGGGCTGGACCTGCTCACCGCGGAGGTGCCGCGGCTGTTCCGGGCCGGCTGGGCCCTCGTCGCGGTCAGCGAGCTCGGGCGGTCCTACCGGATCGCGGAGAGCTCCACCGCGCCGGAGACGCGCACCGGTGACCTGCCGTGGCTGCCGCTGGACCGGACGATCGCGCTCGACGAGAGCCACTGGGTGCCCGAGCCGTGGCGAGCGATGGACACCGAGCTGGCGGCGGCGCCGTTCGGCACCGGGGCCCCGCCGAAGACGCTGGTGGTGGGGCGTCCGGGCGGCCCGGTGTTCCGGCCCTCGGAGCTGGCGCGGCTGGCGCACCTGGCCGGGATCGTCGCGACCGTGCTGAAGGCCTGAGGTCCGGCGGTCGAGGGCCGAAGCAGCGGCACTGAGGCCCGGCGGTCGAGGGCCGAAGCAGCGGCCCTGAGCCCCCGGTCAGACCCGGATGGACAGGGCGGTCCGGACGAGGTCGTCGTTGCCGGTGGCCAGCCAGCCGTCCGGGCGGACCAGCACGTCCTCGAACCCGATCCGGGTGTCGATGTTGACCCGGGTCGCGTACTCGAGGACCGGCCAGGCGCCCTCCTCCTCGCCGTGCAGCAGCACCGGCACCGGGGGCTGACCGAGCGCGCGCAGGATGCGGATCCCCTCGGCGACCGCGGTCTCCGGGTCGACGACGGTCGACTCGGCGATCACCCGCCGGGTCCCGGGCGGCAACCCGTTCTGGCGGAGGGTCACGGCGTCGCCGCTGGTCCAGACGCCCAGCTCGACGGCGATGCCGACCGACCATGCGGCCTGGCAGACGTCGGTCCAGCCGAGCTCGTGCACGTTCACCCCGCACACGTCGGGCTTGCCGGATCCGAGCCGCCCCCAGGCCCGCACGGTCTCGACCCGGTCCTGCGGGTCGGGCACGATCCAGCGCCCGGTCGGCACACCGATCTCGACGCCGGGCGCCTCCTGCCGGATGAGTGCCACCACGTCCCCGATGACGGCCGGGTCCAGCGTCTCCGCACCGCTGTCGTCGCGCGGGTGGACGTGCACCGAGGTGACGCCGAGCCGGGCGACCGCGCGGGCGTCGCGAGCGAGGTGGCGGGGCAACACCGGGAGGGCGGGATGTGCGTCCGCCGGCCGTGACCCGTTGAGTGCCGCCTGCAGCACCGTGTTCCCCCGCTTCGTCGTGCCGGCTCCGGGCCGAACGGCCCGGTGACCCCGAGAGTAGGCGCCGGATCCCGGGTGGGGACGGCCGGGCGCGCTCGTCGGGCGGGGGTGTCGCCGTCCGGCGGAGTTCCCGCGCCGGACGGCGACACGCCGGGTGAGCGGGCGATCACGCACGGCGTGCCGTCCGGCGACGCCACCCGGACGCGCCGTCTCCCCGCCCGACCGGTGCCGGTCGAACCGCCGCGGCGCACTCGACCGCACCCTTCACTCGGCGGCAGCGTGCTCGGCCGCACCGTTCGCTCGGCGGCGTCGTGCTCGGCCGTACCCTTCACTCCGCAGCCTCCGCAGCGTCGTGCTCGGCCGCGCCGCTTCACTCCGCCACGGCGCTCGGCCGCGCCGCTCACTCCGAGGCGGCGTGCTCCCGTGCGGCGTCCGGCCCGCGGTCGAGCAGGGTCCGGAACCCCACCTCGTCGAGTACCGGCACGCCGAGCTCCTTCGCCTTGTCGTACTTCGACCCGGGGGCCTCCCCCGCGACGACGAACGCGGTCTTCTTCGACACCGACCCGGCGGCCCGGCCGCCCCGGGCCATGATCGCCTCCTTGGCCTCGTCCCGGGACCAGCCCTCCATCGAACCGGTGATCACGATCGACAGGCCTTCCAGGAAGCGGGGTACCGAGGTGTCGACCTCGTCCTCCATCCGGACGCCTGCGGCCCGCCACTTCTCGACGACCTCGCGGTGCCAGTCGACGGAGAACCAGTCCCGGACCGCGGCCGCGATGGTGGGGCCGACCCCGTCCACGCCCGCGATCGGGGCGAGCGCCTCGGCGACGGCCTTCGCCCGCGCCCGCGCGGCGGCCTTCTCCTGCCGGCCGGCCTCGGCCACGGCGGCGTCCGCGTCACCCTGCGCCTCGGCGGCCTCGCCTTCCTGGGTGGTCGCCGGCGCCGCGGAACCGGCCGCGCCCTGCGCACCGGGCCCGCCGTCGCCGTCGGGCGTGCCGTCCTCCCCGAGCCCGCCGGCCTCCTCGATGGCGCCGCCCTCGTCGGGTGTGTCGGCACCCCCGATGGTGCCGCCGCCGGGGGTGCCGGTCTCCTCGCCGCCCTCGCCGGGCGTACCGGCGTCCTCGCCGGGCGCGCCGTCCTCGCCCGCCGTGCCGTCCGAGACGATCTCGACACCCGCCGCCTCGGTGCGCTCCCTGGCCCGCGCTGCCGCCAGCTCCAGCGCCTCCATCGAGCCGAACTCGCGGGCCAGCGCCTGCGCCGCCGTCGGGCCGACGTGGCGGATGGACAGCCCGACCAGCACCCGCCAGAGCGGGCGGTCCTTCGCCGCCTGCAGATTGGCGAGCAGCTTGCGCCCGTTCGCCGACAGCGCACCGGCCTTGGTCCGGAACAGGTCGGTGCGCAGCAGGTCGTCCTCGGTGAGGGCGAAGACGTCGCCCTCGTCGGTCAGCACCCCCGACGTCAGCAGGGCGACGGCCGCCTCGTAGCCGAGCCCCTCGATGTCGAACGCGCCCCGGCCGGCCACGTGGAACAGCCGTTCCCGCAGCTGCGCCGGGCAGGAGCGGGCGTTCGGGCAGCGCCGGTCGACGTCGCCGGCCTTCTGCCGGACCAGCGCCGTCCCGCACTCCGGGCAGTGCGTGGGCATGACGAACTCGCGCTCGCTGCCGTCCCGGACGTCGGTGACCGGGCCCAGCACCTCGGGAATCACGTCGCCGGCCTTGCGGATCACGACCCGGTCGCCGATGAGCACGCCCTTGCGCCGCACCTCGTCGGCGTTGTGCAGGGTGGCCATCTCGACCGTGGACCCGGCGACCTTGACCGGTTCCATCACCGCGTACGGCGTGACCCGTCCGGTCCGGCCGACGTTGACCCGGATGTCCCGCAGCGTCGTGGTCGCCTGCTCGGGCGGGTACTTGTAGGCGATCGCCCAGCGCGGGAACCGGGAGGTGGCGCCGAGCCTGCGCTGCAGGGCGACCTCGTCGACCTTGACGACCACGCCGTCGATCTCGTGCTCGACGTCGTGCCGGTGCTCGCCCCAGTGCTCGACGAACTCGATCACGCGCTCGATGCCCTGCAGCACCGTGGTGCGCGGGGAGATCGGCAGCCCCCACGCGACCAGCGCGTCGTAGGCCTCGGACTGCGTCCGGGGGGTGAACCCTTCCCGCTTGCCCAGGCCGTGGCAGATCAGCTTCAGGTTCCGCGAGCCGGTGACCCGCGGGTCCTTCTGCCGCAGCGACCCGGCCGCGGTGTTGCGGGGGTTCGCGAACGGCGGCTTGCCCGCGTCGACCAGCGCCGCGTTCAGCTTCTCGAAGTCCTCCAGCCGGAAGTAGACCTCGCCGCGCACCTCGACCAGCTTCGGGACCGGGAAGTCGTCGGTGCCGGTGAGCCGCTCGGGCACCTCGTCGAGGGTCCGCATGTTGAGCGTGATGTCCTCGCCGGTCCGGCCGTCACCGCGGGTCAGGGCCCGGGTCAGCCTGCCGTCCTCGTAGAGCAGGTTCACCGCCAGCCCGTCGATCTTGAGCTCGCACAGGTAGTGGAGGTTCTCGCCGACCTCCTTGGTGACCCGCTCCTGCCAGGTGCGCAGGTCGTCGACGGAGAACGCGTTGTCCAGCGACAGCATGCGCTCGAGGTGTTGGTACGCAGTGAACTCGGTGGAGAACGTGCCCCCGACCCGCTGGGTGGGCGAGTCCGGCGTGGCCAGCTCGGGGTGCTCCTCCTCGAGCGCGAGCAGCTGCTGCCAGAGCTCGTCGAACTGGCCGTCGGAGATGACGGGCGCGTCCAGCACGTAGTACCGGAACTGGTGGTCGGCCACCTCGGTGGCCAGCTGCGCGTGCCGCTCGCGGGCCTGCTCGTCGGTCTGGGAACTCACGACGGCAGGTTAGCCGCGACCGCCGACAGTCCACCCGTCCAGACGGCGAGCCGCACGCGTCGCGGTGGGAGGCTGCATGCCCGTTCTCGAGGAAAGGACAGTGACATGGGTGGTCGGGTCGTGCACTTCGAGATCCCGTTCGACGACGGGGACCGCGCCCGCGCGTTCTACCGGGACGCGTTCGGGTGGAACGTCCAGGAGATGCCGGAGTTCAGCTACACCATGGCGGCCACCGGACCGGCCACCGAGCAGGGGATGCCGAGCGAGCCGGGCTTCATCAACGGCGGGATGTTCGCCCGGAGCGAGGAGTGGCCCGCGGCCGGACCCGTGATCGTCGTCGACGTCGAGAGCATCGACGACACGATGGCCCGGCTCACCGAGCTCGGGGCGACGTCGGTCGTGGACAAGCAGCCCGTCGGGGAGATGGGATTCGCGGCGTACTTCCGGGACCCCGAGGGCAACGTCATCGGGCTCTGGGAGAGCGCCGCGGCGTGAACCCGCGGGTTGACAACCAGGTAAGCCTTACCTAATGTCTGCGGTGTCGCTTCGTGGTGGGAGCGGCGCGTCAGTTCGGGACGGACGGCCCGGTCGCACCCCGGTGCGGCCGGGCCGTCGAACGTCGGCGGGATGGGCCGGGATCTCGGTGAGCACGACGTCCGGGCCGGAGTCCGGCGGGTGACGGCCCCGGAGCTGCGCCCGGACGCGCAGCACCGCGCGACCGTCGCTGAGATGCGCGATGTGGGCCCGACGGGGACGGATTCGCGGTGATCGACTCCGTGGGGCCGGTCGAGGCGCACGTTCCCGCCGCGACCCAGGCGCATTCGCGCTGATCGACTCCGTCGAGGCCGATCGAAACGCACGTTCTCGCCCCAGGCCCGGCAAGTTCGCGCTGATCGACTCCCCGACGCCGGCCGAAGCGCACCTTCTCGCCCCAGCCCCGGCGAGACCGCGCTGATCGACTCCCCGACGCCGGCCGAAGCGCACCTTCTCGCCCCAGCCCCGGCGAGATCGCGCTGATCGACTCCCCGACGCCGGTCGACGCGCACGATATCGCCGCCGCAACGGCAGGTTCGCGCTGATCGACTCCCCGAGGCCGGTCGAAACGCACGCTCTCGCCCCAGCCCGGCAGATTCGTGCTGATCGACCCGCCGAGGCCGGTCGAGGCGCACACCCTCACCCCCACCCCCGGCGAGATCGCGCTGACCGATTCCCGACGCCGGTCGAGGCGCGCGATCTCGCCGCATCCCGGGCGCATCCGCGCTGATCGCATCCCTTGGAGCCACGCCGGATGCCCGGCAGAGTCGTCGCATGTTGCGTCTCGGGTTCCCCGTCGTCGGCGTCACCGATCCGGACCGCGCCGCCGCCTTCTGGTCGGCCGCACTGCACCTCGAGGTCTCCGACGAGTGGGCGAGCCCGCGCTGGCGCACCCTGACCGGCCCGGACGGCACCCATGTCCTCGGCCTCATGCGCAGCGACTCCCCGCCCGAGCCACGACCCAGGCTGCACCTGGATCTGCTGGTCGACTCCACCGACGAGCAGGCCGCCGAGGTGGAGCGCCTGACCGGCCTGGGCGCCACCGTTCCCGACTGGAACGGCTATCCGGCCGATCCGGACTTCGTGGTGCTGGCGGACCCGGACGGCAACCTGTTCTGCGTCGTCGACCTGAGCCGGGCGCCGTCGTCCGGCTGAGGATCGCCGCACCTATCCTGGTGAGCGTGACCGACCCGCAGGACGCCCATGTGATCGGCGAGACCGCGCGCCGGCGCACCTTCGCCGTCATCTCCCACCCGGACGCCGGCAAGTCCACCCTCACCGAGGCGCTCGCCCTGCACGCCGAGGTGATCGACTCGGCGGGAGCGGTCCACGGCAAGTCCGGCCGCAAGGGCGTGACCAGCGACTGGATGGAGATGGAACGCGCCCGCGGCATCTCGGTGTCGTCGGCGGTGCTGCAGTTCGCCTACCGCGACTGCGTGATCAACCTGCTCGACACCCCCGGCCACGGCGACTTCTCCGAGGACACCTACCGGGTGCTCGCCGCCGTCGACGCCGCGGTGATGCTGCTCGACGCGGCCAAGGGCCTCGAGCCGCAGACCTTGAAGCTGTTCGACGTCTGCCGGTCCCGCGGCGTCCCGGTCATCACGTTCGTCAACAAGTGGGACCGGCCCGGCCGCGAGGCACTGGAGCTGCTCGACGAGGTCGAGCAGACGATCGGGCTGCGCCCGATGCCGCTGACCTGGCCGCTCGGGATCGCCGGCCAGTTCAAGGGCCTCATCGAACGCGAGACCGGCGAGTACACCGCGTTCACCCGCGCCGCGGGCGGCGCGACGAAGGCCACCGCGACCGTCGTGGACGCCGGCACGATCGCCGCGGCCGAGCCCGAGTACTGGCAGACCGCGCAGGACGAGCTGGGCCTGCTCGACGAGATCGGCGCGAGCTGGGACGAGAAGGACTTCCTGTCCGGCACCGCGACCCCGGTGCTGTTCGGGTCGGCGCTGTCCAACATCGGCGTCGCCCGGCTGCTCGACGCGCTGGTCGATCTCGCGCCCGCCCCCGCCGCCCGGCCGGACGCCGAGGGCAACGACCGCCCGCTGGACGCCCCGACCGCCGGGCTGGTGTTCAAGGTGCAGGCCGGCATGGACAAGGCGCACCGAGACCGGATGGCGTTCCTGCGGATCTGCTCCGGCCGCTTCGAGCGCGGCATGGTGCTCACCCACGCCGCGACCGGCAAGCCGTTCGCCACCAAGTACGCCCAGTCGGTGTTCGGCGCCGAACGCAAGACCGTCGAGGAGGCCTTCCCCGGCGACATCGTCGGGCTGGTCAACGCGACCGCGCTGCGCCCGGGCGACACCCTCTACGCCGCGGACCGGGTGGAGTTCCCGTCGATCCCGGCGTTCGCCCCCGAGTACTTCGCGGTGGTCCGCGCCCGCGACGCCGGCAAGTACAAGCAGTTCCGCAAGGGCATCGAGCAGCTCGGCAACGAGGCCGTCATCCAGGTCCTGCGCTCCGACCTGCGCGGCGACCAGGCCCCGGTGCTGGCCGCGGTCGGGCCGCTGCAGTTCGACGTCGTCACCGGCCGGCTGGAGACCGAGTTCAACGCCCCGGTCACCCTGGACCGGCTGCCCTACCAGATCGCCCGGCTGACCGAACCGGACGCCGTGGAGGTCCTGTCCGGGCAGTCCGAGTGCGAGGTGCTGCGCCGCGACTCCGACGGTGCCCACCTCGCCCTGTTCAGCAACAAGTGGCGGATGGACATCATCCAGCGCCGGTTCCCGGACCTGCGGTTCGAGGCGATGCCGGCCGGTTCGACGATCACCTGAGGGCGGCGAGGGCGCTCAGTCCGCGTGGCAGCTCGCCGGCGCGCAGGCGAGCGTCCCGCCTGCCGGGGCGGGGTCGGCCGTACCGCCGCCGCCCAGCGTGACGATCACGAACACGGCCAGCCAGATCAGCCCGCCGGCCAGCCCGGCCACCGCCACACCGGCCGCCGAGACCGGGATGCGGTTTCCCCGCCGTGGCCCGCGGACGGCGCCGATCGTGCCGAGCACCAGCCCGACGCCGTCGAGCATCAGCCCGGCGCAGACCAGCGCCAGGCCCCACATCGTGGGGGGCCCGGCGATCAACAGGGCCACCGCGACGGCCACCAGCCCCGTGCCCAGCGCGGCGGACACGAGGGCGGGGCGCCCCGAACCGCCGCGCGGCGCGGGGCGCCGGGCGTCGGGACGGTCGCGGAGCACGGCACCAGCATGAGGACCGGACCCCCGGCACGCGCCCGGGAGCCGAAGAGATCCACAGTTCTGGGTACGGGGCGCTGCGCGCTCGTGAGTGGTGATGAGGGCCCTGGCCCTGTTTTCCACTCACGAGCCGGAGGCATTCAGGTCGCGCCGCCGGTAGCCGGCCGCACCGACAGCGGCGGCGACGAGCGCGACCACCGTCGTCACGGCCGCCGCGCGCGGGTCGGCCGGTTCCGCGGGCACCGCAGACAGGTGCGCGAAGGGCGACATCGCCCGCACCGGTGCCGGCGCGTCCACGCTGTCGGCCAGGACCTGCCAGAGGAACCCGCCGGCGCCGGGCAGCACCCCGGCCGGCAGGGCCATGCCCGGCCGTACGCCCAGCCCGAGCGCGGCGAACCCGGCACCCAGCAGCGAGATCGGCACCGTGACCGCAGCCCCCGCCAGCACGTCCGCGACGCCCAGCGGGGCGCCCGCGGCCGCCATTCCCGCCCACAGCGCGAGACCCCCGGCGACGGTCAGCGCGGTGGCCCCGGCCGCGGCGACGGCGAGGTACCCGGCCAGCAACCACGGCCGGGACAGCGGGCCGGCCAGGAGCAGCGGCAGCCGCGCCTCGGTCTCGTCCTGGGCGAGCACCGCGATCCGGCGGGCGGCGAACGCCCCGACCGGGACCGGCAGCAGCGCGAGCAGGGCCGCCGCGAAGCCGGCGGGGGTGCCGAGCGCGGCGAACCCGGCTCGCGCGGCGAGCTCCGCGAACGTCGGGTTCGCGGCCAGGAAGTCGGTCGCGGAGACCACCAGCAGGCCGACCAGCAGGTAGTAGGCGGCGATCCCGGCGGCCCAGGCCGCCAGCGGCCGCAGCGCCGTCCGGGTGGCGAACCCCGGCACCGACCCCAGCAGGAGGAACCGGGACCGGCGCACCGATCGTCCGGCCAGCAGGCCGGATCCGGTGTCCCGCCGGCCGGACAGCAGCGCCGCCGTCACGAGCAGCACGACCCCGGCCGTGGCGAGCACCGCCAGCGGCCCGACCCTGTCCGCGTGGAACGGCGCCACCATCGCCGTGAGCCCGAACGGGCCGAGCCACCGCAGCCACCCGAGCTCGGGCACTCCGTCACCCACCATCCGCAGCATCAGGGTGACCAGCAGGACGCCGATCCCGGCCCCGGCGGCGCCCGCCCGGTTCCCGGCGACCTGGGCCGCGACCGCGCCCACCCCGGTGAAGACCAGCCCGGTCAGGCCGACCCCGGTCCCGTGCAGGACGGCACCCCGCGTCGTCGCCCCGGCCGCCACCATCGCCACCCCGACGGCACCACCGGCGGCCAGCGCGAACACCGCCACCACACCGCCGGTGACGGCCACCGCGACCTCGCGCCGCACCCGTCCGGCCAGCATCAGGTTCCAGCGGCCGGCGTCCTCGGCTCCCCGCAGGACCACCGAGACGGCGAGGACCGCCCACACCCCGACCAGCACCCCCACGGCGACGCCGGTCCGCCACACCGCGAACCCGCCCGGGTCGTCGAGCGCCACCGGTTCCCCGAACAACGTCCGGATCGCCGGGTTGCCGGCGAGCACCGCGAGTGCCGCCGCGCCCCCGGGAGCCTGCCCGACGACCGCGTCGTAGCTCGCCACGACGGCCGCGGTCATCCCCGCGGACGCCACGACGACGGCGACGCCACCGCGCCGGACGTCCCGCACGGCGACCCGGGCGACCGACCGGGCGGGTCCCGTGCCGGACGCCGGGACGGCGGTGGCCCGCGGCCGACCCGTCACGGTGCTCATCGGGCCTCCGCTCCGTAGTAGCCGAGGAAGATCTCCTCGAGCCCGGGCTCGCGCACGCGCAGCGTTCCGACGTCGGCACCGGCGAGCGCGCGCAGGGCCGCGGACGGCGGTCCCGCGAGGGTGAACCGGAGCCGGCCGGCGTCCGGCCACTCCAGGTCGGCGACCCCGAGCACCCCGCCCAGGTCCGGTGGGGCGCCGGTGAAGGTGACCTCGACCTCGGTGCGGTGCAGGGCACGCAGCGCCGCGACGTCGGCGACGTCGACCAGCCGCCCGGCACGCAGCAGGCCGACCCGGTCGCAGACCGCCTCGACCTCGGCCAGCTGGTGCGAGCTGAGGAAGACCGTCTGACCCCGGTCACGGGCCTCCCGCACGGCGGCCCGGAATTCCTGCTCCATCAGCGGGTCCAGGCCGCTGGTCGGCTCGTCCAGCACGAGCAGCGGCGCACGGGTGGCGAACGCGGCGACGAGCGCGACCTTCTGCCGGTTCCCGGTGGAGTAGGTGCGGGCCGGCTTACCCGGGTCGAGCGCGAACCGTTCGACGAGCTCGTCGCGGTACCGCCGGTCGACGCCCGGGCCGAGCCGCCCGAGCAGCTCGAGGGTCTCGGCGCCGGTCAGGCGCGGCCACAGGGCGACATCGGCCGGGACGTGGGCCAGCAGCGGGTGGGCCCGCACGACGTCGCCGCACGGAACGCCGAACACGTGCGCCGAGCCGGCCGTCGGGCGGGCCGCGCCCAGCACCAGCCGGATCGTGGTCGACTTCCCCGCCCCGTTGGGGCCGAGGAACCCGAACACCTGCCCGGCGGGGACGGCCAGGTCCAGCGGGTGGAGGGCGACGGTCGCGCCGTAGTGCTTGGCGAGCCCGTCGGTGCGCAGGGCGTCGACGCCGGGGATCACGGTGGCCTCCGAGGGACGGCAGGGCAGGACCTGCCGACCAGGCTTCCCGGCTCACCTGGACGGAGACGTGACTCCCTCCGAGGGGCGCTGCGGGCTCGTGAGTGGTGATGAGGGCCCTGGCCCTGTTTTCCACTCACGAGCCGGAGGCCTCGTCGGGGTCGGCGAACGCCTTCCCGAGCTCGCGGGACAGGGACAGTGCCCGGCGCGCCCACGCCGGGGTCGCCCCGGCCAGCCCGCACGCCGGTGTCGGGACGGCGAGCCGCGCGAGCCGCTCCCGGGCGAAGCCCAGGCGGTCGGCGAGGTCGTAGCCGGCCCGGGCGAGGTCACCGATCGCGGGCTCGCGGTCGGGCGCCGTGCCGGGCACCAGCCCGAGCAGCAGCGGGATGCCCTCGTCCCAGGTCTCGCCGACGGCGTCGAGCGCGCGGGGCTCGGCGGTCGCCCCCGTGAACGCGGGCCGGGTCGCGTCGATCCCGACGGCCGCGGCGCCGGTGCCGGCGAGCAGCCGGATCGGCGGCCGGTCCGCGCAGCAGTGCACGACGACCGGCGCGTCGATGTCCGCGATCAGGTCCCGCAGCAGGTCCTGGGCGTCCGGTGCGCGGACCGCGCGCACGGTCCCGTAGCCGGACGCGGTGGGCAGCGACCCGGCGATCACCGCGGGCAGGCCGGGTTCGTCGAGCTGGACGACGACCCTCGCCCCGGTCCGCTCGGCGATCTCCGCGACGTGGGACCGCAGCCCCTCACCGAGGCTGGCCGCGAACTCGCGGACGGCGCCGCGATCGGTGAGCACGCGGTGCCCGGAGGCCAGCTCGACCGACGCCGCGAGCGTCCACGGACCGGCGACCTGGATCTTGACCTGGCGGGGGTGGATCCGGTCGCACGCGTCGTCGAACGCGTCGACGTCGCCGGCCAGCAGGTCGCGGGCCCGGCGCAGGTCACGCCCGGGCCGCGCGGTGACCCGCCAGCCGGTCGGGACGACCTCGACGGCGAGGTCGACCAGCAGGCCCGCGGTGCGGCCGATCATGTCCGCGCCGACGCCGCGGGCGGGCAGCTCGGGCAGCGCCGGGAACTCCGGGGTCTCCCCGGTGACCAACGCCGACGACTCGCGCGGGTCGGTCCCGGGCAGCGAACCGACACCGGTGGCGACGCCCTCGGGCCACCGCTCGCGCGGGGCGGGCGGCTCCTCCGGCTCGTCGTGGGAGACCTCGATGCGGGGCTCGGGCGGCCGGGTCTCGCCGGGGCGGACGTCGCCCAGGCCTGCGGCGGCGAGCGCGGCGGCCAGCGGGTCTTCGGAACTCACGTGCCCAGTCTGCCCCGCAGCCGGCACGATCCGTGCCCGGGGAGCGGGAGCGGGTCAGGCGGTCGCGGCGATCGTGGCGCTGCCCAGGACGACGTCGCCGCCCGGGTCCGGCCGGTAGAACGCGACCGCCTGGCCGGGCGCGACACCGCGCAGCGGCTCGCCGAGGGCGACGCTCACCCCGTCCCCCGCCGGCGTGACCTCGGCCGGTGCGGTCCCGCCGTGCGCCCGCACCTGGACGACGCAGCCGAACGGGCCGTCCGGCGCGGCCCCGGAGGTCCACACCGGTCCCCGGGCGGTGATCGAGGTGACGTCGAGCGCCGAGTCCGGGCCGACCCGCACGGTGCCGCTGACCGGCTCGATCCCCAGCACGTAGCGGGGCCGGCCGTCGGCGGCGGGCCGGTCGACCCCGAGCCCCTTGCGCTGGCCGACGGTGAACCCGTGCACGCCGTCGTGGGTGCCGAGGACCTCGCCGGTGGCGTCGTCCACCAGCGACCCGGGCGTGCTGCCCAGCCGGTCCCGCAGGAAGCCCTGGGTGTCCCCGGTCGGGATGAAGCAGATGTCGTGGCTGTCCGGCTTGCGCGCGACCCGCAGCCCGAGCCGCTCGGCCTCGGCGCGGATCTCCGGCTTCCTGGTGTCGCCGACCGGGAACATCGCGTGCCGCAGCTGGTCGGCGCGCAGCACGGCGAGGACGTAGGACTGGTCCTTGCCGTCGTCGGCCGACCGGCGCAGCTCCGGGACCGACGGGTCGAGCCGGGCGTAGTGGCCGGTGCAGACCGCGTCGAAGCCCAGCGCGAGCGCCCGGTCCAGCACCGCCGCGAACTTGATCTTCTCGTTGCAGCGCAGGCAGGGGTTCGGGGTCTCACCGGCGGCGTAGGCGGCGACGAAGTCGTCCACCACGTCCCGGGCGAACTCCTCGGAGAGGTCCCAGACGTAGTACGGGATACCGAGCACGTCGGCGGCGCGGGCCGCGTCCGCCGCGTCCTCCCGGGAGCAGCAGCCGCGGGAACCCGACCGCATCGCGTCCCGGGTGCGGGACAGCGCCAGGTGCACCCCGACGACGTCGTGCCCGGCGGCGACCGCCCGCGCGGCCGCGACCGCGGAGTCGACGCCACCGCTCATCGCAGCGAGGACGCGCACGGCTCAGCCCGTCACCGTGGCGGGCGTCCGGCCGGCGCGGCGGGCGCGCTCGACCACGGAGGCGATCGCGCCGGCCAGCGCGGCCACGTCGTCCCGGCTGCTGGTGTGCCCGAGCGTGAACCGCAGCGAGCCGCGGGCGGTGGCCTCGTCGGCGCCCATCGCGAGCAGCACGTGGCTCGGCTGCGAGACCCCCGCGGTGCACGCGGAGCCGGTCGAGCAGTCGATGCCGTGCGCGTCGAGCAGCATCAGCAGGCTGTCGCCCTCGCAGCCGGGGAACGACAGGTGGGCGTTGCCCGGGAGCCGGCCAGGGCCGCCGTCGATCCGGGAGTCGAGCGCGTCGCCGTTGAGGACGGCGGTGGGCACCTCGGCCAGGACGGCGCCGACGAGCTCGTCGCGCAGCGCCGCCAGCTCGGCGCGGCGCCGCGGCGCGGCGGCGACCGACTCGGTGACCGCCGTTGCCAGCCCCACCAGCGACGGGACGTCGAGCGTCCCGGAGCGGACGTCGCGTTCCTGGCCGCCGCCGTGCAGCAGCGGGGTGCAGGCGACGTCCCGGCCGAGCAGCAGCGCACCGGCGCCGTACGGGCCGCCGAGCTTGTGGCCGGTGAGGGTGAGCGCGTCGGCCCCGGAGGCACCGAAGTCGACGTCGAGGATCCCGACCGCCTGGACCGCGTCGGTGTGGAACGGCACCCCGAACTCGTGCGCCACCTCGGCGAGCTCCCGCACCGGGTTCACCGTGCCGACCTCGTTGTTGGCCCACATCACCGAGACCAGCGCGGTGCCGTCCGGGTCCTCGGCGAGCGCGGCCCGCAGCGTCTCGGGCCGGACCCGCCCGAACTCGTCGACCTCCAGCAGCCGCAGCCGGGCGCCCTCGTGCGCGACCAGCCACTCGGCGGCGTCGATCACGGCGTGGTGCTCGACCGCGGACACCAGCACCCGGCTGCGGCGCGGGTCGACGGTGCGCCGCGCCCAGAACAGGCCCTTGACCGCGAGGTTGTCGCTCTCGGTTCCGCCCGTGGTGAACACGACCTCGGACGGGCGCGCACCGGTCACCTCGGCGATCCGCTCGCGCCCCTCCTCGACCTCGCGCCGGGCCCGGCGGCCCGACGAGTGCAGCGACGACGCGTTGCCGGTGCGGCCGAGCGCCTCGCTCATGGCGGCGACGGCGGCGGGCAGCATCGGAGTGGTCGCCGCGTGGTCCAGGTACGTCATCGACGACCAGGGTAATCCCCGCGCCCGGCGACCGGTCCGCTCACCCGGTACCACCACCGGCCCCGCCGTGCCGGACCCGGTCCCGGGCGCGCGCCGCCAGCGCCCGCCGGTCCCCGGCCCCGGGCTCGATCAGCGCGCCGACGGTGACCTCGCAGACCAGCCCGGGCAGCCGCAGCACCCGCCCGACGGTGTCGCCCAGCGTCTGCTCGCCGACGAACGCGGCGGCCGTCGTCGGACGGCCGTCCCGGGTGGTCAGCGCGACCGTCACCGGGCGGACCGGGGCCCCGGCGTCGATGGCGGCCTGGAACGGGGCCCGCCGGTAGTCGCCGCCTGCGGCGCCGCACCAGGTCGTCGCCTCCGGGAAGACACCGACGAGTACCCCGGACCGCAGCGCGTCCGCGGTCGCGGCGACGGTGCCCGGCAGCCCCGACAGGCCCTCCCGGTGCACGAACAGCGTCCCGGTCCGGGCCGCGAGCGGGCCGATCAGCGGCCAGTCCCGCACCTCCTGCTTGGCCAGCATGGTGAGCGGGCCGAGCGCGCCGAGGGCCGGGACGTCGATCCAGGACGTGTGGTCGGCGACGACGAGCGCGCCCCGCCCGTCGGCCGGGGCCAGCGGCCCGCCCCGGACGACCAGCCGTACCCCGGCCGCGGCGAGCACCCCGCGGTGCAGGGCCCGCAGCACGGGGCCGAGCACCCGGCCGCCGAGCAGCGCGGCGAGCGGGACCAGCACGGTGGCGGCGGCGAGCACCGCCAGCAGGGCCACGGTGCGCCGGGCGAGCCGCCACCGGCCGGTCCGTGCCCGCGCCGGGAGGCACTCGCCGGGGGTGCACGGCGACCAGATCGCCCACGGCCCGCCCGGGCGTTCGGTCGCGGGCAGGGTGGCCGGGTGGGTGGGGTGCTCGATCCCCGCAGGGGTGCGGCCGGTGGGCCCGGCCGGGCGGGCCGGAGCGACCGGTGATGCGGGTTCCGGCGACGGGCCGCGAGCCGGCGCCGGGGGGTGGTGCGTGGTGGTGAGCAGGGCAGAGCGGGCCGGCTCGGGGGCGGTGCGATCCGCTCCCGGCCCGGCCGTGAGCGTCATGCGGGCACCCCCGGGCCGGCGGCTTCGCCGAGGAAGAACCGCAGGTAGCGCTGGTCGATGTGGTCCATGCCGAGCAGGATCGGGAAGTCGGCGACCCCGAAGTCCGGGTCGTGCGCGGGCGGGCCGCACACCCAGGTCCCGAGCCGGAGGTAGCCGCGCAGCAGCGGCGGGACGGTGGTCGTGCGGTGCGGCGGCGCGCCCGCCGGGTCCCACGGCCGGTGCGGCGTCGTCCGGTACTCCTCGGGCGCCAGGTGCTTCGCCCGCACCTTCTCCCAGACGCCCGCGGCCCGCATGCCGCCGTCGGCGAGCGGGACGCTGGCGCAGCCGATCAGCCAGCGGTGCCCGGTGAGCAGCATGTAGCGCGCGATCCCGGCCCACACGAGGCCGACGACGGCGCCGGCCCGGTGGTCGGGGTGCACGCAGGAGCGCCCGGTCTCCACCATGGAGGCGCGCAGCGGGTCGAGCCGGGACAGGTCGAACTCGCCGTCGGCGTAGAGCCCGCCGGCCGCGTGGGCGCGCTGCGGCGGGAGCATCCGGTAGGTGCCGACGATCTCGCCGGTGGCGTCCTCGCGGACGACGAGGTGGTCGCAGAACCCGTCGAAGCGGTCGGTGTCCCGCCCGGGTTCGGCGACGTCCAGGCGGGCACCGAGTTCCTCGGCGAACACCCGGTACCGCAGCGCCTGCGCCGCGGCGACGTCGTCGGCGTCGGTCGTGAGCAGCAGGGAGTACCGCCGGGCCGCGGTCTCCGGGGTCGAGACGATCACCTGGTTCACGCCGGTGTTGGTACCGGTCCCCCGCGACGCCCGGACGGTTCCGCGACGACACGGTGATGGCGTCCGCATGAACGCCGTCCGACGCGTGTCGTCGCAGGTAGCGCCAGGTGAACGGGCCCGTCATACGCGGCGACGCCCGGGTGCACGCGGCACCCGGGCGTCGCCGGAAGGGGCTCGGAGTGGGTCAGCCCTTGCGCTTGGTGACCTCGTCCTGCAGCTGCGGTGCGACCTTGAACAGGTCGCCCACGACGCCGAAGTCGGCGATCTCGAAGATCGGCGCCTCCTCGTCCTTGTTCACCGCGACGATCGTCTTCGAGGTCTGCATCCCGGCCCGGTGCTGGATCGCACCGGAGATCCCGAGCGCGATGTAGAGCTGCGGCGACACCGACTTGCCGGTCTGGCCGACCTGGAACTGGGGCGGGTAGTAGCCCGAGTCCACCGCCGCCCGGGACGCACCCACCGCGGCACCCAGCGAGTCCGCCAGGGCCTCCACCACCGAGAAGTCCTCGGCCGAGCCGACACCCCGCCCACCGGAGACGATCACCGTCGCCTCGGTCAGCTCCGGGCGCGACCCGCCCTGGATCGGCTCCCGGCCGGTCACGGTCGCCTGCCGCCCGGACGGCGCCGGCACCTCGACCGACTCGCGCGCCCCGGCACCGGTGGACTCCTCCACGTCGACCGCACCCGGCCGCACGGTGATCACCGGGTGCGCGGTGTTGGCCTTCGCCTCCGCGGTGTACGCGCCACCGAAGATCGAGTGCTGCACACCCTCGGCGGTCACCCCGACCACGTCGGAGAGCAGCCCCGAGTTCGTGCGCACCGCCAGCCGCCCGGCGACCTCCTTGCCGTTCGCCGACGCGGTGATCAGCACCCCGGCCGGATCCACCGACCCGACCAGGGACTCCAGCACCCCCACCTCGGGTGCGAGGAAGTCGGTGGAGTCGGTCTCGGCGACGTAGATCTTCTCCGCGCCGTGCGCGGCCAGCCCGTCGGCCAGCTTGTCGGCCACCCCGGCCGCGCCCACGACCACCGCGGACGGCGATCCGAGGGCCTTCGCGGCGGTCAGCAGCTCGTAGGTGGTCTTCTTGACATCCCCGTCGACGTGGTCGACGAGAACCAGAACCTCAGCCATGACTCTCTATCTCCAAACCAAGCAGGTACAGGGGGACGGGGCTCAGATCAGCTTCTGGCCGACCAGGTACTCGGCGATCTTCGCGCCGCCGTCGCCCTCGTCGGTGACCTTCTCACCGGCCTGCTTCGGCGGCTTCGGCGCCGAGCTGGTCACCGTGACCAGCGCGTTCGCCAGCCCGACCTGCGACGACTCGATCCCGGCACCGGCCAGGTCCAGCTTCTCGACGGGCTTCTTCTTCGCCGCCATGATCCCCTTGAAGCTGGGGTAGCGCGGCTCGGTCGACTTCTCGCCCACCGACACCACCGCCGGCAGCTCCGCCGACAGCCGGGTCACGCCGTCGTCGGTCTCCCGCTTCACCGACACCGTCGACCCCTCGACCGACAGCTCGTTCGCCCACGTCAGCGCCGGCACCCCGAGCAGGTCGGCGATCATCGCCGGCACCGCGGCCACCTGCCCGTCCGAGGCCGAGTTCCCGGCGATCACCAGGTCCCAGCCCTCGACCCGGCCGATCAACGCCGCCAGCGCCCGCGCGGTCTGCACCGCGTCCGAGCCGTGGATCGCCTCGTCCGACAGGTGCACCGCCGAGTCCGCGCCCATCGACAGCGCCTTGCGGATCGCGTCCGACGCGCCGTCCGGGCCCATGCAGACCACGACCACCTCGCCCTCGCCGGCGGCCTCCTTCAACTGCAGCGCCTGCTCCACGGCCCGCTCGTTGATCTCGTCGATGACCGCCTCGGTCCCCTCCCGGTCGAGGGTGTGGTCAGTCCCGGACAGCTTCCGCTCCGAGTAGGTGTCAGCCACCTGCTTCACCAGGGCCACGATCTTCATAGGACCTCTTCGACCTCCTGCCGCGGCGGCCTGCGCCCGTGCGCACACCGCGTCGTCCTCGTTCGCGGTGACCGGCCCCGGTCGCCCGGTTCCGGCCCCGCATCGCGTCACCGCGACGGTGCTGGGCCGCGCGCTCGTTGCGAGCGGAGGTGGGCCGCGGCGTCGCGCCCGTCGTGTAGCCGATGACTCTGCCAGCGTCGTGCCCTAATGGCACGCCGTGCCACTGTGACGTTCATTGTTACCAGTGAGTAGCCTGCGGGCGAAATGCCCGCACCCGGTGACCGTACTCACGCGCGCCGCCGGTCACCGCGGGACGTGCGACGTCACACCCGGCCGGACGGCGCACCTTCGCTACCGTCGGGACCTCGCGCACCGGCAGGAAGGAACCGACGTGCAGGTGACGGGGTTCGACGATCGCTCGGGGACCGGCTACGTGCTGAGCACGGGCACGCACGCGGACGAGGACGTGCCCGGCAGCCGGGTCGTGCACCACGACGGGGTGACGATCCGGGCCACCGAGGGCCTCGCCGCACTCCTCGAGGACGCGCTGGCCCACCGGCCGACCACCCAGCTCGCCTGGGGTGGACCGGAGGTGCCGCTGACGCTGGACGACGCCACCCTCCTGGCCTGGCTGCGCAACGACGTCGGCGGCGTGGTGACCGTCACGGGCGAGCCCGGCTGATGGCCGCGTCCTCGCTGCTGCTGTCCCGCGCCGACCTGGACTTCCTGCTGCACGACTGGCTCGACGTCGGCTCGCTGACCGCCCGGACGCGCTTCGCCGAGCACTCCCGGGAGACCTTCGACGCCGTCCTCGACGTCTGCGCCGAGATCGCCGCCGAGCGGTTCCGCCCGCACAACAAGCGCAACGACACCGAGGAGCCCCGCTTCGTCGACGGCCGCGTGGAGCTGCACCCGGAGGTCCGCCCGGCCCTCGAGGCGCTGGCCTCGACCGGGCTGCTGGCGGCGACCGCGGACGAGTCCGCGGGCGGGCTGCAGCTGCCGCACGTCGTCCACTCGGCCTGCACCGCGTGGTTCGCGGCGGCCAACATCAGCACCTTCGCCTACGCGATGCTCACCACGGCGGGCGCCAACCTGCTGCTGGCCCACGGCTCCGACGAGCAGGTGGAGCGGTTCGTGCGGCCCATGCTGGCCGGCCGCTTCCACGGCACGATGTGCCTCTCCGAGACCCAGGCCGGCTCGTCGCTGGCCGACATCACGACGCGTGCCGAGCCCCGCGACGACGGCACCCACCGGCTGTTCGGGACCAAGATGTGGATCTCCGGCGGGGACCACGAGCTGGGCGAGAACATCGTCCACCTGGTGCTGGCCAAGATCCCCGGCGGGCCGGCGGGGGTGAAGGGGATCTCGCTGTTCGTGGTGCCGAAGTTCCTCGGCTCCGGGGAGCGCAACGACGTCGTCCTCGCCGGGCTCAACCACAAGATGGGCTACCGGGGCACCACCAACACCGTCCTGAACTTCGGGGAGGGCACGCACACCCCGGGCGGCGAGCCGGGCGCGGTGGGGTACCTGGTCGGCGAGCCGCACACCGGGCTCGCGCAGATGTTCCACATGATGAACGAGGCCCGGATCGGCGTCGGGGCCGGCGCGGCCGCGCTCGGCTACACCGGCTACCTCGCATCGCTCGACTACGCCCGGACCCGGCCGCAGGGCCGGCCCCTCGCCGGCAAGGACCCGCACGCACCGCAGGTGCCGATCGTCGAGCACCCGGACGTCCGGCGGATGCTGCTGGCCCAGAAGTCCTACGCCGAGGGCGCGCTGGCGCTGGTGCTGTTCTGCGGGCGGCTGCTCGACGAGCAGGAGACCGCGGAGGACCCGGCGGAGCGGGACCGGGCCGGGCTGCTGCTCGACGTCCTCACCCCGATCGCGAAGAGCTGGCCGTCGCAGTGGTGCCTGCACGGCAACGACCTGGCGATCCAGGTGCTCGGCGGCTACGGCTACACCCGCGAGTACGACGTCGAGCAGCACTGGCGGGACAACCGGCTCAACCCGATCCACGAGGGCACGCACGGCATCCAGGCCGTCGACCTGCTGGGCCGCCGGACCGCGGTGCGCGGCGGCGCCGGGCTGGACGCCCTCGACGCCCTGCTCGCCGGGACGATCGCCCGGGCCCGCGCGCACGGCGGCGACCCGGCCGGGTACGCCGACGAGCTCGACGCCGCCCGCGCCCGGCTGGTCGAGGTCACCCGCGCGCTGCACGCCGAGCCCGACGTGACCGCCCGGCTCGCCAACGCCTCGATCCACCTGGAGGCGACCGGGCACGTCGTCGTCGCCTGGATCTGGCTGGAGCAGCTGCTCGCCGCCGGCGGCCGGGACGACGACCTGGGCCACGGCAAGCGGGCCGCCGCCCGCTACTTCTTCCGCTACGAGCTGCCCCGGACCGGACCGCAGCTCGACCTGCTCGCCGCCCTCGACCGGACCACCGTGGACCTGGACCCGGCCTGGCTGTGACCCGGGCCGGGTGGCCGGCGTCCCGGTGGCGCGTGATGGAGTCTCGACCGTGACCAGCAGCCTGCCCCTGACCGGGGAGCGGACCGTCCCCGGCGTCGCGCACGAGAACTACTGGTTCCGGCGCCACGAGGTCGTCTACGCCGCGATCGCCGCCGACTGCTCGGGTGCGGCGGTGCTCGAGGCCGGCTGCGGCGAGGGCTACGGCGCCGCCCTGCTCGCCGGGACCGCGCGGCGGGTGCTGGCGCTCGACTACGACGAGACGACCGTCGCGCACGTCCGCCGCCGCTACCCGCGGGTGGCCGTGGCCCGGGCCAACCTGGTGGCGCTGCCGGTCCCGGACGCCGCCGTCGACGTCGTCGTCTCGCTGCAGGTCATCGAGCACCTGTGGGAGCAGGAGCGGTTCCTCGGCGAGTGCCGGCGGGTGCTGCGCCCGGGCGGGACGCTGATCGTCTCGACGCCGAACCGGATCACGTTCTCGCCGGGCCGGGACACCCCGCTCAACCCGTTCCACACCCGCGAGCTGGACCCGCGGGAGCTGGCCGGGCTGGTGCACGACGCCGGGTTCTCCCCGGTGGCGGTCCGCGGGCTGCACCACGGCCCCCGGCTGCGCGCGATGGACGCCCGGCACGGCGGGCTGATCGAGGCGCAGACCCGGCTGGCGCTGTCCGGCACGCCGTGGCCCGCGGAGCTGGCCGCGGACGTCGCGGCCGTGAGGAGCTCGGACTTCGCGCTGCACGACCGCGACCTCGACCGCTCGCTCGACCTGCTGGTCACGGCGGTACGCCCACGATGACGCCGCCAGTCGGGACGTTCTGCCTGGTCCTGCACTCGCACCTGCCGCTGCTGGCCCGGCACGGGCGCTGGCCGGTCGGCGAGGAGTGGCTCTACCAGTCGTGGGCGCAGTCCTACCTGCCGGTGGTGGCGACGCTGCGCCGGCTCGCCGCCGAGGGGCACGGCCAGCTGGCGACGCTCGGGGTCACCCCGGTGCTGGCCGCCCAGCTCGACGACCCGTACTGCCTGCGCGGGGTGCACGACTGGCTGGGCGGCTGGACGCTGCGGGCGCACTCGGCGGCGGCCCGGCTGCCCGACCTCGCCGCGCACGAGCACCGGGTGTCGACGGCCGCGACCGAGGAGTTCGAGGCGCACTGGCGGCACGGCGGCTCCCCGGCCCTGCGCGCGCTGCGCGACACCGGTGCGGTCGAGCTGCTCGGCGGGCCGGCCGCGCACCCGTTCCAGCCGCTCCTGGCGCCGCGGGTCCGGCGGTTCTCGCTGCGGGCGGGGCTGGCCGACCACGCGCTGCGGCTCGGCGCGCGGCCGGCCGGGATCTGGGCCCCCGAGTGCGGCTTCGCGCCGGGCATGGAGCACGACTACGCCGGCGCCGGCGTGCGCCGGTTCCTCGTCGACGGTCCCGCACTGCGCGGCGACACCGCGCTCGCCCGGCCGGTCGGGGACTCGGACGTGCTGTGCGTGGGCCGCGACCTCGACGTCACCTACCGGGTCTGGTCGCCGCGCAAGGGCTATCCCGGATCGGCCGAGTACCGCGACTTCCACACCTGGGACCACCCGTCGGGGCTCAAACCGGCCCGGGTCACCGGGCGGCGGGTGCCGCCGGAACGCAAGAAGCCCTACTCCCCCGCGCTCGCCGCCCGGGCCGTGGAGCGGGACGCGCAGGACTTCGTCGCCACCGTCGTCGCCCGGCTGCGGGCGCTGCGGGAGTCCACCGGGCGGCCCGCGCTGACCGTCGCCGCGTTCGACACGGAGCTGTTCGGCCACTGGTGGCACGAGGGCCCGGACTGGCTGGCGGCGGTGCTGCGCCTGCTGCCCGCGGCCGGGGTGGCGGTGCGGACGCTGGGCGGCGCGATCGACGACGGCCTGGTCGGCAACCCGGTGGCGCTGCCGGAGTGCTCCTGGGGCTCGGGCAAGGACTGGCGGGTCTGGGCGGGCCCGCAGGTCGCCGACGTCGTGGCGGGCAACGACGCGGTGCAGCACGACCTGCTGTCCGCCGTGGACGCCGACCGGACGGGACCGGGCCGGGACCCGCTGGCGGACCTGCTCGCCGACCAGGCGTTGCACGCGCTGTCCAGCGACTGGGCGTTCATGGTCACCAAGGACTCCGCGGCCGGCTACGCCCGAGCCCGTGCGGCGCTGCACGCCGGCCGGGTCGCCGAGCTGTCCGGGCTGCTGCGGGCCGGCCGCCGGCGGGCGGCGCACCGCCGGGTCGCGCAGTGGGCCGACACCCCGGCACCCGCGTTCGGGCACGTCGACGCCCGTGACCTCGCCCACATCGCTACCCCGGGGTAACCGGCGGTACGGCGTTTGCCAGTATCTCCACGATGCGGGTGCTGATGCTCAGCTGGGAGTTCCCGCCGGTCGTCGTCGGCGGGCTGGGCCGGCACGTGCACGCGCTGGCCCGCGAGCTCGCCGTGGCCGGGCACGACGTCGTCGTCCTGTCCCGGGCGCCCACCGGCACGGACGCGGGCACCCACCCGACCGTCGCCGAGACCGTCGACGGTGTGCGGGTGCTGCGCGTCGCCGAGGACCCGCCGCACCTGGACTTCTCGCACGATCTCGTGGCCTGGACCCTCGGGATGGGGCACGGCCTGCTGCGGCACGCGCTCACCGAGCTCCTGCCGCGCTGGCGCCCGGACGTCGTGCACGCCCACGACTGGCTGGTCGCGCACCCGGCGATCGCGCTGGCCGACGTCGCGGGTGTCCCGCTGGTCGCGACCCTGCACGCCACCGAGGCCGGCCGGCACTCGGGCTGGCTGCCGGGCCCGATGAACCGCCAGGTGCACTCCACCGAGTGGTGGCTGGCCCACCGCGCGGACGAGGTGATCACCTGCTCGGCGGCGATGCGCGCCGAGGCGGCGACGCTGTACGACCTCGACGCCGGCGCCGTCCACGTGGTGCACAACGGCATCGACCCCGGGCGCTGGCGGACCCGCTCCCGGGCGGCGCCACCGGTACCCGGCCGCGGGCCACGGCTCGTCTACTTCGGACGCCTGGAGTACGAGAAGGGCGTCCAGGACCTGATCGCGGCGCTGCCCCGGATCCGGCGCCGGCACCGCGGGACGCGGCTGCTCGTCGCCGGGACCGGCACCCAGCAGGAGATGCTGGCGGCCCGGGCGGCCGAGCACCGGGTGAAGACCGCGGTGGACTTCCTCGGGCACCTGCCCGACGCCGAGCTGACCGGGCTGCTCCGCGGCGCCGACGCCGTCGTGCTGCCCAGCCGGTACGAGCCGTTCGGGATCGTGGCCCTCGAGGCCGCGGCCGTCGGCGCGACGCTGGTCGCGTCCACCGCGGGCGGGCTCGGCGAGCTCGTGCGCGACGGCGAGACCGGGCTCGGTTTCGCGCCCGGGGACGTGCCCGGGATCGTCGAGGCCGTCGACCGGGCGCTGGCCGACCCGCGGGCCGCGCGGCGCCGGGCCCGGGCTGCGCGCGCCCGCCTGCGCACCGACTTCGCCTGGCCGGCGATCGCGGCCCGCACCGCGCAGATCTACGCCGGGGCCGTCGCAGGCGGTGCCCGGGACCTGCCCCGCCCGAAGATCCCGACCGGCAACCTGTTCGGCCGGGAGCCCTGAGCCGCGCGCTCCCCGGGGCGGGTCAGGCCCGGTCGAGGCGGGTGCGCAGGGCCCGGTCGGCCTTGCGGGCCATGTCGGCGACGGCGGCGCGCTGCGCGGCGGCGGCCTCGTAGTCGGCGCGCCGGTCCCGCACCACCCGGGCCGGGGTGCCGACGGCGATCGAGTCGGCCGGGAGGTCGCCGCGGGCGACGGCGTGCGCGCCCAGCACCGAGCCTGAGCCGATCCGGGTGCCGCGCAGCACCGTCGTCTTCACCCCCAGCCAGCAGCCCTCCCCGATCCGCACCGGCGCTTTCACGATGCCCTGGTCCTTGATCGGCCGGTGCACGTCGGAGGTGCGGTGGTCGAAGTCGGTGACGTACACCCAGTCCGCGACCAGGGTCGCCGCGCCCAGCTCGACGTCGAGGTAGCAGTTCACGGTGTTGTTCCGGCCGAAGACGACCTTGTCGCCGATCCGCATCGAGCCCTCGTGGCAGCGCAGCGCGGTGCCGTCGCCGATGTGCACCCAGCGCCCGATCTCCAGCCGGCCGAACCCGGGCCGGGCCTCGATCGTGACCCCCTTGCCGAGGAAGACCATGCCGCGCAGCACGACGTGCGGCTGCCGGATGCGCAGCACCAGCAGCCGCCAGTACCGCAGCAGGTACCACGGCGTGAACGCCCGGTGGCGCAGGATCCAGCGCAGCGAGGTCAGGGTGAACAGCCGGGCCTGCTCCGGATCGGGCTGCGGTCGCACGGGAGGAGACCCTAGTGCCCCGTCAGGCAGCGTTCGGCACGGAACTCGGCGGCCCAGGCGCCCGCCGACGGCGTTGCCGACCAGGCCGAGTACCTCCGGTACTGGGCCCGGCCGGCGCCTTGCCGGCGAACCCCTGGATCCACCGATTTCCGCACCAACGTTGCCTGACGAGGCACTCGGCGTGTGCACCGGGTGTTCCGCGGGTACCTCCCGGCGGGCACCACCGACCCGAGGGAGCACAGCACGTGAGCGAGCACCGCGAGCCCGACGACGGATCCGACGTCGGCACCGGCGAGCTGACGGCCGGGGGCACCGGCACCGTCCGCGACGAGCAGGACCACGCGGGCCGGCCCCGCCCCGCCGCGGGCACCGACGACGCCGGCGCCACCGAGGCCGCCGCCCGCGAGCTGGACGCCGAGAACGAGGACGAGCCCACCCGCACCGAGTGAGCCACGGGACACTGGGCCGGTCGTTAGGCTGCCGCCCGTGAGCCCGCGCCCGCTGATCATCGACACCGACCCGGGTGTGGACGACGCCGTCGCGCTCGTCCTGGCCCTGCGCAGCCCGGAGGTGGACGTCCGGGCGGTCGTCGCTGCGTACGGCAACGTGGGGCTGCCGCGCACCCTCGACAACGCCGGCCGGCTGCTCGCCCTCGCCGGCCGCGACGACGTCCCGCTCGGCGTCGGTGCGGACCGGCCGCTGGTGCACCGGCTGGAGCGCCGCGCCGGGCACGTGCACGGCGCCGACGGGCTCGGCGGGCGTGCCGCGCACCTGCCGGGTCCGGTCGCGCCGCGGCCCGGGTCCGGGATCGCGCTGATGGCCCGGGTCCTGGAGGAGGCGACCGAGCCGGTCACGATCGCCTCGATCGGCCCGCTCACCGACACCGCGCTGCTGCTCGCGACCCATCCGGGCCTGGCGGACCGGATCGAGCGGGTCGTGGTGATGGGCGGGGCGATCGGCGGCGGGAACGTCACCGGTGCCGCGGAGTTCAACGTGCACGCCGACCCGGAGGCCGCGCACCGCGTCCTCACCCAGGACCGGGTGCCGGTCGCGCTGGTGCCGCTCGAGACCACGCTGACCTGCGCGGCCGGGCCCGACTGGGTGGCCGCGCTGGCCGGAGCGGACCCGGTGTGCGCCGAGCTCGCGGCGATGATCGCGCCGTACCGGGACCACTACCGCGACCGGTACGGCCGTGACATGGTCGCCCTGCACGACGCGGTCGCGCTGCTGGAGTGCGTCGCCCCCGGGTCGCTGGCCGCGGCCCCGGCCCCGCTCGCCGTCGACACCGGGTTCGGCCCGGCTCGCGGCGCGACCGTCCCGCAGCAGGTCCCGGAGGGCCCGCCGGTCGACGTCCTGTCCGCACCGGACGTCCCGGCCGTCCTCGACGCCGTCCTGGGGCGGCTGACCTACGCGAGCCCCTTCTCGATGGCGTAGCGGACCAGCGCACCCCGCCCGGGCACGTCGAACTTGCGCAGCAGCCGCTGCACGTGGTTCTCCACGGTGCGTGGCGAGAGCACCAGGCGGGCCGCGATCTGCCGCGCGGTCAGGCCCTCCACGACGAGCCGCAGCACCTCGGCCTCGCGCGGGCTGAGCTCCGGCACGGCGTGGGCGGGTGCGGCCACCGACTCCAGGACGACGGCGGCCAGGCCCGGCGAGAACGCGGGCCGCCCCGCGGCCGCGGCCCGGGCGAGCTCCGCCAGCTCGGCCGGGTCCGCGGTCGTCGCCACCCCGGTGGCACCGGCCCGGACGGCGTCGAGCACCAGGGTGTGGTCGGCGTCCGGCGCGGCGACCGCGAGCACCGGTGTCCCGGGAAGCCGGGCGACCAGCGCCTCGATCACCGGCAGGGCCACCTCGCAGGGCGCGGCCAGATCGACCAGCACCAGGGCCGGCGCCTGCCGGGCGACGGCGGCGGCGACCGCCTCGGGCGGGCCGAGCGGGACGCGACCGGCGACCCGCGGCCCCGCGGGCACGTCCGCGTCCCCCACCACGACGACGGCGCGGGCCCGGTCGGTGTGGTCGTGGTGCACGTGCCGGTCTCCCGCTTCCCGTCCGATTCGCCCGGACCGGCCAGCCTGCCATGCCGCACGGCGCGACGGGCACGGCCGAACGTGCGGTACGCGGCCCGGGGCCGCCGGACCGTCAGGCGGCCGGGGTGACGCGGCGGCGGGCACGCAGGAGGCGCCGGGTCACGGCCGCGACGGCCCCGACGACCACCGCGAGCCCGATCCCGGCGAGCACCGACCGCACCGGGTCACCCCCGGTGAACGGCCCCACGGCCACCCCGATCCCGGTCATCCACCCGCTCCACAGCACCGAGCTGGCCAGCGTCGCGGGCAGGAACGCGCGCAGCGGGAGGCGGACCCGGCCGGCCGCCGTCACGCTCGCGAGCCGCCCGCCCGGCACCAGCCGGGTCGCGACCAGGGCGAGGATCGGACGCCGGTGCAGGTGCCGCCGCACCCACGCGCCCACGCCGTCGTCCCGCGCGCGGCCGCGCACGATCGTGTGCGACGAGCGCCCGGCGCCGTACAGCAGGCCGTCGCCGAGCAGCGACCCGGCCACGGCGGCACCGAACAGGGCGGCGATCCGCCAGCGGTCGCCGTCGGCGAGTGCGGACGCGGCCGCGCTGAACAGCACCGGTTCGCTGGGCAGGAACGGCATCGGGCCGTCACACAGCACGGCGAGCGTGAGGAACGGCAGCAGCCACGGGCTGTCCAGCAGGTACCCGATCAGCGCGGTCGGGTCGGTCACGGGGGCTCCAGGGGCGGCGTCGGGCGGGGCGGGGCCGAGTCTGCCCGGTGTCGTGATCCGATCGTGACCCGGGTGGCCGGCGCGGAGCGGTTCAGTCGGCGAGTCAGTCGGCGAGCCCCTGCTCGATCGCGTACCGGACGAGCTGGCTGCGGTTGTGCAGCTGCAGCTTGCGCAGGGTGTTCTGCACGTGGCTCTCCACGGTGCGGTGCGACACCACGAGCTTCGCGGCGATCTGCTTGGCCGTCAGGCCCTTCGCGACGAGCCGCAGCACCTCGGTCTCCCGCTCGGTCAGCGCGGGGACCGCGGGCGCGCCGTCGGCCGGCGCGGGGCCCTCGGCGAGGCGCCGGTACTCGCCCAGCACCAGCCCGGCGAGGCCGGGGGTGAACACCGCCACGCCGCGGGCCGTGCGCCGGATCGCGTCGATCAGCTCGTCGACCCCGGCGGACTTCACCAGGTAGCCGAGCGCGCCCGCCTTCAGCGCCTCCAGGACGTCCGCGTGCTCGCCGGACGCCGACAGCACCAGCACCCGGGTGTCCGGGCTCTTCTGCGCGATCTCCGCGATCGCCTCCACACCGGACGTCCGGCCCAGGTTGAGATCCATGAGCACGACGTCCGGCCGGACCGCGGTGGCGATCCGCACCGAGGCCGGGCCGTCCGGGGCGGTGGCGACGACGTCGAGCCCCCGCTCGGTCAGGTCCCGGGCCACCCCCTCGCGCCAGATCGGGTGGTCGTCGACGACCATCACCCTGACCGGTGTCTCCTCGCTCACGTGTCCCCCCTGTGCAGCCGGATGACCCATTCAGTACCGACGTCCGGACCCGTGTCCAGCGTCAGCGTGCCGCCGATCTCCTCGACCCGGCCGCGGATCGAGCGGGACACGCCCAGCCGCCCCTCCGCCTCGGCCTCGGCGAGGCGGCCCTCGGGGATCCCCGGCCCGTCGTCGCGCACGCTGACCTCGACCGCACCGGGCAGCTCCTCCACCAGCACCCACGCGCGGGCGGCCGGCCCGGCGTGCAGGGCGACGTTGGCCAGCGCCGCCCGCACGGCACCCTCCACCTCGTCGACGACGGCCGCGGGGAACTCGACCGGGCGTCCCGGCGCCGCCACGGTCACCCGCTCCGAGGCGAGGATCCGCAGCGCGGCGGCGAGGTCGCGCCGGCCGTGCGCGTCGGTCGTCCCGGAGCCGCTGAGCAGGGCCCGCACCGCGGTCTCCTGCTCCCCGGCCAGCACACCCAGCTCGGTGGCGGCCCCGCCGATCTCGGCGCCGCGCCGCCGGACGTGCGCGAGGACCTGCAGGACGCCGTCGTGGATGGACCGGGTGAGCCGCTCCCGCTCCGCGGCGGCGGCCTGCTCGGCGGCGAGGCGGCGCAGCCGGGACGCGGTGCGTTCCAGCACGTGCGAGGCGAACCCGACGGTCAGCCCGGCCAGCACGAGCAGCTGGATGTCGCCCAGCTCGAGGACGCCGAAGCGCTCCTTGGACAGCACCAGGGCAGCGGAGATCACCAGCGCGGCGGCCGTCCCGCCGCGGACGCGGTACGCGACCGCGCAGGCCAGCACCGCCCCGGACGTCCAGATCGACCCCATGCCGGGCCCGCCCGCGTCGAGGTGGTCCACCCGCACGACCCACGGGGTCGTGGCCATGATCGCGACACAGACCGCGAGATCGGCCAGGGCGAGCCGCCCCCGCCGGTCCGGGGCGCCCGGCAGCCCGCCCAGGTAGCCCCAGGACGTCACCGCCGTCCAGGCCGCCATCACCAGCAGCACGCCGACGGCGGCCGCGGGACGCTCGTAGCCGCTGCCGAGGTGGTACACCGTCACGCCGGCGACGGTGAGCAGCGTCAGCAGCCGGTAGGCGATGACCCCGCGCCAGAACGGCTCCAGCGGGTGCTCCACGTCGACGAGTGTCGCGCCCCGCACCCGCGAGCGGGCCCGTTCCGGCAATCCGGTCATCGCGGCGCGGTGCCGGTGATCAACGCGTTGTAGAACCAGCTGCGCGGCACGACCCGGGACAGGACGTGCGCGTCCAGCCAGGACAGCCGCTGCCAGCCGTGGTAGGCGAACATCGCCCAGTTCCAGCCGAGCTTGCCGGCCGGGACGGCGGCCTCGAACGTCCGCACCGGCCAGCCGAGCATCGCCGCCGAGAACTCCTCGGTGCTGGCCCGCACGGACTCGAACCCGGCGGCGCGGGCGGTGCGCTCCAGGTCGGCCGGGTCGAACGTGTGGATGTCCACGACCGACTCCAGCGCGGCCGCGCGGGACGACTCGTCGAGCTCGTGCTGGGGGCGCCGCCAGCCCTGCAGCGGCGGCAGCTTCGTCAGCGTCGTGGTGGCCTTCCAGGTCCACTGCCCCAGCGTGCGCGCGTAGGCGTCGCCGACGGTCGTCGGCTCGCCGGCGAAGACGAACCGGCCACCCGGCTCCAGCACCCGGTGCACCTCGCGCAGCGCGGCCGCCACGTCCGGGATGTGGTGCAGCACGGCGTGCCCGACGACGAGGTCGAAGCTGTCGTCCGGGAACGGGATGTGCTCGCCGTCGACGACCCGGCCCTCGACGTCGAGGCCGAGGCCCTCCGCGTTGCGCGTCGCGGCAGCCACCATGCCCGGGGAGAGGTCGGTGACGACGCCGCGCTCGGCCACCCCGGCCTGCATGAGGTTGAGCAGGAAGAACCCGGTACCGCTGCCCAGCTCCAGTGCCCGCAGGTAGGGACGCCCGTCCCACGGGGCGGCGGCGCGGAACCGGCCGACGGCGTAGTCGATGCAGCGCTCGTCGTAGCTGATCGACCACTTCTCGTCGTAGGTGCCCGCCTCCCAGTCGTGGTAGAGCACGTTGGCGAGTTTCGGGTCGTGCCAGGCCGCCTCGACCTGCTCGGCGGTGGCGTGCGGGGTGGGCGCCGGGTCCGAACTCATGAGTAGGAGTCTGGCAGAGCGGCCCGGCGTGCCACGACCTGCTCCCGGCCGCTCCGCTCAGCATCGATGTTCGCTCCGCAAGCTCCGCTCAGCATCGATGTTCGCTCCGCAAGCTCCGCTCAGCATCGATGTTCGCTCCGCAAGCTCCGCTCAGCGGCCGGTGAAGGTCGCCTTCCCGGGGCCGCTCTCGACGAACGACGCCATGCCGGCCTTCGCGTCGTCGGAGGCGAAGACCCCGGCGAACAGCTCGGACTCGAGGTCCAGACCGGTGCGCAGGTCGGTCTCCAGGCCGTTGTCGATCGCCTTCTTCGCCGCGGCGTAGGCCAGCGCGGGCCCCTGGGCGAACTGCGCCGCCCAGGCCACGGCCCGCGGGTAGACCTCGTCGGCGCCGACGACCTCGTCCACCAGGCCGATCTCCAGCGCCTCCTCGGCGGCGACCATCCGGCCGGTGAAGATCAGGTCCTTGGTGCGCGGGGCACCGATCAGCCGGGCGGCCCGCTGGGTGCCGCCACCACCCGGGAAGATCCCCAGCAGGATCTCCGGGAAGCCGAGCTTGGCGTTGTCGCCCGCGATCCGGCGGTCGGCACCGAGCGCGATCTCCAGCCCGCCGCCGAGCGCGTAGCCGGTCACCGCGGCCACCGTCGGCTTCGGGATCGTCGAGATCGCCCCCAGCCCGGCGGACAGGCTGCGGGCCTGCGGCGCCATGTCCGCGTAGGACATCGCCGCCATCTCCTTGACGTCCGCCCCGGCGGCGAAGGTCTTCTCTCCACCGTGGACGACGACGGCGCGCACGTCGGCGCGGGCGCTCGCCTCGGCGGCCACCTCCAGCAGCTCACCCTGGATCTGCCGGTTCAGGGCGTTCATCGGCGGGCGGTCGATCCGGATCGTCCCGACGCCGTCGTCCACGGACAGGCTCACGAATTCGGTCACGCCGCGGACCCTAACGGGGACGTGGCGACGGGTCAGCGCCTGCGGTAGGCGCCGAACCGCCCGCCGTCGCGCCGCTCGACCGTCAGCGGCAGCCCGAAGGTCTCCGACAGCGGCTCGGAGGTCATCACCTCGTCGAGCAGCCCGGCGGCGACGACCTTGCCGTCGCGCAGCAGCAGCCCGTGCGTGTAGCCCGGCGGGATCTCCTCGACGTGGTGGGTGACCAGCACCGACGCCGGCGCGTCCGGGTCCTCGGCCAGGTCCGACAGCCGGGCGACGAGGTCCTCGCGCCCGCCGAGGTCCAGCCCTGCGGCCGGCTCGTCGAGCAGCAGCAGCTCCGGGTCGGTCATCAGCGCCCGGGCGATCATGGTGCGCTTGCGCTCGCCCTCGGACAGGGTCCCGTAGGCGCGGCCGGCCAGCGGGCCCATCCCGAGCTGGGCGAGCAGCTGGTGCGCGCGGCCGGTGTCCTGGTTCTCGTACTCCTCCCGCCAGCGGCCCAGCACGCCGTACCCGGCCGAGACGACGACGTCGGCGACCTTCTCGTCACCGGGGATCCGGATGCCGAGGTGCGCCGAGGTGAGGCCGATCCGCGGGCGCAGCTCGAACACGTTGACCCGGCCCATCCGTTCGCCGAGCACGTGCACGACGCCGGAGGTCGGGTGCAGCTCGGCGGCGGCCAGGCGGAGCAGGGTCGTCTTGCCGGCGCCGTTCGGGCCGAGCACCACCCAGCGCTCGTCCAGCTCGACCCGCCAGTCGACGGCGTCGAGCAGCGTGGTGGAGCCGCGCCGGACGGTCGCGGCGTCCATCCCGACGACGAGGTCCTCGTCGTCGACGGCAGTGCTGGTTGTGACGCCGGACGCGGGCGAGGTTCGGGGCGAAGTCACGGCCCTATCCTGGCCGATCGTGCCTGTCTTCCCGCTCGGTGCCCACCCCGACGACCACGGGACCCGCTTCGCGGTCGCCTCGACCAGCGCGGAGATGGTCGAGGTGTGCCTGGTCGACGGCCCGGAGCACGGCGGAGCCGGGGAGCTGACCGAGCGCCGGGTCGAGCTGGTCGAGCACACGTTCGGCGTCTGGCACGGGCACGTGCCCGGGGTGAAGCCGGGGCAGCGCTACGGCTACCGCGTGCACGGGCCGTACCGGCCGTTCCACGGGCTGCGGGCCAACCCCCACAAGATCCTCGTCGACCCGTACGCGACCCGGATCACGGGTGCGGTGACCGATGTCGTCGCGGCCCGCGGCTGGCACGGCGACCCGATGTCCGGACCGCCCAGCACCCGCGACTCGCTCGGCTCGGTGCCGCTGTCGGTGGTCACCGCGCCGGACCTCGCGCCCCGCCCGCCCCGCCCGGACGTGCCCTGGTCCGAGACCGTGATCTCGGAGATCCACGTCAAGGGCTGGACGGCGCTGCACCCCGAGGTCCCCGAGGCGCACCGCGGCACCTACCTCGGGCTGGCGCACCCGGCCGTGATCGCGCACCTGCAGCGGATCGGGATCACCGCCGTCGAGCTGCTGCCGGTGCAGGCGAACGCGCCCGAGCCGCCACTGCTGGAACGCGGCGCGGTGAACTACTGGGGCTACTCCACGCTCGGGTTCCTCGCCCCGCACCCCGGCTACGCCGCCGTCGAGGGCAACGAGGCCGCCGAGTTCCGCTACCTCGTCGACGCCCTGCACGCGGCCGGGATCGAGGTGATCCTCGACATCGTCCCGAACCACACCTGCGAGGGCGGGGTCGGCGGCACGACGCTGTCCTACCGCGGGCTGGACGCGCCGGCGTACTACTCGCTGGGCGGCTCGGGCCACGACGCCGACATCACCGGCACCGGGAACACCCTCGACGCCGGCTCGCCGACGGTGATCCGACTGGTCTGCGACGCGATGCGGCACTGGGTGCACGCCTACGGTGTCGACGGCTTCCGGGTCGACCTCGCCTCGGTGCTGGGCCGCCCGCGGTCGGGCGTGTTCTCGCCGGACTCCGCGCTGCTCACGGCGATCGCCCAGGACCCGACGCTGTCGACCTGCAAGCTGATCGCCGAGCCGTGGGACGCGACCGGGGAGGGCTACCGCGTCGGCGGGTTCGGCGTGGCCTGGTCGGAGTGGAACGGGCGCTACCGCGACGCCGTCCGGGACTTCTGGCGCGGGAACGGCGGCGGGATCGCCGAGCTCGCGTCCCGGCTCACCGGCAGCTCCGACATCTACGCGGCGTCCGGGCGGCGGCCGTGGGCCTCGGTCAACTTCGTGACCGCGCACGACGGCTTCACGCTGCGCGACCTCGTCTCCTACGAGCGCAAGCACAACGAGGGCAACGGCGAGAACAACCGCGACGGCACCGACGACAACCGCTCGCAGAACTTCGGGGCCGAGGGCGAGACCGACGACGCCGGCATCCGCGCCGCCCGGCTCGCCACCGCGCGCGCGATGCTGGCGACCCTGCTTCTCTCGATCGGCACCCCCATGATCACCGGCGGGGACGAGCGCTGGCGCACCCAGGGCGGCAACAACAACCCGTACTGCCGCGACGACGAGACGTCCTGGGTGGACTGGACCGCGAGCGCCGAGACCGCCGCGCTGGAGGCGTTCACCGCGAAGGTGGCCGCGCTGCGCCGGGAGTCCCCGGTCCTGCACCGCGACCAGTTCTACGTCGACGGCGAGGTCCTCTGGTGGGATCCCTCCGGGCGGCCGATGGAACCCGCCGACTGGCACGACGGGGACCGGCAGACCCTGGTCGTGCTGCTCGCCGACTACTGGCTGCTCGTGATGCACGCCGGGGACAAGCCGGTGGATTGCGTGCTCCCGGCCGGGCACTCCTTCGACCCGGTCCTGGACTCCACGACCGACGACGGCGAGCCCGCCGACGCCTCGCCGGTCGACGCCGGGGCGACGGTCGTGCTCCCGCCGCGCTCGGTACGCCTCCTGCGCAGCCGGTAGCCCGTCCGGCACCCGGCCTCCCCGATCGGGCGTCGTCGCCTGCTTCGACCCGCGCTGGAACCAGCCGGCCGACACCGGTGGCGGCACCGGGCTGCACTACGTCCACGACGTGCGCGACGCGGTCGGCGGGCAGGTCGGCGGGGGACGACCACCGACTCGGCGGCCGGGGTCTTCAGCGCCGACCGGTCGCCCGGGTTCTGCCGGGTCTCGCGGCGGCGCATAATCCCGGCATGCCGCGCTACGAGTTCCGCTGCCGGGAGTGCAGCTCGACGTTCGAGGTGGACCGCCCGATGGCGGCGGCCTCGGATCCGGCGCCCTGTCCGGTCGGGCACGCCGACACCGTCAAGCTGCTGTCCACCGTCGCACTGGGCGGACGGGCCGGCAGCGGGGCGCCCGCGCCGCTCCCGGCCGGGGGCGGGGGCTGCTGCGGCGGAGGGTGCTGCGGGGGCTGACGGCCGCGCCGTCACACCGGCCACTCCGGACACGACACCACGGGCAACCGGTGCCGCGTCGAGGCGAGGAGTCCGCGATGGACGTTCCCACCGGGCGGGCCGCCTGCGCCCGCCTCCACACCGGCCTCGGCCGTGCTCTGGCGGTGGCCGTGCTGCTCACCGCGTGTTCGGGCGCCCCGGCACTCACGCCCGCGACCTCCGTGGCCACCGCACCCGGGCCGACCGCACCGCTGAGCAGCCACACGCCCGCCGGGACCGCCGCAGCCGGGCCGGAGCCGGTGCTCGGCGCGGCCCGGCCGCGGGCGAGCGGGCTCGGCACTGCACGCCCGTCCGTGATCGACCTGGGCGGGGCGAGCTCCACCGGCGTCGTCGAGGATGTCGTCTGGCAGTCCTGGGGCACGCCGACCGCCACCGGGACCGGCACCGCCGCGTACGCCGCGCCGGGCGAGGCTCTCGCGGCGGCGACCCGGCAGCGGGCGGCCGTGGTCGCCTCCGACCTCGGGACCTGCGACGGCCGGCCCGCCTACCGGTCGCTGACCTGGTACTTCCCCCAGCACGGGGAGGTCCCGGACGCGCGTCCCCCGCTGGACGTCTGCCCGTGAGTGGTTCGGAGGGCCCCGGCCCTCCTAACCACTCACGGGCGGCTCCGCCGCCACCACGATCCGGCCCAGCTCCACCGACGACGCCAGGTGCGGGTGGTGCGGCAGCACGCGGACCGTGTAGCCGGTCAGCCCGGCGTGCGGCAGCGGCACCTCGACCTCCCAGCTGCCGTTGCCGCGGTGCTCCATCGCGGCGGTCACCGGGTCCGCGAGCTCGTCGGCGTCGTTCACCCGCCCGACGACGGCCTCCACCACGACGTCCGAGGGGTCCAGTCCGGCCAGCTCCACCCCGGCTCGCACCGTCATCGGCGATCCCACGACCGGGGTGTCGGGCAGCCCGGAGGCGTCGACACCGGTGATCCGCACGTGGTTCCAGGCCTTGGTCAGCCGGGCCCGGTACTGGGCGAGGTCCCGGGCCGCGGCGTAGTCGTCGGCCGCGGCGTCGGCGGCGGCGCGGGCCGCCGGGGCGTACCAGTCCTGCACGTACTCGCCCACCATCCGGGTCGCCTGGACCTTCGGGCGCAGGGTGGTGAGGGTGTGACGCACCATCTCCACCCAGCGCAGCGGGACGCCGTCGGTGCGGTCGTAGAACGCCGGCCCGACCTGGGTGGCGATCAGCTCGTACAGGGCGTTGGCCTCCAGGTCGTCGCGCCGGGCCGGGTCCTCGACGCCGTCCGCGGTGGGGATCGCCCAGCCGTTGCCGCCGTCGTAGAACTCGTCCCACCAGCCGTCCCGGATGGACAGGTTCAGGCCGCCGTTCAGCGCGGACTTCATGCCCGAGGTCCCGCACGCCTCGAGCGGGCGCAGCGGGTTGTTCAGCCAGACGTCGCAGCCCCAGTACAGGTAGCGGGCCATCGACATGTCGTAGTCGGGCAGGAACACGATGCGGTGCCGGACACCGGCGTCGTCGGCGAACCGCACGATCTGCTGGATCAGCGCCTTGCCGCCGTCGTCGGCGGGGTGCGACTTCCCGGCGACGATCAGCTGGACCGGCTGGTGCGGGTCGAGCAGCAGGGCCCGCAGCCGCTCGGGGTCGCGCAGCATCAGGGTGAGCCGCTTGTAGGTGGGGACGCGGCGGGCGAAGCCGACCGTAAGCACGTCCGGATCGAACACGTGATCGGTCCAGCCGAGCTCCGGCTCGGACGCGCCGCGTTCCAGCCAGGCCGCCTTCACCCGGCGCCGTACCTCGTCGACCAGCCGGGACCGCAGCGTGTTCCGCAGCGCCCACAGGTCGGCGTCGGAGGTGCCGCGGACCTCGTCGCCCGGCTCCCCGATCACCTCGGTGACCTGACCGGCCTCCCAGGTGGGGCCGTGCACACCGTTGGTGACCGACCCGATCGGCACCTCGTCGCGGTCGAAGCCCGACCACAACCCGCCGAACATCTCGCGGGACACGATCCCGTGCAGCCGGGAGACGCCGTTGGCGCGCTGGGCCAGGCGCAGGCCCATGTGTGCCATGTTGAACATCTCCGGGTCGTCCTCCGAGCCGAGCGCGAGCAGCCGGTCGGTCGGCAGCCCCGGCAGCAGCCGGTCGGTCAGGTAGTGCCGGACCAGGTCGATGCCGAACCGGTCGATGCCGGCCGGCACCGGGGTGTGGGTGGTGAACACCGTCCCGGCGCGGACGGCGGCGAGCGCCTCGTCGAAGTCCAGCCCGGTCCCGGACGCGGTCGCCGCCGAGCTCGACGACGGGCCCGCCCCGTTCGACGTGACGGCCGCACCGGTGCACAGCTCCCGGATCCGCTCCAGCCCGAGGAAACCGGCGTGCCCCTCGTTGGTGTGGAAGACCTCGGGTGCCGGGTGCCCGGTCGTCCGGCAGAACGCCCGGACCGCGCGGACCCCGCCCACTCCGATCAGGATCTCCTGCTGGATGCGGTGGTTCTGGTCGCCGCCGTAGAGCCGGTCGGTGACCCCGCGCAGGTCGGGTTCGTTCTCCTCGATGTCGGTGTCGAGCAGCAGCAGCGGCACCCGCCCGACCCGGGCCAGCCAGATCCGCGCCGCCAGCGTCCGGTCGCCGGGCATCGCGACCCGCACCAGCACCGGGGCGCCGTCGGGCTCGGCGAGCAGCTGCAGCGGCAGCCCCTGCGGGTCGATCGCCGGGTAGTGCTCGAGCTGCCAGCCGTCGAGGGAGAGCGACTGCCGGAAGTACCCGGATCGGTACAGCAGTCCGACGCCGATCAGCGGGACGCCCAGGTCCGATGCCGCCTTGAGGTGGTCACCGGCCAGCACGCCGAGCCCGCCGGAGTAGTTGGGCAGCACCTCGGAGACGCCGAACTCCATCGAGAAGTAGGCGACGGCCGCGGGCAGCCGCGGGTCATGCTCGTCCTGGTACCAGCGCGGCTCGTCCAGGTAGCGCTCCAGGCCGGCCGCCTCCTCGGCGACCCGGGCCGCGACGGTCTCGTCCTCGGCGAGCTCGGCGAGCCGGTTGCTCGGGATCTCGCCGAGCAACCGGACCGGGTCGTGGCCGCAGGCGTCCCAGGCGTCCGGGTCGAGCGAGGCGAACAGGTCCCGGGTGGGCGCGTGCCACGTCCACCGCAGGTTCGTCGCCAGCGTCTGCAGCGGCGCGAGCGGCCCGGGGAGCTGGGCACGGACGGTGAATCGGCGGAGGGCTCTCACGGCGCGGACACTAGTCGTGACCGCGGCCGGGCGTCTCCCACCCCGCTCCGCGACCGCGGCCGGCGACCCACCCACGAACGATCACTGAACCGATGCCGAACGGCCCGTGCCGCGCCGTGTCCCGTCGCACACGACACTGGACCCGATGGGTACGGTTGTCCCGTGCGCCACACAGGTCCCGGCGTACACATCCGCTCGAATCAGGAACCGGGGGTGACGTCCGATGACGGGGCGGCTCGGGATCGACGACGTGACCCCGTTCGTGCAGACGGGCGACCCGGCGAAGGCGGTCGTCGGCGAGGTGGTCCCGATCCGGGCGACCGTGTGGCGCGAGGGCCACGACGCGGTCGCCGCGAACGTGGTGTTCACCCCGCTCGGCGCGAACGGCGAGCCCGGCACCCCGCGCTACGTGCGGATGCAGCCCGACGGGATCGGCACCGACCGGTTCGTCGCGTGGGTGTGCCCCGACGCCGAGGGCCGCTGGACGTTCCGGGTCGACGCCTGGAGCGACCCGTGGGCGACCTGGCGCTCGGGCGTCGAGAAGAAGCTCGCCGCCGGGCAGTCCGCCGACGAGCTGGCCAACGACCTCGAGCTCGGCGCCCGGCTGCTGTCCCGGGTCGGGCGGCGACCGTCCGAGAAGGACAGCCGGGACCTGCTCCTCGGTGCGGCGAACACCCTGCGGGACACCGCCCTTCCCCTGCGCGCGCGGGTCGCCCCGGCCCTGTTCGACGCCGTCGTGAAGATCATGACCGAGCGCCCGGTCCGGGAGCTGATCACGCACGGGCCGGAGCGGGAGATCCACGTCGACCGCAGGCGCGCCCTGTACGGCTCCTGGTACGAGTTCTTCCCGCGCTCGACCGGCGGGCGCGACGAGACCGGGCGGCCGGTGCACGGCACGTTCGCGACGGCGTCCAAGGAGCTGGACCGGGTCGCGCGGATGGGCTTCGACGTCGCCTACCTGCCGCCGATCCACCCGGTCGGCACGGTGCACCGCAAGGGCCGCAACAACTCCGTGCACGCCGAGCCGGGTGACGTCGGCTCGCCGTGGGCGATCGGCTCCGCCGCGGGCGGGCACGACGCCATCGATCCCGAGCTCGGCGACTTCGACGACTTCGACGCGTTCGTGGCCCGGGCCGGGGAGCTCGGCCTGGAGGTCGCGCTGGACCTCGCCCTGCAGTGCGCGCCGGACCACCCGTGGGTCGCCGCGCACCCGGAGTGGTTCACCGTCCGCCCGGACGGGACGATCGCCTACGCCGAGAACCCGCCGAAGCGCTACCAGGACATCTACCCGCTGAACTTCGACCGCGACCCGGAGGGCCTCTACGCCGAGTGCCTGCGCGTGGTCCTGCTCTGGGTCGAGCACGGCGTCACGATCTTCCGGGTCGACAACCCGCACACCAAGCCGCCGAACTTCTGGCACTGGCTGATCTGGGAGGTCAAGCACCGGCACCCCGAGGTGCTCTTCCTGGCCGAGGCGTTCACCCGCCCGGCCCGGCTGTTCGGGCTCGCACGGCTGGGCTTCACCCAGTCCTACACCTACTTCACGTGGCGGACCGAGAAGGACGAGCTGATCGACTTCGCCACGATGCACGCCGAGCACGCCGACGAGTGCCGGCCGAACCTGTTCACCAACACCCCGGACATCCTGCACGAGTCGCTGCAGACCGGTGGGCCGGCGATGTTCGCGATCCGCGCGACGCTGGCCGCGACGATGTCGCCGACGTGGGGGGTCTACTCCGGGTTCGAGCTGTTCGAGGGCACCCCGGTGAAGCCCGGCAGCGAGGAGTACCTCGACTCGGAGAAGTACGAGCTGCGCCCGCGCGACTTCGAGTCGGCGCTCAACCAGGGCCGGTCGCTGGAGCCCTACCTCACCCTGCTCAACGAGATCCGGCGCGCGCACCCGGCGCTGCAGCAGCTCCGCGAGATCCACTTCCACGAGGTCGACAACGACCGGCTGATCGCCTACTCCCGGCTCGACCCGGCGACCGGCGACCAGGTGCTCGTGGTGTGCACGCTGGACTCGTACGAGACGCAGCAGGGCACGGTCAAGCTGGACATGCCGGCGCTCGGGCTGCGCTACACCGACGTCGTCGACGTGCACGACGAGATCTCCGGCCAGACGTTCCGGTGGGGCGAGTACAACTTCGTCCGGCTGATCCCGCAGGACAGCGTGGCGCACGTGCTGCGGCTGCCGGCGCAGGTCCCGCTGGTCTGACCGGCGCGCCCGGGGGCGGCGTTCGCGTTTCCCGGGCACGACCGACATGCGCGTTGTCGCCCCCGATCGGGGCGAGTTCGCGCAGATCGACAGCCCGCCCGCTCGGCCGACACGCACGATTCCGCCCTCGACGGGGCAAGTTCGCGCAGATCGACTCCGCCGGAGCGGCCGACCAGCACGTTTCCGCCGTCGCCGGGGCGAATGAGCGCAGATCGACAGTCCGCGATCAGCCGACACGCACGTTCCCGCCCCGCTGCGGGCGAGTTCGTGCTGATCAGCGGTCGACGGGCCCGTCCTCGGCACCCGGACCCTCGACGGTGACCCACGCGGTCCGGGCCGTGTCGGTCAATCGCCGGTCATAGGTCACCAGCACCGTCGGCTCGCGACCAGCGCCGCGGTGTCGAGGTAGATCATCAGTAGCGCTCGTCGTCCCCCATCTCCCGGAGCACGGCGGTCGAGTCGGATGCGGCCGGTCCGCCCGGTCGGGGCGAGAGGCCGCGCCGGGTCGGCAGGGTCACCACCCCCTCGGAGACGAGGTCGGCGAGCGGGTGTGCCGGCACCGGCACGAGCCGCCCCGCTCGGTCACGTCGATCTCCTCGCCGCGCTCGACCCTGGCCAGCACACCCGCGGGGTGTCCTGGTTCAGCTCGCGAACGGCACCTCGGCCATGCCCGAACGGTACTACCGGATGTGCTACGAGTCCCGGTCGTCCTCCTCCGGCGGCGGCTCCAGCACCACCGCCGCCGAGCGGAACGGGGTCATGTCGAGGCGGAAGCCCTGCAGGTCGTCGACCGTCCCGACCGTCTCGGAGGAGAACAGGTCCACGACCGGGGAGCCCGGCGTGAAGTGGTCGGAACGCACGGCGGCGTCGACGTGCTCGTCGGAGAAGTTGAGCACGGTGGCCTGGGTCCGGCCGTCGTCGAGGACGTGCACCATGACCAGCAGGCCGCGGTGTGCGACGTCGGGGATGTCGACCTGCCGGGCCGTCGCCACGCCGCAGTGCTTGCGCACCTTCAGGATCGCCTGCATCTGCCGGGCGAAGCTGGTCTCGTCGGCGAGCTGGGAGGGCAGGGTCCCGTAGAGGCTGCGCCCGCGCGGCATCCCGGACGACGACGTCTGCGCGTCCGGCCGGTGCCCCATCAGGTCGTGCGCCGGCCGGGAGATCCACCGGGTGTCCCCGGAGGCGAGCAAGTCGGAGACCTGCTGCGGGGGCAGCGTCAGCATCCCGAGCAGGTCCCAGCCGGACAGCGCGAACACCCCGGGCTGGAACGCGTTGAACATGACCAGCAGCAGGTGCACCCGGCGGATCCGCTCGACGTCCTCGGGGCCGATGTCGTCGAGCGCCGGGATCCCCAGCGCCGCGGCGATCACGGTCGCCGTGGTGCAAGCGATCCCGTTCGTCGTGAAGATCAGGTTGTAGGGCGCGTCCGGCCCGGTCAGGTGCTCGCACAGGTCGCGCCGGATCGTGTCCGCCAGGTCGCCGCCGGTGATCTCCTCGCCACGGAAGTGGAAGACGTCGTCGGTGTGCCCGGCGGTCCAGTGCACGAGCTCGTAGGTGAGCTCGTCGTGGTTCTGCAACGCGTGCACCAGCGACGCTGGGTCGACCCCCAGGTCCAGCGCGGTGCGCAGGGTGAGCCGCAGGAACTCGGTGTCCGCGGTCGCCAGCGCGTGGTGGTAGGCGGGGCGGTTGACGAAGTCGTAGGACAGGTCCGCGCCGGCCTCGGAGGTGACCTTGATGTCGTCGACGGTCAGGTTCAGCTCCTGGAAGGTGAACCCGCCGACCTTGCGCACCATCGAGGCGATCAGGTGGTTCGCGGCCTCCGAGAGCGGGTGCCCCTCCGACCAGCCCGGCATCCCGCCTGCGGACTTCTCGACGCCGAGGAAGCCGTTCGCGTCCAGCCGCAGCGCCCCGGAGCCGAGGTCGGCCAGCGAGTGCAGGGCGTCGCCGATGACCATCCGCATCCCGGCGAACGTCGGGTCCAGCCAGTTCACCGAGGGCTGGCCGTCCTTGAAGTAGTGCAGGTAGACCCAGCGCCGGGTGACGCCGTCGGCCCCGGTCACCTCGCCGGTGGCCGACCAGTTGGTCTCCTTCACGCCCTCCCGGTAGAAGATCACCCGCTGCAGCGCGCCGACGATGTAGCCGGCCTTCTCCAGCGACTCCTCGGTGGCGACGTCGAGGTTCACCGAGTCCCGCCCGGCCGGGACCTCCGGAAGCATCCCCCAGTCGGCGGGCTCGATCTCGACCATGTGGTAGATGCCCGGGTAGTCGCCGTAGCCGAGCTCGGCGAGCCGGAAGTCGGGGCCCTTGCCGGTGTGCCCGGGCACGATGTCGTCGATGATCGTGCCGCCGTACCAGGTGGCGGTGGCGCACATGGCACGGAACTCGTCCTCGGTGCCGAACTCGGGATCGATCTCGTTGGAGATCCGGTCGAAGTGCCCGTCGACGCTCGGGGTCGGCTGCCAGCCGGTCAGCCCGCCCGCCTTCTTCACCGGCCCGGTGTGGACGGCCTCGATGCCGATCGTCTCGAACGCCTGCCAGAGCTCGGTGTCGCCCAGCGCGCCGAGGAACGACACGCCGTCGGCGGTGATCAGCGAGATCGGGTAGGCGGTGAACCACACCGACGCGGTCTCCACGGCGTGCCGCGGGCCGGGGCTGGCGAACGGGTTCTGCCACATCGAGCCCATGCCGGAGAACTGGCGGGCGAGCTCGTCGGCGTGCCCGAGCATCGACTGGGCCAGCAGCCACGACACGTACACCGGGTTCTCGCCGGTCGCGGGGCCGTCCTGGGCCACCGAGCGGCGCCGCACCGTGGACCGGACCCGGGTCCGGTGCCGCAGGGTGCGCGGCCGCGCCTCGTGGAAGTACTCCGCGAAGTTGACCTCCAGCGGTTCGTGCGCGTGCTCCGGTTCCGCAGGCTCCGCCACCGGATCGGCCGCCTGCCGGTCGGGCTCGGGGATCTGGGCCATCGGCTCTCGCTCGGTCACGCCGCCGGTCCTCCGGATCGCTGTCGGGGCCTCGCCGTGCCCGCGGTGCGACCCGACCGCGGTGCCGCACGCCGGACGTGCGGCACCCGTCGCGGAGCACGGGCACCGGGATCAGTATGGGTTTCCGGGCACGGGGATGCCCGGGCAGAACGTGGTGACCGCCCGTGACCAACCCGGTGGCTCACCGCCACGGACCGTACCAGTGGCCGGGGCGCGCACCAGGCCCGGATCGGCAGGTCCGGATAGGGTTCCCGGGGCGGAGCGTCGCGGCACGCCGCGACGGTGCCGCGCTGACCACGGCCGGGTGCACCGGCCGGCGAAAGGGGGACGACGCGTGCGGCCGATCGGAGCTTCCGACCACCTCTCGGCGCTGCCCGAGCTGCTCCGGAGCTGGCTCCCAGCGCGGCGCTGGTTCGCCGAGAAGGGACGGCCGCTGCAGGACGTCCGGGTCGCGTCCCGGGTCGCGCTGCCGCCGCCCCCCGGCCTGGCCGGGCTGGACGTCCTCGTGCTCGCCGTGTCCTTCGCCGACGGCCCGGACCGCCACTACCAGCTGCACCTGGCCCGCGCCGAGTCCGCCCCGCTCGGGGCCGCCCCGGTCGGCGAGCAGGGCGGCCACGTCCTCTACGACGGGCTGCACGACCCGGCCGTCACCGGCTGGATCCTGCGCGCGATCGCGGACGGGACCACGGTGGACGGCCTGGCCTTCGTCCCGGAGCCGGGTGCGGAGCTCCCGCTCACCGAGACCGGCCGGGTCGTCGACGCCGAGCAGTCCAACACCTCGGTCCGCTGGGGCGAGAGCTCGATCCTCAAGATCTACCGGCGGCTGTCCCCCGGCCTGAACCCGGACCTGGAGCTGCACCGCGCCCTGCGCGCGGCCGGCTCCACCTCCGTCGCCGCGCTGCAGGGCGGCATCGAGGGCTCGCTCGGCGGCGAGCCCGCCACCTACGGGCTGCTGCAGGAGTTCGCGGTCGGCTCGGAGGACGGCTGGGAGCTGGCCACCGCCGCGGTCCGGGACGGTGCCCCCTTCACCGCCGAGGCGCGGGCGCTCGGCGAGGCGCTCGCCGAGGTGCACGTCGCGCTGCGCGACGAGCTCGGCACCGCCGAGGCCGACCCGGCCGCGATGGCCGCGTACTGGACCCGGCGGTGCGAGACCGTCGCCGGGCAGGTGCCGGTGCTCGCCCCGCACGTCCCCGCGATCCGCGCCGTCTACGACGAGGTCGCCGCGCTCGGATCCCCGGTCGTCGTGCAGCGGGTGCACGGCGACCTGCACCTCGGCCAGACCCTGCGCCGCCCCGACGGCCGCTGGCTGATCATCGACTTCGAGGGCGAGCCGGCTGCCACCCCGGCCGAGCGCCGGGCGCCGGACGCGGCGGTGCGGGACGTCGTCGGGATGCTGTTCTCGTTCGACTACGCGGCGTTCCACCACCTGCTGACCCGCCCCGGCACCGACACGCCCGGGGAAGGTCTCGGTTCGGACACTCCGCAGGCGCGTGCGGCGCACGCCTGGTCGGCCCGCAACCGGGACGCCTTCTGCGACGGCTACGCCGCGCGCACCGGCTCCGACCCGCGCGCGCAGGCGGCGCTGCTGCGCGCCTACGAGCTGGACAAGGCCGTCTACCAGGTGCTCTACGAGACCCGCAGCCGCCCGACCTGGCTGCCGATCCCGCTGACGGCCATCGCCCGTAGCACGTCCGCGCCGCTCGCGTAACCCGGAAGCCACCGGACCTTCGCGATACCGACTCCCGGGCAACGCCCGACCCACCGGGCGACCGGCCGCGGGATCGTGGAATCCTCCGAGAAGGAGGATTTGACCATGACACGACAGCTCCGGGCGCACTCATGGCACCGGCCGTGAACGTCGCGTCCCCGGCGGTGGAGGAGGTGCTCGGACTGGTGCTCCGGCCGAGCCCCGGCACCGTCGGGATCGTGCTGGTCGCGCTCGCCGTCGGCGTGCTCCTCGAGGGCCCCGTCGTCACCGTCGTCGCCGGGTCGCTGGCCGGGGCCGGGCTGCTCGACTGGTGGGTGGTCTGGCTGGTCGTCCTCGCCGCCGACGTCGTCTCCGACACCGTCTTCTACCTGCTGGGCCGCGGCGGGCGGCGGCCCCGGGTGGCACCGCTGCTGGTGCGGCTCGGCCTCACCGACCGGCGCCGGGACGCGCTGTGCGACACCGTGCAGGACAAGCTCGGGAACGTGGTGACCGGGGCGAAGCTGGTCGACGTGGGTGCCATCCCCGCGTTCCTCGCCATCGGCCTGGCCGGGGTGCCCTACCACCGTTTCCTGGCATGGGCCGCTCCGGTCGCCGCCGTCCGGACGGCCGTGCTGGTCGCCGTCGGCTGGGGCGTCGGGGGCCGGTTCGCGTCGGAGCTCGCCGACCGGCCGTGGATCATCGTGGCGGTCGGTGCCGGAGCCGGCCTCGTCCTCATGGCCGGGCGCGCACTGTGGGTGCGCGTCGCGGCCCCGCGGAAGGAGAACGTGTGCGCGTCCTGATAGGCGCCGACACCTGGACCCCGAACGTCAACGGCGCCTGCTACGCCGCCCGCCGGCTGGCCGCCGGGCTGGCCGACCGCGGGCACGACGTGCACGTCGTCGCACCGGCGACCGGGTTCCGCAGCCGGCCCGCCGAGCGGGTCGGGCCGATCACCGAGCACCGGGTCCGCTCGATGCCGGTGCCGCGGCCCACCGGGTTCCGGATCTGTCCCCCGCCGGGCCTGCACCGCACCTGCCGTGCGCTGCTGCGGCGGGTCCGCCCGGACGTCGTGCACGTGCAGAGCCACATGATCCTCGGCCGGATGCTGCTGTCGGCGGCCCGGGAGCTCGGCATCCCGGCGATCGCGACCACGCACATGGTCCCGGACAACATCCTGCCCGCGATCAGCTTCCTGCACCTGCCGGCGGGCGGGCTCAAGCGGCTGTTCTGGTGGGACGCGGCGCGGGTGCTGGACCGGGCCGGCGTCGTCACCGCCCCGACCCCGCACGCGGCGATGCTCGCCGAGACCCACGGGGTGCCCGGCCCGGTGTTGCCGGTCTCGAACGGGCTCGACACGTCCCGGTTCCGGCCGGACGACGGGGAGCGCGGGCCGGCGTTCCGGGCCCGGCACGGCATCCCGGACGGCCCGCTGGTCGGCGTCGTGGGCCGGCTCGACCACGAGAAGCACGTCGACGAGATCATCCGGGCGCTCTCGGTCGTGCGGCGCAGCATCCCGGACGCCCGGCTGCTGGTCGTCGGCGACGGCAACGAGCAGGGCCGGCTGCTGGCCACGGTCCGCGCGGAGGGCCTCGAACGGGCGGTGACCTTCACCGGCCGGCTGCCCGACGACGAGCTCGCCGACGTCTACGCCGCGATCGACGTGTTCGTCAACGCGGGCACCGCCGAGCTGCAGAGCCTGGTCACGCTGGAGGCCATGGCCACCGCCCGGCCGGTCGTCGCCGTCGACGCGGGCGCGCTGCCGCACCTCGTGCGGCACGGCGAGAACGGCTTCCGCTACCCGCACGGCGACGTCGACGCGCTGGCCGCCCGCGTGGTGCAGGTGCTCGCCGACGCCGACGGTGCGGCCCGGATGGGCGAGGCCGGCCTGCGGATCGTCGCCGAGCACACGCTGCCGGCCACCCTCGACGCGTTCGAGTCCCTCTACCGTGCCCAGCGGGCCGCCCTGGTGCCCGACACCCGCCGCCGCGCCGACCGGCCCGGCCTGACCCGGACCGGCCGGGGACGCTGACGCCGTGCACATCGCGTTCTTCAGCGACCAGCACCCGGCCACGCTCGGCGGGCTGCAGGTCTCGATGGGCCTGCAGCGGGACTACCTCGAGCGGGCCGGGCACACGGTGACCGCGTGCGCGCCCACGGCCCGGCGGACGCCGTCGGCGCGCTACGGGCGCGGCGACGACGTGCTCCTGCCCGCGGCCCCGGTCGGCGAGTACTCGTTCGCGGTCGCCGGCGCGGCCGCCGACCGGGCGGTCGACCGCGGGTTCGCCGGCCGGCCACCGGTCGACGTCGTGCACGTCCAGGCCGACTTCTGGGGCGCGTGGACCGGCTACCGGTTCGCCCGCCGGCACCGGCTGCCGGTCGTGCACACCATGCACACCAACGTCGAGGTCGGGCTGCCGGCGGTCATGCCGTTCCCGCGCGCGGTGCTGCGGATCATGTACGCCGCCCACCGGCACCACCTGCGGTGCGGGCCGGTCCGGGACGTCGCGGGCTACGTCCGCGCGTTCGCCGGCGCCGCGGACGCCGTGGTCGTCCCGAGCAGCCACTTCGCCGACCGGCTCGCCGGGTACGGCGTGACCCGCCGGCCGCACGTGATCCCCACGGGCGTCGACGACGACCGGGTCTCGGCCCTGCTCGCCGAACCCGACCGGCCCCGCGCGCGCCCGCTGCTGGTGTGGCCGGGCCGGGTCAGCCGGGAGAAGCGGCTCGACGAGTTCCTGGAGGCATTCGCCCGCTCCCGCGCCGACGCCGACCTGGCCGTCTACGGCGGCGGCACCGACCTCGGCCGCTGCCGCGCGCTGGCCGGCCGGCTCGGGATCGGCGACCGGGTCCGGTTCACCGGCTCCGCCCCGCACGACGCCGTGCTCGCCGCGATGAGGCACGCCGACCTCGTCGTGCAGAGCTCGCTCGGCTACGAGACCCAGGGCCTCACCGTCTACGAGGCCGTCTCGCTGGGGACGCCCGCGCTGGTCCGCGACCCCGCCGTGGCCCGGGACGTGCCGGCGCCGTGGTGCCGGCTCGCCGCCGACGCGAGCGTGGACGCCCTGGCCACCGCGATCCGGGACGCGGCAGGCCGGCCCCGCCCGGCCGTCGCCCCGCCGGCCGAGTTCGCGCAGAGCCGGCTCACCGCGCGGCTCGTGGCCGTCTACGACGACGTCCGGTCCCGCCACGCCGGTCCCACCGGGGTGCACCGTGCGGCCTGACCCCGGCACCGCGGAGCCGGCCGCACCGGACCGGTCCACCGTGGAGGCCGCCGGGAGCCGCACCGCCGTGTTCGCCTACGGCGACCCGGCCGCGCCGGCGGTCCTCGCCGTGCACGGCTTCCGCGGGACCCACTTCGGGCTGGAGCCGGTCGCCCGCGCCCTCGCCGCCCGCGGCCACCGGGTGCTGGTGCCGGACCTGCCCGCCACCGGCGCGTCCACCCCGCTGGACGGCCCGCACGACGCCGCCGGGTACGCCCGCTGGCTCGCCGCGGTGTCCGGCCGGCTGGGCACCCCGCCGGTGCTGCTGGGGCACTCGTTCGGCTCGGTCGTCGTGGCCGCCGCCGTCGCCGCCGGGATCCCGCACCGGGCCGTGGTGCTGGTCAACCCGATCGCCACGCCCCCGCTGGAGGTGTCCCGGCGCGGCGCGGTCGCCGCGACCCGGGCCTACTACGGGCTCGCCCGCCGGCTGCCCACCCGTCCCGCGCGGTCGCTGCTGGCCAGCAAGGCGGTCGCGGTGCTCACCAGCGAGCTGATGGCCACGAGCACCGACCGGGAGCTGCGGCGCTGGATGCGCGGCGAGCACGTCCGCCAGGCCGGCCTGTTCGCCGACCGGGACGCGGTGCTGGAGGCGTTCGCGGCGTCCACCGGCGGGACCGTGCGCGACTTCGCCGGGCGGTTCCCGGCGCCGACCCTGCTGGTCGCCGGGGAACGCGACGACCTCGGACCGGTCGAGACGCAGCGGCGGCTGGCCGCGCTGATCCCGGACGGCACGCTGCACGTGCTGCCCGGGGTGGGGCACCTGATCCACTACGAGGCCACCGACGCCGCCGCCGGGGTGGTCGCCGGCTGGCTGGGCGAGCGACTCGGACCCGGTCAGGCCTCCGCCGAGCCGTAGCGGTCACGCAGCACCGGCTTGACGACCTTGCCGCTCGGGTTGCGCGGGAGCGCGTCGACCAGCCGCAGGTGCCGCGGCCGCTTGTAGGCGGCCAGGCGCTCCCGCGCGAACGCCTCGATCTCGTCGGCGGTGGGCGGGTCGGCCGGGTCGCGCGGGGCGACGACGGCGAGCGGCGTCTCGCCCCACTTCGGGTCCGGCACGCCGATCAGCGCCACCTCGGCGATCTTGGGGTGCCCGGCGAGGACGTTCTCCACCTCGGCGCAGTAGATGTTCTCCCCACCGGAGATGATCATGTCCTTCTTGCGGTCGACGACGTAGAGGTAGCCGTCCTCGTCCTCCCGCACCAGGTCGCCGGAGTGGAACCAGCCGCCGCGGAACGCCTCGGCCGTCTCCTCGGGCTTGTTCCAGTACCCGCTCATCACCATCGGGCTGCGGTAGACGATCTCGCCGACCTCGCCGCGCGGGACGTCGTTCATGTCGTCGTCGACCACCCGGACCTCGACACCGATCATCGGGGTCCCCACCGAACCGATCTTGCGCAGCGAGTCCTCACCGCGCAGGTAGGTGGTCACGGGGCTGCACTCGGTCTGGCCGAACGCGGTGCACACCTCGGCCTGCGGGAACGAGTCGATCATCGTGCGGAGCAGCGTGGTGGACGCGGGCGCGGCACCCCAGGAGATCCGCCGCAGCCGCGAGAGGTCCTGGCCCGCCAGGTCGGGCACGGCGCACACGGCCTGCCACTGCGCCGGCACCATGAAGCACGACGTGACGCCCTCCTCGGCGAGGGTGCGCACCGTGGCCGCCGGGTCGAACCCGCCCGAGGGCGGGATGACGATCTTGCCGCCGGTCATCAGCACGGGCAGCATCCCGGACAGCCCGGCGATGTGGAACAGCGGCGCCGCCGACATCCACACCCGGTCGTCGGCGGTGATGCCGAGCGTGGCCACCGAGCAGAACGCGTGCAGGTAGAGGTTGCGGTGGGTGAGCACCGCACCCTTCGGGAACCCGGTCGTCCCCGACGTGTACATGATGTAGGCGGGGTCCTCGTCGGCCACCACGATCTCGTCCCACGTGGACGGGGCGGTGGCGAGGCGCTGCTCGTGCCCGGCGCCGTAGGTGAGGACCGCGCGGACGTCCGGCGCCGACTCCCGGGCCTGCTCGACGGCCGGGGCCAGTCCCTCGTCGACGAGCACCAGGCAGGCCCCGCTGTCGCGCAGCACGTAGCCGATCTCGCCCGCGGTGAGCCGGAAGTTGACCGGCACCGCGATCGCGCCGATCCGCAGCACGGCCAGCCAGGACTCGACGACCTCGATGCTGTTGACCCCCAGGACGGCGACCCGGTCGCCGTGCCCGGCCCCGTGCCCGGCCAGGACGTGGGCCAGCCGGGTCACCCGGTCGTCGAGCTCGGCGTAGGTCCGGCGGTGCCAGGGGTCGACCATCGCAGGCGCGTCCGGGGCGACCCGGGCGTGCCGGGCGACGAGGTCGCTCATCGTCATGCCCCGGCCGGGCGTGGTCGTCCCTGTCGTCGTCGGTGTCGTCGGTGCGGTCCGTGTCGCGGTCATCGGCGTCCTCGGCGTGCTCGCGGGTGGAACGGTGCGTCGTGCTGCGGACAGTCAGAAGATCGAGTACGCCCCGTCGACGACGATCTCGTCGCCGGTGTGGAAGCCCCCGATCCCGGCGGCGAGGTAGACGGCGAGCCGGGCGAAGTCACCGGGCTCGCCCCACCGCCGCTGCGGCATGCGTTTCAGGACGTTCTTCTCGAACGTCTCGTCGTGCAGCGTCGACGAGGCCAGCGGGGTCTCCGTCCAGCCCGCGACGATCGCGTGCGCGTTGATCCCGTACCGGGCCAGCTCGACGGCGCAGCCCTTGATGATCGCGGTCAGCCCGGCCTTGCTCGCCGCGTAGGCCTGGTTGCGGGGCGCCCCGTGCACGGTCGACACGCTGGAGGTGCCGACCAGCACGCCACCGCCGCCGCGCTCGACCATGTGCCCGGCCGCGGCACGCAGCGTGAGGAAGGCGCCGTCGAGGTTGATCCGGGTGACCCGGCGGAACTCGTCGAGCCCGGTGTCGACGAACCGGGTCCCGGACCCGTTGACGCCGGCGTTGGCGAAGCACGAGTCGACCCGGCCGAAGTGCTCGAGGGTCGCCGCGAAGGCCGTGGTGACCGCGTCCTCGTCGCCGACGTCGCAGTGCAGGGCGCGCACCCGGGTGCCGTGCGCGGCCAGCTCGGTCGCGGCCTTCTCGTTGCGCTCGGTGTTGGTGCCCCAGATGCAGACGTCGGCGCCGCACTGCGCGAGCCCGCGCGCCATCCCCAGCCCGATGCCGGAGTTGCCACCGGTGACCAGCGCGACGTGCCCGGTCAGGTCGAAGAGTCCACTCATCTCACGGCCCATTCCCCGGTGAACTCCGGTTCTCGCTTCTCGTTGAACGCCGCGAACGCCGCCGGTGCGTCGGCGGTGGCGAAGTTGACCGCCTGCGTGCGGGCCTCGCTCGCCAGCGCCTCGCGCATCGTGCGGTCGGCGTTCTCGTGCAGCAACGCCTTGGACTGCGCCACCGCCACCGGGGCCGCCGCGGCCAGCCGGGCCCCGAGGTCGGCCACGAACCCGTCGATCCCGGCGGCGTCGACGACCCAGGTGACCAGGCCGAGCCGGTGCGCCTCCGCGGCGTCGATCGTCTCGGCGAGCAGCGCGAGCCGCTTGGCCTGCTGCATCCCCACCAGGCGGGGCAGCAGCCACGAGCCCCCGAAGTCCAGCGACAGCCCGCGCCGGGCGAAGATCTGGGAGAACCGTGCCGCCGGCGTGGCGACGACGAGGTCGCAGCCCAGCGCCAGGTTCCAGCCCGCGCCGACGGCGACGCCGTCCACCTGCGCGATCGACGGCACCGGCAGCTCGTGCAGCAGCAACGCGACCTCGTTGACCCGCCGCATCCGGTCCAGCGGATGCCCGGCGGAGACCCCGCCGGACAGGTCGGCGCCCGCGCAGAACGCCCCGCCGGCCCCGGTGAGCACGACCGCACGCACGTCCGCGTCGTCGCGGGCCACGGTGAGCTGGTCCCGCAGCGCGCCCCACAGCGCGGCGTCGACGGCGTTCTTCCGCCGCGGCCGGTTCAGGGTGAGCGTGAGCACCCCGCCGTCGCGGCGGGTGAGCAGGACGTCCTCGCCCATGGCCGTCCTACACCCCGATCCGGTCGGCGAGCCGGGCGCGGTGGCCCGACGGCGGGCCCAGCAGCTGCTCGGCGCTCTTGGCCCGCTTGTAGAACAGGTGCGCGTCGTGCTCCCAGGTGTAGCCGATCCCGCCGTGGTACTGGATCATGCCGGTGGCGGTGGTGAACGCGGCCGGGCCGATGTAGGTCTGGGCGAGCGCGGCGGCCACCGGCAGCTCCGCCCGGTCGTGGTCGGCGGTCCAGGCGGCATGCCGCAGCACCGAGACCGCGAGCTCCCAGGCGCTGTACATGTCGGCGCAGCCGTGCTTGACCGCCTGGTAGGAGCCGATCGGGCGGCCGAACTGCACCCGCACCTTCGCGTGGTCGACGGTCAGCTCCATCGCGCGCTGCAGGAGGCCGGCCTGCTCGGCGGCCAGTGCCACGGCCGCGAGGTCGGCCACCAGGTCCACCGCGGCCGCGGCGTCGGCGGTCGCGAGCCGGCGGGCCGGGGTGCCGTCGAACTCGAGGCGGGCGACGCGGCGGGTCGGGTCCAGCCCGGTCAGGCGCGTGCGGGCGAGCCCGGCGGCACCGGCATCGACGGCGAACCACCCCGGCCCGTCCGGGGTCCGCGCGACGACGAGCACGACGTCGGCGGTGTCCCCGGCGAGCACCGGCGTCTTGACCCCGGTGAGCTCCCACCGGCCGTCCCGCTCGGCGGCCGTGGTGTCCCCGCCGGTCCGGTCCCACTCCCCGCCGTGCTCGGCGACGGCCACGGTGCCGACCAGCTCGCCGGCCGCGAGCCGCGGGAGCAGCTCGGCGCGGGCACCGTCGTCGTCGAGGGCCAGGAGGGCGTCGGTGGCCAGCACCGCGGAGGCGAGGAACGGCACCGGGGTGAGCGCGCGTCCCAGCTCCTCGGCGACGACCGACCGGTCCACGTGGCCCGCGCCGGCACCGCCCAGCTCCTCGGGCACCACCAGCCCGAGCACGCCGAGACCGGCGAGCCCGGTCCACACCGCAGGGTCGTGGCCGGGGTCGCCGTCCATCACGGCGCGGACCCGCTCGGACGGGGCCCGGTCGGCCAGGAACTTCCGCACCGCCGCGCGCAGGTCCTCCTGCTCGGCGTCGAGCACGAGCTTCACCGGTCCCCCTCCCGTCGCCGGGTGCCGACCGCGAGATCGCGGAACGGCACGTCCCGGTCCACCTGGGGCTCCTTCGGGAGCCCGAGGATCCGCTCGCCGATGATGCTGCGCTGGATCTCGTTGGTGCCGCCGGCGATGCTCGACGCCGGGGCCGAGTTGATCGCGAGCGCGAGCTCGGCGGCGCGCTCGTCACCCGGGTCCCAGGCCACCGCGTCCGCCCCCGCGATCTCGCCCGCGACCTCGATGGCCCGCCGGGCCTGCAGCGCGCCGGCCAGCTTGGCGACCGACCCGCGGGCGCCCGGCGACCGTCCCGCCGCGGCCTCCTGCCGCATCCGGACGTTGAGCAGCTCGAGCGCGCGCTCGTGCGCGTAGAGCTCGGCGAGCCGATCGCGCCGCACCGGGTCGCGGCCGGCACCGGTCCGGCGGGCCAGCTCGGCGAGCGAGGCGAACTCGAGCGGGTTGGACCGCGCCCGCTGCCGGCCGCCGATCGACACCCGCTCGTGCCCGAGCATCGTCACGGCGGCGGCCCAGCCCCCGCCGATCTCGCCGAGCACGTCCTGCGCCGGGATCTCGACGTCGTCGAAGTAGACCTCGTTGAACGGGGCCCGCCCGGACATGTCCTTGAGCGGGCGCACCGTGACCCCGGGCGCGTGCATGTCGACGACGAACATGGTCAGCCCGGCGTGCTTGGGCCGGTCCGGGTCGGTGCGCGCGAGCAGGGCGCCGAAGTCGGCGAACTGGGCGTTGGTCGTCCACACCTTCTGGCCGTTGACCACCCACCGGTCCCCGTCGCGGACCGCCCGGGTCTGCAGGCTCGCGACGTCGGAGCCGGCGCCGGGCTCGGAGAACAGCTGGCACCAGATCTCCTCGCCGCGCAGCAGCGGCGGCAGGTAGCGCCGCTGCTGCTCCGCGGTGCCGAGGTCGACGACGGTCGGCCCGCACATCCCCATCCCGATCATGAACGGGTACAGCGGGAGGTCGTACGCGGCGGCCTCGTCGGCGAACACCTGCTGCTCGGCCTGGCCGAGGCCCTGCCCGCCCATCTCCCGCGGCCAGGTGATACCGGCGTAGCCCGCGTCGTGCAGCGCGGCCTGGAACTCCCGGGCCGTGCGCAGGTACTCCTCACCGGACAGCCCGGCGACCGGGCCGGGTGCGTGCTTCTCGAGCCAGGTCCGCAGCGCGCGGCGGTACTCCTGCAGCACCGCGCTCTCGTTCCCGGTCTCCTCGACCGCGGTCATGCGCCGCTCCCTCCACGTCGACGGGGGCGCGCCGAACTTACCGATCAATCGTTAAGTGCACAACGCTCCGCCGGCCGCCGGGATCGGTCATGCTGTCGCGGTGAGCACCGCACCCGCCGAGCCGGACGTTCCCGAGAGGAGCGCCAGCGGAACGAGCATCGATACCGCTTCGCCCCCGCGCGGCGGCGGCCGGGACGCCATCACCGCGGCCGCGCGCGAGAGCTTCGCCGAACGCGGGTACCACGGCACGTCCATCCGGGACATCGCCCGCCGGGCCGGCCTGTCGCTGTCGGCGCTCTACTACTGGCACCCGAGCAAGCAGCACCTGCTGGCCGCCCTGGTGGAGGAGATCACCCACGACTACTTCGAGCGGTGCGACCGCGCGCTGCGCGAGGCCGGCGACGACCCCGCCGACCGGCTGCGCGCGCTGGTCCGGGTCACCGTCGAGTACCGGGTGAGCCGGCGGGTGGAGAGCAACATCGCCACCCTCGAGTGGCGCAACCTCGACCCGGACAACCGGGAGCGCCTCGCAGGGCTGCGCCGCGCCGCCACCGAGCTCTGGGCCGGGATCATCGCCGACGGCGTCGCGCGGGGCACGTTCCGCGTCGCGTACCCGGACGACGCCCGGCGGGCGATCGTCGCGGCCTGCAACGCGATCGCCCAGTGGTACGAGCCCGGTGGGGAGATCACGTTGCCGGAGCTGGTCGACCGCTACACCGCGATCGCGCTGCGGGTCGTCGACCACCACGACCGAGCCCCTTCTTAACGATCGTTCAGCTAAGGTGGCCGGCATGAGCGGGATCGACGGCGCCGACCGGGTCCGTGTCACCGTCACCGGCGGGATCGCCGACGTCCGGCTGTCCCGCCCGGACAAGCGCAACGCGCTGGACCCGGCCATGTTCGAGGCCCTGGTCACCACCGGCGAACGGCTGCGCACCGAGCCGAGGGTGCGCGTGGTCGTGCTCTCCGGGGAGGGCCCGGACTTCTGCGCGGGGCTCGACTTCGGCGCGTTCCGGGCCATGGCCGAGGGGGAACGGCTGTCGGCGCGCGTGCAGCTGCCGCCCTCGGACGGCCCGGCCCGGGCCACCGGGCAGCGGGCGGCCCACGTGTGGGCGGAGCTGCCGGTGCCGGTGATCGCCGCGGTGCAGGGCAACGCGCTCGGGGGCGGGCTGCAGATCGCGCTGGGTGCCGACATCCGCATCGTCGCCCCGGACGCCCGGCTGTCGGTGCGGGAGATCGTGTGGGGGCTCGTCCCGGACATGACCGGCAGCCAGCTGCTGCCGGAGCTCGTCGGCCGCGACGTCGCCAAGGAGCTCACGCTCACCGGTCGCACGGTCGGCGGCACCGAGGCGGTGACGATCGGGCTCGCCACCCGGGCCGACGCCGACCCGCTCGGTGCCGCGCTGGCGCTGGCCCGCGAGATCGCCGGCCGCAGCCCGCACGCGGTGCGTGCCGCGAAGCGGCTGCTGGACCTCGCCGGACGGGTCGACCTCGCGACCGGGTTCGCCGCCGAGCAGGCCGAGATCGGGGCGCTGATCGGGAGCCCGAACCAGGTGGAGGCCGTCACGGCCGGCTTCGAGAAGCGCGCCCCGGTCTTCGACGAATCCTCCTGACGACCGGCACCGGACTGCGATCCGGCAACGGTCCCCGACCGCGCTCGGCGGGCACCGGCCGGGGCCAGTACGGTTCCGCAGGTGACCTCCGATGAGCTGCGAGCGACCCGCGACGACGAGACCGCTGCTCACGCGCCGGATCAGGCGACGATCGACCGGCTCCTGGGCGGCGCCCACCACGACCCGCACTCGGTGCTCGGCGCGCACCCGCACGCCGACGGCACCGCCATCCGCGTCCTGCAGCCGCACGCGACCTCGGTGGCCGTGCTGCCCAACGGGGAACGGGAGCTCGCCCACGAGCTGACGAAGGTGCACGACGCCGGGCTGTTCTCCGGTGTCGTGCCCGGTTCCGGTGGCGACTACCGCCTGCTGGTGCGGCACGGTGACGACGAGGAGGTCACCGACGACCCGTACCGCTGGCTGCCGACCCTCGGCGAGATGGACCTGCACCTCATCGGCGAGGGCCGGCACGAACGGCTGTGGGGCGTGCTCGGCGCGCACGTCCGGGAGTACGACACCGCCTCCGGCCCGGTCTCGGGGACCAGCTTCGCCGTCTGGGCGCCGAACGCCCGGGGGGTGCGCGTCACCGGGGACTTCGACGGCTGGGCCGGCTGGACGCTGCCGATGCGCTCGCTGGGCAGCTCCGGCGTCTGGGAGGTGTTCCTGCCCGGCGTCGGCGTCGGCGCCCGCTACAAGTTCCGGATCCTCGGCCAGGACGGCAACTGGCGGGACAAGGCCGACCCGATGGCGTTCGCGACCGAGATCCCGCCGCAGACGGCGTCGGTCGTCACCCGGGACGTCCACGAGTGGGGCGACGCGGAGTGGATGGCGGCGCGCGCCGGCCGGCGACCCCACGAGGAACCCATGAGCATCTACGAGATGCACCTCGGGTCCTGGGTGCCGGGGCTGGACTACCGGGAGATGGCCGACCGGCTCGTCGCCTACCTCGACGGCACCGGGTTCACCCACGTCGAGCTGCTCCCGGTCGCCGAGCACCCGTTCGGCGGGTCCTGGGGCTACCAGGTCACCTCCTACTACGCGCCGACCGCGCGGTTCGGCACCCCGGACGACTTCCGGTACTTCGTCGACCGGCTGCACCGCGCAGGCTACGGCGTGATCGTCGACTGGGTGCCGGCCCACTTCCCCCGTGACGAGTGGGCGCTGGCCCGCTTCGACGGCACCGCCTGCTACGAGCACGCCGACCCGCGCCGCGGCGAGCAGCCGGACTGGGGCACGCTCGTCTTCGACTTCGGCCGCAACGAGGTGCGCAACTTCCTGGTCGCCAACGCGCTGTACTGGCTGGAGTCGTTCCACATCGACGGGCTGCGGGTTGACGCCGTCGCCTCGATGCTCTACCTCGACTACTCCCGGGCCGACGGCCAGTGGCTGCCCAACGTGCACGGCGGCCGGGAGAACCTCGACGCCGTCGCGTTCCTGCAGGAGATGAACGCGACCGTCTACCGGGAGCACCCGGGCGTCGTCACGATCGCCGAGGAGTCCACCGCCTGGCCCGGTGTCACCCGCCCCACCTACATGGGGGGCCTCGGGTTCGGGTTCAAGTGGAACATGGGCTGGATGCACGACACGCTCGACTACACCGGGCGCGACCCCGTGCACCGCAGCTACCACCACAACCAGATGACGTTCTCGCTGATGTACGCGTTCAGCGAGAACTACGTGCTGCCGATCAGCCACGACGAGGTCGTGCACGGCAAGGGCTCGCTGTGGACCCGCATGCCCGGCGACGACTGGAACAAGGCCGCAGGGGTGCGCGCCCTGCTGGCCTACATGTGGGCCCACCCGGGCAAGCAGCTGCTGTTCATGGGCAGCGAGTTCGGGCAGCCCCGGGAGTGGTCCGAGCAGCGGTCGCTGGACTGGCACCTGCAGGAGGACCAGCTGCACGGCGGGATCACCACCCTCGTCGGCGACCTCAACCGGGTCTACCGCGAGCACCCGGCGCTCTGGTCGCGCGACACCACCCCGGACGGCTTCGCCTGGATCGACGCCAACGACGCCACCGGGAACGTCTTCTCGTTCCTGCGGCACGGGGTCGACGCCGAGGGCCACGCGACCGTGCTGGCCTGCATCGCGAACTTCTCCGGGGCGCCGCGCGAGGACTACCGGGTCGGCCTGCCGTTCCCCGGGAACTGGACCGAGCTCGTCAACACCGACGCCACCGGCTACGGCGGCTCGGGCGTCGGGAACCTCGGCCGGGTGACGGCCGAGCCGGCGATGTGGCACGGCCAGCCCGCGTCGGCGGTGCTGCGGCTGCCCCCGTCGGGCGTGCTGTGGCTGGTGCCGGAGGAGACGGGCGGGCCGGTGACGTCCGCGCCGGCCACCGCGACCGGGACCGTGCCGCCGCCGCTGCCCGCCGACGAGCTGCCCGACGAGCCCGAGGACACCGACCTCGAGGCCCCGCCGACCCCGGACGACGGCTACCGGGCGGCGGCGCCGGCTCGGGAGTCGGCATCGGCCGCTGCCGGGGACTCCGCGGCGGAGCCGGCGTCGGACGGCGAGCCGGCGACGGAGCGGGTGTCGACCAGCGTCGCGCCCGCCCCCGGCACGGTGGGCGCGCGGGCCGTCCGCAACGGCTCGTTCGTCACCGGCACCTCCGGCACGGGTGGCTCCGACACGGGCACCGCGTCACGCGACTAGTCCCCCCGGCCACCCGGGTGATCAACGATCCGGCATGGACACCGGCCAGATCTGACCGCTTTCCCTGCCGGATCGGCGATCACCCGGGCTGCGTCGCCCCCGCGTCCGCGCGGCGGACGCCCAGCACGGCGGCCGCCCCAAGCGCCGCGACGGCGGCGAAGGCGAAGAAGCCCCACGGGTAGGCGATCCCGGCCTGCAGCAGGAGCCCGCCGAGCACCGGCCCGGAGATCGCGCCCAGCCGGCCGATCCCGCTGGCGGCGCCGATCGCGGACGCCCGCGCGTGCGCCGGGTAGTGGCGGCTGATGTAGGCGTACACGAGAACCTGCGAGCTGAACACGAACACCCCGGCCAGCAGCACGCCGACGTAGACGCCGACCCCGGGCATCCGGACGGCCAGCAGGGCCAGGAACACCGTCGCGGCGCAGAACCAGGCGACGGTCGCCGGGCGCAGCCCGACCCGGTCCGCGACCGGACCGGCGACGAGCAGGCCGAGCACCGCGCCGACGTTGAGCACGAGCAGCTGCGACAGCGCCGCGCCGAGGCCGTACCCCGCGGTCCGCATGATCTGCGGCAGCCACGTGTTGAGGCCGTAGACCAGCAGCAGGCCCATGAACGACGCGACCCAGAACGCGATCGACGACGGCAGGTAGCCGTCCTTGACCAGCTGCGCGACCGGGTTGCGGGGCGCCGCGCGTCCGGCGGCCGGCGCCGCGGCGGGGGCCTCGTCGGGCAGGAAGCGGGCCAGCAGCGGCACCAGGACCACCGCCGGCAGCGCGCCGAGCACGAACATCCACTGCCAGCCGAACGCGGGGATCACGCCGATGCCCAGCAGCGACGTGGCCACCGCTCCGACGTGGTAGCCGGTCATGAGGATCGTCGTCGCGCTGCCGCCCCGGCCGGGCCGGCCGTGCTCGTTGACCAGGGCGATGGCGACCGGGAGCACACCGCCGAGGCCGAGACCGGCCAGGAAGCGCAGCACGCCGAACGTCCACGGACCGGCCGCGAACGCGCACGCGAGGCTGAGGACCGAGAACGACACCACGGTGATCAGCATGGCCGTGCGACGGCCGACGCGGTCGGCCAGCGGCCCCGCGGACAGCGCGCCGACCATCACCCCGACGAGGCCCGCGGTCGAGATCAGCGAGGCGGTGGCCGGGTCCAGGCCCCACGCCGGTTCGTCGAGCAGCGCGGGCAGCACGACACCGAGCACGACCAGGTCGAAGCCCTCCAGCGCCACGGCCGCCCAGCACAGCGGCGCGATCCAGCCGCGGCGCACCGTCCTGTCCTGTCCTCCGGCCGTCACCCTGCTCCGGGATCCGTCGGTCACCGCGGGCCTCCTCGCTCGATCGGTGCCGGGGAGTGTGCGAGCTCAGCGAGCGAGCCGGGGCGACGCTTCCGCAGAGCGGAAGGCCGGCCGGTCGACGGGCGGAGCAGCGACCACCACGTCGCGAGCAGGACCGCGGTGTAGAGGGCCCGGGCGAGCGGGGCGAGCAGGTGACCGTCCGGCCACAGGTCCACCCAGCCGACCGGCACGACGGCCAGCGCCAGGATCGCCGCCACCACCCGGCGCCGGGTCGCGCCCCGCGGCGCGCTCGCGACCAGGACCACCAGCCCCGGTACGAGCAGCAGCAGGTAGTTGTGCCAGGCGATCGGCGCGGCGAGCAGCCCGGTCGCGACGACGGCGAACGGTGCCGTCCCCGCCGGGTCGGTGCCGGCCGCGGCCGACCGCCCGTCGCGGGCGCTCCGGCGGGCGTAGTGGCAGAGGGTGCCGGCCAGCAGCAGCCCGCCGGCGACGGTGCCGACGACCGTGGGCAGCCCCCAGCGCAGCGCGAGCCCGGGCAGCGACGCGTTGTCGGGCGTCGGGCCGACCGGCTCGGTGAGCACCATCGCGATCCACTGCCACGCCGTCGCCGGGCCCGCGACGGCCACACCGGCCAGCGTCGCCGTCGCCGCGGCCGCGATGCCGGCGAGGAACGGCCGCCACCGGCGCTGCGCGGCCGGCAGGAGCAGCAGCGGTCCCAGGGACGGCTTGAGCGCGACGGTGACGCCGTAGCACGTGGCGGCCAGCCGGGGGTGCCCGCGGCGCTCCGCGAGCCAGCCCGCGACCAGCCCGGCCAGCAGCAGCGGGTAGATCTGGCCGAGCAGCAGGGTCCCGTGCAGCGGCGAGGACGCGAGCACGCCGCCGAGCACCAGCCACGTCCAGGTCAGGCCGATCCCGGTCTCCCGGCAGGCCACGCCGACCGCGCCCACGACGAGGGCGACCGAGAGCGCGGTGAACAGCCGGTACGCGGTGACCGGTTCCAGCAGGCCGAACGGGGCCAGCAGCACCGACAGCAGCGGCGGGTTCAGGTTGTTCAGGCGGGCGCCGGTGTCGTAGATCGCCGCACTGCCGGGCCCCTGCTCCACGAGGGCGTGGGCCGACTGCCAGAAGGTGTCGAAGTCGACGTGCATCGTCGCGAGATCCGTCGCCGGGATCCAGCGCAGCAGCGGGGGCTGACCGAAGGCGAACAGCAGGACCGCGGTGAGCAGGGCGGCCCCGGCGACGACCGGGGCCCCGGCCCGGACCAGTCGATGCGGCCACGCGGCTCCGGTGGGGTGCGACGCCGGCGGGGCCGGCTCGCCGGGGCCGGGCGCAGGTTCCGTCGCGGGGTCTCCGGCCGCCGGCCGGAGCGCGTCGGTCACGGCGCGGGCGGGATGGGAACCGTCATCGCCCGGTCAGAACAGCGCCCGGGCGAGCGCCCGGCGCGCCGTGCTGACCCGCTGGTCGTCCGCGGGGAACAGCTCGAACAGGCCGACCAGGTGCCCGCGGACGCGGTCCCGGTCGTCCCCGCCCGTGCGGGCCACCGTGTTCACCAGCCGGGTGAACGCGGCCTCGACCTGGTCGGCGGCCATCTCGGCGTCGGCCGCCGCGAGCTGGGCGTCGACGTCGTCCGGGTTCGCGTCGGCGCGCTCGATCGCGGACGGGTCGGCCTGCTCGGCACGGGCCAGGAACCGCACCTGCGCGAGCGCGGCCTTGGCCTGCTCGTTCGCCGGCTCCGTGTCCAGGATGCCCAGGTAGGCGGACTCCGCGGCCGCGTAGTCGCCCTGTTCGAGGGCCTCCTCGGCCGCCGTGAACCGCGGGTCCTCCGGCTCCTCGGCGGGTTCGGCACCGGCCTCGTCCGCCGCCCGGCGCTCCCCCTCGGCGATCGCCGGCATCCGGTCGCGGAGCGCGTCGAGCAGCGACCGGACCCACTCGGCGGCCCGGTCGTCGGGGATGGCCCCGTTGACGGCGTCGACCGGCTGGCCACCGACGAGCACGACGACCATCGGGACCTGCTGCACCCGGAAGGCCTGCGCGATCCGCGGCTGGGTGTCGATGTCCACCCGGGCCAGCAGCCACGCGCCCCCGCCGGTCGAGGCCAGCCGCTCCAGCTCCGCGGAGAGCTGCTCCTCGCGCGGGTAGCGGCTGGCCCAGAGCTCCACGACCACCGGGACCTGCAGCGAGGGCTCGACGACCTCGTTCTGGAAGCCCGCCTCGGTGGCGTCGACGACGTACGCACCGCCGCCGCCCCCACCTGCGGCCGGGGCACCGCCGGACGAGGTCTGCTTGTTGGCCGCCTCGGCCCGCGCCTTCAGACCGGAGAGATCGACCGCTCCGGCCATGGCCGAGGACATCGCTGCACGCTGGGCCGCCTGACGAGGATCTGGGCGAGACACGCCGCCCATCCTGGCACGCCCGCGTGTCGGGCGTGACGCACCCCGCCCCTCCGCCGTGCGGGCCGCCGGCCGGACCCGTTCCATCCCATGGACGATCACCGGACCGGCGGAGCAACACCCGGCCACCCCACTCGTTGAACACGGTGCAGGGCCATCGTGGTGACCCTGCGTGACCGGGCCCCGGGCGCGCGCGGCGCGTCCACCCCCGAGTGACATCCCCCAGAAGACGAGTGAGAACGCCGGACCACCGGTGAACGACGGAGGAATCCCGAAGATGAGCAACGTTCAGTCCGCCGCCAAGCCGACCCTCGCGTACGTGTCGCTTGCGCTGGGCGCCCTCGGCGTGATCGCCGGGTTCCTCGTCCCGCTGTTCGCCTGGATCCTGGGCGCGGCGGGTCTGGTCACCGGTTTCCTCGCCTACCGCCAGCCGGCGCTGGCGAAGCTGGGCCAGATCGGCATGGTGCTCGGTTTCGTGGCGATCCTCGTGGGCGTGTACCACTTCAGCAGCATCATGGCCTGACGGCGGCGCCGCCCCGATCGCGGGACGGCACCCCGCACCACCACGAGCGGGCCCCTCGTGGGAACAGTTCCCACGAGGGGCTCGCTCGTAAAGATCCCGGGAACTCGCGCCACGGGCTCGCGCGGGGTCGGAGCCGTCAGCCGGGGGCCGCAGCGACGCCGGCCAGCAGCCCGGCCAGTTCACCCGGGCGCGTGCACATGGGGAAGTGCCCGCCCCCGAGCTCGACGACCTCCGCCCCGATCCGAGCGGCCTCCCGGCGGCTGCCGTCCGGGTCGACCACACGGTCGCCGGTGCAGATCACCGACACGGTCCGGACGGTCGGCCAGGTGGTGAGCGGGCACGGCTCCGCGAGCAGGGTCCAGTCCTGCGGGCGCAGGTCCGCGACCGCCGCCGCGACGGCGGCCCGCCCGCCCCCGGCCGGCTCCTCGGCGACACCCCGGTACAGCCCGGTGGCGGCGGTCTCCGCGTCCGGCCAGTAGGTGATCCGCCCCTCGCCCCGGCGCACCCCGGCGTCGTACCCGGGAACCATCAGCTCCGGCTCGGCCCGCATCCGGTCCCGGTAGGCCCGGCCGGGCTCGGGGACGAGCGCGCCCACCAGCACCAGCGCCCGTACCCGGGCGGGGTCGAGCCGGCCGGCGACCGCGGCCGCGACCAGCCCGCCCAGGGAGTGGCCGGCCAGCACCACGGGACCGTCCGCGCCGGCCGCCGCGAGCACCGGTGCCATCAGGTCCTCGTGGCCCGTGCCGGGGGTGTCCGCCGGCAGGTCGGGCGCGGACGCCGGCATCCCGGTCCGCTCCAGCTGGGCCACGACGGGCGCCCAGGAGGAGCCACGGTGCCAGGCGCCGTGGACCAGGACGACCTGCGCCGTCACGCGCCCGACTCCCGCAGGTGTTCCTCGACCCGGTCGACCTTGGCTCGCAGCTGCCCGTGGTGGCCCGGCCGGATGTCGGCCTTGAGCACCAGGCTGACCCGCGGGGCGACGGCGGCGACCGCCTCGACGGCAGCCTTGACGACCGCCATCCCCTCGTCCCAGGTCTCGGACTCGATCGTGGTGAACATCGACGTGGTCTCGTTCGGGAGACCCGACTCGCGGACCACCCGGACCGCCTCGGCGACGGCGGCGCCGACGCTGCCGTCACCGGAGGCCGAGCCGGAGGGCGCGATGCTGAACGCGAAGAGCATGGCGCCAGCCTGCCACGCCGCACCGGCACCTCACCGGCACGCGGGCCGGGCGTGCGGCTCCACTTGCTAGCGTCGTGCCATGGCAGCACACGGGTCGCTCCCCTTCGACCCGATCCAGCGCGCGGCCGATCTGTGGGAGGAGCGGATCGGCCCGTCGCGCACGATGGCCGCCGTCACCAGCGTCATGCGGGTCCAGCAGATCCTGCTGTCCGAGGTGGACGGTGCGCTCAAGCCGCTCGGCCTGACCTTCGCCCGCTACGAGGCACTGGTGCTGCTCGACTTCGCGCGCCGCGGCAGCCTGCCGATGCGGGTGATGGGTGAGCGGCTGCAGCTGCACCCGACGAGCGTCACCAACATCGTCGACCGGCTGCAGGGCGACGGTCTCGTCCGCCGGCTCCCGCACCCGACCGACCGCCGCGCGACGCTGGTCGAGCTGACCCCGGAGGGCCGTGACCGGCTGGCGAAGGCGACCGCGGCCGTCACCGCGATCGGATTCGGCCTCACCGGCCTGGACGACGCGGAGCAGGACCAGCTGACGGCGCTGCTGCGGACCGTGCGGCGCTCGGCCGGCGACTTCGACCAGTAACCGCACCTCCCTCCCTCCCTCACCCGCCCCGCCCGCGACGACGGCGCCGGGGCCTGCGTGGCGGTGGCGGCACACCGTGACCATGGCCGGGCCAGCCGCGCATCACCGACCCGCGTGGCGGGACCGGTGCCCGCAGCATCCGCCGCACGGTCGCCCAGCCCGCTGCAGCGCCGGAGCCACCGGACAGCGCGACGCAGACGAGGTAGTCGATCAGGTCCATCGAGCACGCTCCGAGCGGGGTTGACGAGGTGCTGCGGCAACGGCGTTGACCCTACGGCGGGGGACCGACAGAATCGGTGTCGTGGACCCGGGCGACACCGCACCGACGGGGTCCGTGACACCCGGAGCCCGCTCCGCGCTGCGCGCCGCCCGGCAGGAGCGTGGCTGGTCCCAGACCGACGCCGCGCGGCGGCTGGCGGAGCTCGCCGCCCGGCGCGGCGGGAGCACCGCGCGGCCCGGCAGCCTCAAGACCCAGCTCTCCCGCTGGGAGAACGGGCACGCGACCCCGGCCCCGGAGCACCGGGCGCTGCTGGTCGAGCTGTACGGGGGCACCCCGGCCGAGCTCGGTCTCGAACCGGCGGCCCCGGAGACCGCCCACGGGGCCGACGACCGGCTCCGGGCCGCACTCGCCCGGGCCGCTGCACTCGACGACGCCGGCCTGGCGCTGCTCGCCGACCAGCTCCGCGGCACGGCGGCGCTGGACCACCGGCTCGGCACGGCTGCCGCGCACGGCACGCTGACCAGCCAGGTCGAGCAGCTCCGCGAGCTGCTCACGCACTGCGTCGATCCCGGCACCGCCGAGCGCCTGGCCGAACTCCTGGCCGGGGCGGCGCTCCTGGCCGGCGACCAGGAGCGCGACCGGGGCGCGCCGGACCTGGCCTGGCACGCCTACGTGCTGGCCGGCGAGGCGGCCGGGCGGGCCGCCCGCAGCGATCTGGCCGCACTCGCGCACGGCCGCCGCGAGCGGCTCCGGCGAGAGCTGGACCGACCGGCCGTCGACCGCGCCGTCCCGCCGCCCGGCCGGATCGACGTGCACGCACCCCCGGTGCCCATCTGGGCCGAGCTCGGGCACGACGACGGCGGCGAGAGCTCGATCCGGGACCGGACGGAGGCCGCGCTGCGCGAGGCGACCGAGGCGGCCCGGGCCGGGCGCGCCGAGGACGCGGGGGCTGCGGCGGCCCGTGCCCGGCGGCTCGCCCTGCGCTCCGGGTCGGCGCGCACGCTCACGCTGCTCCGGCAGGCGCAGCGACCCTCCTGAACTGCCGACTCATGGAGCTTTGGTCCCGTGGCACGGGACCAAAGCTCCATGAGTCCCAGCCCGGGAAGGCGGCGGCACGCGGGTGGGCGTCGCGGCGGGGTGGGCGTCAGCCGGAACTCTCGAGCAGCTCGTCGGCGGCAGCCCACGGGTCCAGCTCCCCGGCCAGCACCCGGCCGGTCAGCGCGTCGAGCGCCGCCCCGCCGCGCACCTGCTCCATCCGGGCCCGCACCTGCTCCATCCCGATCGCCTCGATCTCGCGGCGGATCCGCTCGCGCCGGCGCCGCTCGCGCTCACCGGACTTCTCGGCCCAGGTCAGGTGCTCGTCGAGGGCGTCGGCGAGCGCGTCGATCCCCTCGGCCCGGGAGGCCACGGTCGACAGGACCGGCGGCGCCCAGGCCTCCGCCCCGGCGTCCTCGCGCAGGTGCAGCATGTTCCGCAGCTCGCGGACGGTGCGGCGGGTGCCGTCCCGGTCGGCCTTGTTGACCACGAAGACGTCACCGATCTCCAGGATCCCGGCCTTCGCCGCCTGGATGCCGTCGCCCATGCCGGGTGCGAGCAGCACGACGGTGGTGTCGGCCAGCCCGACGATCTCGACCTCGGACTGGCCGACGCCGACGGTCTCGACCAGCACGACGTCGCAGCCGGCCGCGTCGAGCACGCGCAGCGCCTGCGGGGTCGCCCAGGACAGCCCACCGAGGTGGCCGCGGGTGGCCATGGAGCGGATGAAGACGCCGGGGTCGTCGGCGTGCTCCCCCATCCGCACCCGGTCGCCGAGCAGCGCGCCCCCGCTGAACGGCGACGACGGGTCCACGGCCAGCACGCCGACCGTCCGGCCGCGGGCGCGGAGCTCGGTGACCAGCGCCGAGGTCGAGGTGGACTTCCCGACGCCGGGCGAGCCGGTCAGCCCGACCACGTGCGCGCGCCCGGTGTGCGGGGTCAGCGCGGCGGACACCTCCCGCAGCCGCGGGCCGGCGTTCTCCACCATCGAGATCAGCCGGGCGACGGCGAGCTGCTCGCCGGCGCGTGCCCGCTCGACCAGCTCGCCGGGGTCCGGGGGTCCGCCCACGGTCGTCCTCCTCCTCGACGCCGGGGCGCGCGGGACGCCCGGCGCAACGGGCCGGGATGTGCGTCGGCCCCCGCCGCAGCGGGGGCCGACGAGCAGATCCGGGATCAGGCCTTCGGCACCCGGACGATCAGGGCGTCGCCCTGGCCGCCACCGCCGCACAGGGCGGCCGCGCCGACGCCGCCGCCGCGGGCCTTGAGGGCCAGGGCGAGGTGCAGCGCGATCCGGGCGCCGGACATGCCGATCGGGTGGCCGAGGGCGATCGCACCGCCGTCGACGTTCACCTTGTCCTCGGCGATGCCCAGCTTGCGGGTGGAGACGATGCCCACCGCGGCGAACGCCTCGTTGATCTCCACGAGGTCCAGGTCGGCGGGCTGGATGCCCTCCTTCTCGCAGGCCTTGGCGATCGCGTTGGCCGGCTGCTCGTGCAGCGAGGCGTCCGGGCCGGCGACGACGCCGTGCGCACCGATCTCGGCGATCCAGTCCAGCCCCAGCTCCTCGGCCTTGGCCTTGCTCATCACGACGACCGCGGCGGCACCGTCGGAGATCTGCGACGCGGAGCCCGCGGTGATCGTGCCGTCCGCCGAGAACGCAGGCCGGAGCGCGCCGAGGCTCTCGGTGGTGGTGTCCCCGCGCACGCCCTCGTCGGTGGTGAACTGCACCGGGTCGCCCTTGCGCTGGGGGATCTCGACCGGGGCGATCTCCTGGTCGAAGGTGCCGTCCTGCGCGGCGCGGGCCGCGTTCTGGTGCGAGCGGGCGGCGAAGGCGTCCTGCTCCTCGCGGGTCAGGCCGTAGCGCTCGTTGTACTTCTCGGTCGATGCGCCCATCGCAACCTGGTCGAACGCGCAGAACAGCCCGTCGTAGGACATGTGGTCGGTGAGCGTGGCGTCACCGAACTTGGTGCCCTCGCGGGACTTGGTCAGCAGGTGCGGCGCCTGGGTCATCGACTCCTGGCCCCCGGCGACGACGACGTCGAACTCCCCGGCCCGGATGAGCTGGTCGGCGAGGGCGATGGCGTCGATCCCGGACAGGCAGACCTTGTTGATGGTCAGCGCCGGGACGTCCATCGGGATGCCCGCGGCGACGGCGGCCTGGCGGGCGGGGATCTGGCCCGCGCCCGCGGTCAGCACCTGACCCATGATCGTGTACTGGACCTGGTCGGGAGCGACGCCCGCACGCTCCAGCGCGGACTTGATGGCGACCCCACCGAGCTGGGCTCCGGAGAACCCTTTCAGCGAGCCGAGCAGGCGGCCCATGGGCGTGCGGGCCCCGGCGACGATCACGGTTCCGGACACGGGTCCTCCAGCAAGCTTCGTTGACAGGTGGGCGGCCACCATACCCACGTCTCACGGTCGTACGGCACGACCCGAACGGTGGGGGTGACCAGCGGCACATCGCCCTACTCGCGAGTAGAACGGGTACCTTCTGCCCCCATGACGACAACCGAGGACGCTCTCTCACCGCTGGTCGTGGCCGTGGACCACGTGGGCATCGCGGTGCCCGACCTGGACGAGGCGATCCGCTGGTACGCGGAGAACCTGGGCCTCGTCCCGGTGCACGAGGAGACCAACACCGAGCAGGGGGTGCGCGAGGCGATGCTGGGCGCCCCCGGCGAGGCGGCGGGGGCCACCAAGGTGCAGCTGCTCGCCCCGCTCGACGGGAACTCGACGATCGCGAAGTTCATCGACCGCAACGGCCCCGGCCTGCAGCAGGTCGCCTACCGGGTGGCCGACGTCGCGGCCGCGGCCGACGCATTGCGCGCCAAGGGGCTGCGCCTGCTCTACGACGAGCCGCGCCGCGGGACCTCGAACTCCAAGGTCAACTTCGTCCATCCCAAGGACGCCGGCGGCGTGCTGGTCGAGCTCGTGGAACCGGCCGCCGAGGGCCACTGACACCGCTCACGCAGTACGGGCGTCCGGTGGCCTGGATCACGAAACCGGGTGCCGGATGTCACGCCCACCCAGCCGGCTTGGATACGATACTACGCAGTAACTTGCGGTATCCCAAGCAAACGGGTCCGATGTACCCGGATCACTCCCCTAGCAACGTCGCCATCGGAGGCCACCAGTGAAGGACATCCGCGACGCCATCCTCGCCGGGCAGTTCGCCGACGTCGGCGGCCTGGAGGTGCCCGAGACCTACCAGGGCGTCACCGTCCGGGCCGAGGACGCCGACATGTTCGAGGGTCTGCCCACCCAGGAGAAGGACCCGCGCAAGAGCCTGCGCGTCGAGGACGTCCCGGTCCCCGAGCTGGGCCCGGGCGAGGCGCTGGTGGCCGTGATGGCCAGCGCCATCAACTACAACACGGTGTGGACGTCGATCTTCGAGCCGCTCTCGACGTTCAACTTCCTCAAGCGCTACGGCAAGCTCTCCCCGCTGGCCGCCCGGCACGACCTGCCGTACCACGTGGTCGGCTCGGACCTCGCCGGCGTGGTCGTGCGGACCGGGCCGGGAGTCAACTCCTGGAAGGCGGGCGACCAGGTCGTCGCGCACTGCCTGTCGGTCGAGCTCGAGAGCCCGGACGGGCACTCCGACACGATGATGGACCCGGAGCAGCGCATCTGGGGCTTCGAGACGAACTTCGGCGGCCTCGCCGAGCTGGCACTGGTGAAGTCCAACCAGCTCATGCCCAAGCCCGACCACCTCACCTGGGAGGAGGCCGCCTCCCCCGGCCTGGTCAACTCGACCGCCTACCGCCAGCTGGTGTCGCGCAACGGAGCCGACATGAAGCAGGGCGACGTCGTGCTGATCTGGGGTGCCTCCGGCGGCCTCGGCTCCTACGCCACCCAGTTCGCGCTGAACGGGGGCGCCACCCCGGTCTGCGTCGTCTCCTCCGAGGAGAAGGCCCAGATCTGCCGGAACATGGGCGCCGAGCTGGTGATCGACCGCAACGCCGAGGGCTACAAGTTCTGGAAGGACCCGCAGACCCAGGACCCCAAGGAGTGGAAGCGCTTCGGGGCCCGGATCCGGGAGCTGACCGGCGGTGAGGACCCGGACATCGTCTTCGAGCACCCCGGCCGGGAGACCTTCGGCGCCTCGATCTACGTCACCCGCAAGGGCGGCCAGATCGTCACCTGCGCGTCGACCTCGGGCTACATGCACGAGTTCGACAACCGCTACCTGTGGATGAACCTCAAGCGGATCGTCGGCTCGCACTTCGCGAACTACCGGGAGGCCTTCGAGGCCAACCGGCTCGTCGCCAAGGGCATGATCCACCCGACGCTGTCGCGGGTGTACCCGCTCGCCGAGACCGGCCAGGCCGCGTACGACGTCCACAAGAACACCCACCAGGGCAAGGTCGGCGTGCTGGCGCTGGCCCCCGAGGAGGGTCTGGGCGTGGCGAACCCGGAGAAGCGGGAGAAGCACCTCGAGGGGATCAACCGCTTCCGCGGGGTCTGACCTGCCGTGCGAACCGACGCCGGGTCCGGTCGTGCTGCACACGACCGGACCCGTGTCCAGGGGTGGGTGAAGCTGGTGACCCTCGGCGCGGGAACACACGGCCCCGCTACGCGCTCGGCGGTACGGTGACGCCATGGCCGGTGACCACGATGTGCCCGTACCCCGGACCGGTTTCTCGATCGCGCGCCGCGGATACGACCAGGCGCAGGTCGACAGCCACCTGCGCCGGCTCGACGCCGAGGTGCGGATGCTGGCCGCCGACCGGGACGCCGCCGTCGCCCAGAACACCCGGCTGAGCCGCGAGCTGGACGACGCCCGGACCCGCGTCGAGGCCCTGCAGCAGCAGGTGAACCGGCTCGCCGGGCCCCCGCAGAGCGTCCAGGGCATGAGCGAGCGGCTCCGTTCGATGCTCCGCCTGGCCGAGGACGAGGTCGCCGAGATGCACTCCCGGGCCGACCGGGAGATCGCGGAGCAGCGCCGGCAGGGCGAGGAGCACGCCCGCGCCGTGATCGCCGACGCCCGCGCGCGGGCCGAGCAGCTCACCGCGGACGCCGAGGCCCACCGCGCCGACCTGGACCGGCAGGCCGAGGAGCGGGACCGCGCCCTCGACGAGAAACAGGCCCGGATCGAACGGGAGCTCGCCGAGCTGCGGGAACGGACCGAGACCGAGCTCGCCGAGCTCCGCGACAGCACCGAGCGCTCGCTGGCCGAGCAGCGGGAGAACACCCTGCGCGAGCTCTCCGAGCAGGAACGGGTCGTCACCGAGCGGCTCACCCGCGAGGACGCCCAGGCCCGGGAGAACCGCGAGCAGATCGAGCACGACTTCCGGATCGCGATGGACCAGCGTCGCGCCGAGGCGCTGAGCGCGCTGTTCGCCGAACGGGACGGGCTGACCGACGAGATCACCCGGCGCAGGCGGGAGACCGACGAGGAGGTCCGGCAGGCCCTCGACGAGGCGCGCTCCGAGGCCGAGCGGCTCCGCTCGGATGCCCGCCGGGACGCCGAGGAGACCACCACGCGGGCCCGCTTCCGCGTCGAGCAGCTCACCGACCTGCGCAGCAAGGTGGCCGAGCAGCTACGCACGACCCGGGCGCTGCTCGACACCGAGGCCACCGCCCTGGAGGCCGGGCCGTCCCTGGCCGACGTCCCGGAGCAGCCCGATCCGGCCGGGTCCGGCCAGGCCACGACCGGGCAGACCGCGGACCGCCCCGCGCGCCCCTCACCCGCGCCCCGCTCCCACGCCTACGCCGAGCAGGGCTCGCACGCCCGCTGACCCCGGGCCGGCCTCCCGCGCCGCGCCCGGGCAGACGGCCGGGCCACGCCGGCCCACCCGAGCGGGCCGCCCGCCGTCAGCGCCGCCGGGAGCCGGGCCGGCGCCGGTCGCGGGCGTTCCAGCAGGGCAGGTGCCAGTGCCTGCGATCCTCGACGCCGCCGGTGTCGTCGGCCGGCCACGCCACCACGTGCGGCGTGCCCGCTGGCAGGACCTGGTCGCAGCCCGGGCAGCGGTAGTCCTTCACCGACGACCCGCCGGGGACCCGGCGGACGTTCCACTCGCCGTCCCGCCCGCTCTCCCGGGACGTGATCATGCCGCTGCCGAGCGGCGGCGCGACCGGGCGGCCCCGCCCCCGTTCCGTGGGGCGGGGCCGTCTGGCGCGTCCGCGGGCCATCCGCTCGTCGCTCGCCGGGCGGGTCAGCGCTGGGTGTAGTCCCGGAAGCCGTGCCCGGTCTTGCGGCCCAGCCGGCCCGCCGTCACCAGGTGCTCCAGCAGCGGCGCCGGCGCGAAGCCGGACTGGCGGAACTCCGAGTACAGCGACCGCTGGATCGCCAGCGACACGTCGAGGCCGACCACGTCGAGCAGCTCGAACGGCCCCATTGGCAGCGCGCAGCCGGTCTTCATGGCCGCATCGATGTCGTCGGCGGTCGCGTAGTGCGCCTGCAGCATCTTCACCGCGTCGTTGAGGTACGGGAACAGCAGCGCGTTGACGATGAACCCGGCCCGGTCACCGCAGCGCACCGGCACCTTCTTCAGGTTCTTGGTCACCTGCACCACGGTGGCGGCGACGTCGCGCGAGGTGCCGATGGTCGACACGACCTCGACCAGCTTCATCACCGGCGCCGGGTTGAAGAAGTGCATCCCCACGACGTCGGCGGGCCGCCCGGTGGCGGCGGCGCACTCGACGATCGGCAGCGACGACGTCGTGGTCGCGAGGATCGCGCCCGGCTTGCAGATCTCGTCGAGCGCGCCGAACATCGCCCGCTTGACGTCGATCTCCTCGGCGACGGCCTCGACGACCAGGTCGACGTCGGCCATGTCCTCGAGCCGGGTGGTGCCGGTGATCCGGCCGATGATCGCGTCGCGGTCGGCCTCCTCGAGCTTCCCGCGGGCGACCGCCTTGTCCAGCGACCGGCGCACCTGCCCGACCGAGCCCTCGACCTTGGACTCGCTGCGGCCGCGGACGACGACGTCGTACCCGGCCTTGGCGAACACCTCGACGATGCCCGACGCCATCGTGCCGGTGCCCACGACGCCGACCCGGTTGACCTCCCGCAGCGTGACGTCGTCGGGGACGTCCGACGACGGCGTCTCGCCGTCCGGCACCACGGCCGAGGAGTGCGGCGCCTCGTAGCTGTAGAAGCCGCGCCCGCTCTTCCGGCCGAGCAGCCCGGCGCTGATCATCTGCTTGAACACCGGGTTCGGCGCGTGCATCAGGTTGCGCGACTCCCGGTACATCTGCTCGAGGATCTCGTAGGCGGTGTCCAGGCCGATCAGGTCGAGCAGGGCCAGCGGGCCCATCGGGTAGCCGCAGCCGTAGCGCATGCCGGCGTCGATGTCCTCGCGGCTGGCGTAGCGCTCGGCGTACATCCGCGCGGCGTGGTTGAGGTAGCCGAACAGCAGCGCGTTCGCGATGAACCCGGCCCGGTCGCCGATGACGACCGGGACCTTGCCCAGCGAGTCGGCGAACGCCTGCACGTCGTCGATCACGTCCGGCTCGGTGACGACGGTGCGCACCACCTCGACCAGCTTCTGCACCGGCGCCGGGTTGAAGAAGTGCATCCCGACGACCTTGCCGGGACGCGTGGTGCGCACGGCCAGCTCGGTCACCGACAGCGACGAGGTGTTGGTGCAGAGGATCGCGTCCTCGGCGACCACCTCGTCGACCGCGGCGAACGCCTCCGCCTTCGCCTCCAGGCTCTCCGGGATCGCCTCGACGACGAGCTGGGCCGGGGCCAGCTCGGACAGCGACGTGGTGATCGTGATGCGGCCCAGCAGCTCGTCGGCCTGTTCCTGGGTGAGCTTGCCCCGCTCGACCGCACGGCCGGTGGAGGCGGCCAGGTGCGCGCGGCCCCGCTCCCCCGCGGCCTCGTCGATCTCGACGGCGATCACTTCGAGACCGTTGCGGGCGAAGACCTCCACGATCCCCGCCCCCATCGTGCCGAGGCCGAGCACTCCGACCGTCCGGAACTCGCGTGCCACGCTGGAACCTCCTGGTTCGACGTCACTGTCTCGCGCGCGATCCTGCCATCCGATCCCCACCCGTGAGTGGTTCGGAGGGCCGTGACGCTGCTAACCACTCACAGGCGGCCGTGCCGCACCTTCACGATCCCGAGCAGCGCCTGCATGGTCTTCGCCGTCCGCCGGAAGCTCGTCACCACGATCGGCATCGCGAACCGCTGCCGGGCGATCGACTGGGCCCGGGTGAACTCGCGGAGCCCGTCGGCACCGTGGATCCGGCCGAAACCGGACTCGCCCACACCGCCGAACGGCAGCGCCGGGATCCCGGCGAACGAGATCACGCCGTTGATCGACACCATCCCGCAGCGCAGCCGCTCGGCGATCTCCTCGCCGCGCTTCGCGGAGAACACCGTGGCGCCGAGGCCGTAGCCGGTGGCGTTGGCCCGGCGGACCGCCTCGTCGACGTCCGGGACCCGGTTCACGACCAGCAGCGGGGCGAACGTCTCCTCGGTGACGGCGACCGACTCCTCGGGGACGTCCGCGATCACCACCGGGTCGATCCGGCCGTCGTCGCGCACCGAGTCGGCGCCGCCGACGATCGCCCGCCCGCCGGACGACAGGGCGTCGCCGACGTGCCGGCGCACGATGTCGGTCTGCGACGGCATCGTCATCGGCCCGAGGTCGCCCTCGTTCGCGGCCGTCCCGGTCCGGAGCTTCGCCGCGGTCGCGCGCACCTTCTCGAGGAATCGCCCGGCGACCGCGTCGACGACGTAGACCCGCTCGACGCCCACGCAGGTCTGGCCGGCGTTGGACATGCCGCCCCAGACGGCGGCGTCCGCGGCGGCGTCCAGGTCGGCGTCGGCGTCGACGATCAGCGGGTCCTTGCCGCCGCACTCCATCAGCACCGGCACCAGGTTCTCCGCGCACGCGGCCATCACCCGCCGCCCGGTGGCGGCCGACCCGGTGAAGGCGATCTTGCCGATCCCCGGGGCCCGGCACAGCTCGGCGCCGGTCGGCCCGAACCCGGTGACGACGGTCAGCAGCGGGTACCGGCCGACCTCCGGCACGGCCTCGGCGAGGGTCCGGGCGAGCTCGTGCCCGACCCCGGGAGTCAGCTCGGAGGGCTTGAACACGACGGTGTTGCCGGCCGCGAGCGCGTACGCGATCGAGCCCATCGGCGTGAAGACCGGGTAGTTCCACGGCCCGATGACGCCCACGACCCCGAGCGGCCGGTACGCGACCGACGCCGCCTGGTTGGCCATGAGCAGCCCCGGCGAGACCGAGCGCTTCCCGAGCACCTTCTGCGCGTTGCCCGCGGCCCAGTCCAGGTGGTCGATCGCGAGGACGACCTCGAGCCGCGCGTCGTCGAACGGCTTCCCGGTCTCGTCGGCCACCACCCGCGCCACCCGGTCCAGCTGGGCGACCAGCACCTTCTTCCACGCAGCGAGGCGGCTGCGCCGGCCGGCGAACCCGAGGCCGTCCCACCAGGCGGCGGCCTCGGCCGCGGCGCGGACGGCGGCGCGGACGTGCTCGCCGTCGTGCACCGGGTAGCGGGCGAGCTCGGCACCGGTCCGCGGGGACAGCGAGGCGAACTCGTCCGGGGCGGGCGTCGTGGTCGCGGAGTCGGCAGCGGTGGCACTCACGTGATCAGCGTAAACGCACCGGCCGGGTCCGGTCGTGCCCGCGCTGGCCCGGTGGGGCCGGGCCTCAGCCGCGGCCGAGCACCGCGCGCAGGAACTCCCGGGTGCGTTGCTCGTGCGGGTCGTTGAACAGCTGCTCCGGGGGCCCCTGCTCCACGATCCGGCCGCTGTCGAACATCATCACCCGGTGCGCGAAGTCCCGCGCGAAGCCCATCTCGTGGGTGACGCAGAGGATCGTGATGTCGGTGGCCGCACCGATCTGCCGCAGGACGGCCAGCACGCCGGCGACCAGCTCCGGGTCCAGGGCCGAGGTGACCTCGTCGAGCAGCAGCACCTGCGGGCGCATGGCCAGCGCCCGGGCGATCGCGACCCGCTGCTGCTGGCCGCCGGACAGCCGGGTCGGGTGCTCGTCGATCTTCCCGGACAGCCCGACCAGGTCCAGCAGCTCCTCGGCGCGGGCGTCGGCCTCGGACCGGGACAGCCCCAGCACCCGGATCGGGGCCTCGGTCAGGTTGCCCCGCACGGTCATGTTCGGGAACAGGTTGAACTGCTGGAACACCATCCCGATGGGCTTGCGGACATCCCGCAGGTGACGCTCGTCCGCGGGCACCAGGACGCCGCCCTGTTCGCGGTGCGTCAGGCACCGCCCGGCCACCGTGATCGTCCCGGCGTCGACCCGTTCGAGGGTCATGAGCAGCCGCAGGATCGTGGTCTTCCCGGATCCCGACGGCCCGATGAGCGTGACGTGCTCGCCCGGTGCGACCGTGAAGTCCAGCCGGTCGCACACCACGGTGTTGCCGAACCGCTTCTCGACGTGATCGAAGACGATCATCGGGTCAGGTGCCGACACGGTTCCGCTCCAGTCGTCGGACCAGCATGGACGCCGGGTAGCTCAGCAGCAGGAAGAACAGCCCGGCCAGGGTGTAGGGCTCGACGTACCGGAACGTCTCCGACCCGACCTGCCGCCCGGCGTTGACCAGCTCCACGACGCCGATCGCCAGCAGCATCGGGACCTCCTTGAACATCGAGATCACGTAGTTGCCCAGCGCCGGCAGCACCCGCGGCACCGCCTGCGGCAGGATCACCGCCGTCCACACCCGGCTGCGCGGCAGGTTCAGCGCGGTCGCCGCCTCCCACTGCCCGCGCGGCACCGCATCGATCCCGGCCCGGTACACCTCCGAGGTGTAGGTGGCGTAGTGCACCCCGAGCGCGAGCACCCCGACCGTGAACGCGCCCAGCGTGATCCCGAACCCGGGCAGCACGAAGAACAGGAAGAACACCTGCACCAGCAGCGGCGTCGAGCGGACCACCTCGACGAACGCCCACAGCAGCTGGTCGAGCACCGGGATCCGGGCCCGCCGCAGGACGGCGATGACCAGGCCGAGCACCAGGGCCAGCACCGACCCGAGCAGGGTGATCTCGACCGTGGTGACCAGCCCGCCCAGCAGCACCGGCAGGATCTCGATCGCGAAGCCCCAGTCCCAGAGCGGCATCACGAACCCCCGCCCACTCCGGCCGGCAGCACCGGCCGCTGCCGCCCGACCGTGCGTCCGACGCGGGCCGCGGCCACCCGTTCCGCGAACCGCATCCCGGCCGTGATCAGCGCCGCGAGCAGCAGGTAGATCAGGAACACGATCCCGAAGATGAGCAGGGTGTCCTGGCCGAACGCCGGGATGAGCACGTCACGGGCCTGCCGGGTCACCTCCTCGACGGTGATCAGGGAGAGGATCGCGCTGGACTTCAGCAGCTGGATGAAGAGGTTGTTCATCGGCGGCAGCGCCTCCACCACGGCCTGCGGCAGGATCACCCGGCGCATCCGCTGGACCGGTCCGAGGCCGAGCGCGATCGCGGCCTCGTACTGCGCGCGGGGCACCGACTGGACCGCACCGCGCACGACCTCCGCCCCGTACGCGCCGTGGTTGAGCCCGAGCACGATCACGCCGGCCCACAGCGGGACGAGCTGGTAACCCACCAGCACCGGCAGCACGAAGTAGATCCAGAACATCTGGACCACCTCGGACGTGCCGCGGAAGCCCTCCACGTAGATCCGGGACAGCACCCGCACCCACCGCTGCGGCGCGAGCAGCATCAATCCCGCGACCACCGCGAGCACGATGGTCAGCACGATCCCGCCGACGGTGGCCACCACCGTCTGCGGGAGTCCCTCGGCCAGGACGGCGAGGATCGTCGGCAGGTTGTCCAGCACGAGCGTCGCCCGCGGTCAGGCCGCGCAGAGCCGCTCGGTGGTGACCTCCGGCCCCGGCAGGTTCTCCTCGGTGAAGCCGAACGGGCCGGCCAGCTGCAGCCACCGCCCGCTCTCGTGCAGCTTGCGGAGCTCGCCGTTGAAGGCGTTCCGGAACTCGTCCTCGCCGTGGCGGAACACGAACGCGCCGGCCGAGATCGTCTCCTCGCCGTTGATCACGGGGAAGAAGCCCGGCGTGACCTCGACCGCGGCGCCCGGGTTCTTCTTCACCACGTCGTTCAGCGAGATGTTGGTCAGCGCGGCGGCGTCGGCCCGGCCCGCGGTCACCGCCTGCAGCAGCGAGTTCTGCGCGTCCAGCACCTGGATCTGGGCCTCGGGCACCCCGCTGTCGGTGGCGTACCCCTGCTCGACCGCGCCGCTGAGCACCGCCAGGCGCAGCCGCTTCGTCCGGACGTCGTCGAAGGTCGCCACGCGCTGCGGGTTGCCCCGGGGCACGAGGAACGCGGTGGGCGCGGTGTAGTCCGGGATCGAGAACGCCGCGTTGCGGCAGCGCTCGGGGTTGATGAACATGCCGGCGGTGACCAGGTCGAACTGGCGGGCGTTCAGCGCCGGGATCAGCGAGCCGAAGTCGACGGGCGTCGCCTGGACCTCGGGGACACCCAGTGCCTGCAGCACCGCGCGCCCGACCTCGACCGACTCCCCGGTCACCCGCCCGCTCGGGTCGGTGAACCCGTAGGGGGCCTCGTTCGCGATACCGATCTTGATCGTCCCGGCCTCCCGGGCGGCGGCCAGCGTGCCGCCCTGGCCCCCGCCCCCGCCGGTCTGGGTGCAGGCCGAGAGCACCGCGGGCCCGCCGAGCGCCACCGCCCCGGCCACCGCGACACGCCGGAAGAACTGCCGCCGGGTGTAACCACCATCGGACATGAGGGCCTCCTTGCCGGTGTCCTGCACGGCATGCCGGTAGGCAGCAGAACCTAGGGGGCACTCGATCGTGGCGGCATAGTCGTTACCGGACCGCAATCCGAATTAGGGCGTGTCGTGGCCCGGAGACCTGCGGCCGGCGAATCAGAACAGCAGCAGGTCGTCGCGCTGCATCCCGCGCAGCGCGTCGTAGTCCACGGCGACGCAGCGGATCCCCCGGTCGGTCGCCAGGGTCCGGGCCTGCGGCCGGATCTGCTGCGCGGCGAACACGCCCTGGACCGGGGCGAGCAGCGGGTCGCGGTTCATGAGCTCGAGGTAGCGGGTGAGCTGCTCGACGCCGTCGATCTCGCCGCGGCGCTTCACCTCGACCGCGACGTGCCCGCCGTCGGCGTCACGGCACAGCAGGTCGACCGGGCCGACGGCCGTCATGTACTCGCGGCGGACCAGCGTCCAGCCGTCGCCGAAGGTCTCCGGGTGCGCGGCGAGCAGCTCCTGCAGGTGCGCCTCGACGCCGTCCTTGACCAGGCCGGGGTCGACGCCGAGCTCGTGGGACGAGTCGTGCAGCACCTCGTCGATGGTGATCACGAGCGACTCGTCGGCCTTGTTGCGCACCGTCCACACCCCGGACTCCTCGGTGAGCCAGCACGGCGGCGACATCCAGTTCAGCGGCTTGTAGGCGCGGTCGTCGGCGTGCACGCTCACCGAGCCGTCCGCCTTGACCAGCAGCAACCGGGGGGCCATGGGGAGGTGGGCGGTCAGCCGTCCGACGTAGTCCACCTGGCAGCGGGCGATGACGAGACGCACCCGGCTCACTGTAAGGCGACGGCGGCGGGCCGGGTGGGGCGGGTGAGCGGTGCTGCGCCAGGCTGGGCGGGTGATCGAGCAGACCGCCACCCGCCTGGTCTACGCGAACAGCTGGATGACCGTCCGGGAGGACCGCATCCGCCGCCCGGACGGCACCGAGGGGATCTACGGCGTCGTCGACAAGCCGACCTACGCGCTGGTCGTCCCGCGCGACGATGCGGGACGGCTGCACCTCGTCGAGCAGTTCCGCTACCCGGTCGGCGAGCGCCGCTGGGAGTTCCCGGCCGGCACGGCGCCGGACCGGGACGACCAGGACCCGGCCGAGCTGGCGGTCCGCGAGCTCGTCGAGGAGACCGGCCTGCTGGCGACGACGTGGACGATGCTCGGCACCCTGGACGTCGCCCCCGGCATGTCCAGCCAGCGCGGCCACGTCTACCTGGCGACCGGGCTGACCGCCGGGCCGCCGCAGCGCGAGCACCAGGAACAGGACATGCGGGCCGCCTGGTTCACACCCGCCGAGTTCGAGGAGATGGCGCTGCGCGGCGAGCTCACCGATGCGCAGAGCCTCGCCGCGTACACCCTGCTGCGCCTGCACGACGCCCGGCGCTGACCGAGGGACGGGACACCGGTGGCGGCCGCCTCTATCGTGGGCGCCATGATTCCGGCCTCACCGCTGCGGCCCGCCGTGACCAGGTGGTTGCCGTGACGGCCGGCCGCGGCCTCGGGCTCGGCGACCCGGAGCGGGAGAACGCCGTCCTGCTCGACATCATCGAGGCCACCGCATCCGGCCCCGGGGTGGAGCCGCTGGCCGCCGCCGTCGCCCGGGTGATCACCGAGGCGACCGCCACCGACGTCTGCTTCGTGCACGTCCTCGACGACACCGACACCGCGCTCACCCTGGCCGGTGCGACCCCGCCGTTCGACGCGCTGGTCGGCACCGTGCACCTGCCGCTCGGCCACGGGGTGAGCGGCTGGGTGGCCGCCCAGCGCACCCCCGCCGTCATCCAGGACGACAAGACCTCCGACCCGCGCTACCTGCCGATCCCGGAGCTGCGCGGGGAGGACTACACCTCGATGGTGTCGGTGCCGATGCTCTCGGAGCCGTACGGCCTGGCCGGGGTGCTGAACGTGCACACCGTGCAGCGGCGCGAGTTCGGTGACCGGGACGTGCGGCTGCTGCTGGCGATCGGCCGGCTGCTGGCGGCGGCGCTGCACCAGGCCCGGATGCACCGGCGGCTGGAGGCCAGGGAGCGGGTGCACGAGCGGTTCGCCGAGCAGACCGTCGCCGCGCAGGAGACCGAGCGGCGCCGGCTCGCCCGCGACATCCACGACGGCATCTCGCAGCGGCTGGTCACGCTGTCGTTCCACCTGGACGCGGCCGGCACCCTGCTGTCGCAGGGCGAGGCCGGCGAGGCGCGCACCCAGCTCGCGCGCGCCTCCGAGCTGGTCGGCACCACCCTGGACGAGGCGCGGGCGGCGATCGGCGCGCTGCGCCCACCGGTGCTCGACGACCTCGGCCTGGCCGGCGCGCTGGCCGGGCTGGCCCGCGACGTCCCCGAGGTGGACGTCCGGCTCGACCTCGACGAGCGGCGGCTCGCCGACCACGTCGAGGTGGCGCTGTACCGGATCGCCCAGGAGGCGCTGCAGAACGTGCACAAGCACGCCGGCGCCGGCCGGGTGCTGCTGCGGCTGGCGTGGGGCGACACCGGTGTCCGGCTGGAGATCGGCGACGACGGCGCGGGGTTCGCCACCTCGGGCGACGGGTACGGCATGACCTCGATGCGCGAGCGCGCCGAGCTGATCGGCGGGACGCTGGAGGTCCGCTCGCTGCCCGGCTCGGGCACGACGGTCGTGGTCACCGCGCCGTCCGGCACCGACCCGTCCGGCGACGAGCTCACGCCGGCAGACCTGCCCGGCCCCGGCGCACGTACGGGGTCACCGGGCTCAACCGGAGCGACGCCGGCAACCGGACGAGCACCTCTCGACGACCGGTGAGCGTGAGCCGCCCGTCCCGGGCGGCCGCCAGCAGCTCCAGCATTCCCTCCCAGACCTGGTAGAGCACGCCGAGCGGCGACTCGATCGTCGCGTCGACCTCGTAGCCGGGGTCGGTGAAGCACAACGAGACGTCGTGCGGCTCGACCACGAACCAGAACCGGGTGCGCCGCGCGTCCGGCACCCGCACGTGCACCACCACCCGCCGACCCCCGAACGGAGCCGGGTCGATGCCGCCGCAGATCCACCACATCAGCACGACCGGGTCCAGCTCGTCCGGGCGCGGCTCCCCGAACGCCCACCGCGCACCCCATTCGGCCAGCCCGAACAGCATCGGGCGGAGCTCCTCGCAGGCCGGTGTCGGCAGGTACCGGCCCTCGGAACGCACGATCAGGCCGTGCCGCTCCAGGTGGTCGAGCCGCTTGGACAGCAACGCCCGCGACATCCCGGCAGGCCACGGGCGAGCTCGTTGAACCGGGTCGCGCCCACGAGCAGGTCCCGGATCACGAGGAACGTCCACCGGTCGCCGAGCAGCTCGATCGCCCGGGTGATCGGACAGTACTGCCCGTAGCGTGTCATGCCCCGAAGGATGCTCCCGGCGGTTCATTTTCAGAACTGGGCGAGCCCGCGCGGCCGCCCCACGCTGAGCTCCATGACCACCACATGGGCACCCACCACGATCACCGACGACGCCGTGTCCGCCCTGGCCACGGCGGTCGGGCAGGCCGCTGCTCCGTTCGAGGAGCAGCACGACCGGGACGCCACGTTCGTCACCGAGGCATACGCAGAAATGACGACCCGCGGGTACCTGCGGCTCGCGGTCCCGGCCGAGCTCGGCGGGCTCGGCGCGGACACCCGCCAGGTGCTGCTCGCCGAGGAGGAGCTGGGCAGCTGGTCCGGCGCGGCCGCGCTGTCCGCCGCGATGCACCTGTACCTGACGCTGCTGCAGCGGCGCCGGTGGCGGGGCGGGGCACCCGACGCGGAGCGGGTACTGCGCCGGGTGGCCGAGGACGGCCTGATCCTCGCCACCAGCGGGGGCTCGGACTGGGTCCGGCCCACCACCGTCGCGACCGAGGTCGAGGGCGGGTACCGGTTCGACGGCCGGAAGACGTTCTGCAGCCAGGCCCCGGTCGCCGGTGCGCTGTCGACCTCGGCGGTGCTCGGCCCACCGGGGCCGGGGGCCACCGTCCTGCACGCCGGGGTGCCGATGACCGCGCCCGGCGTCACGGTCGTCGAGACCTGGGACACGCTCGGCATGCGGGCACCGCCAGCCACGACGTCGTGCTCGACGGCGTGTTCGTGCCCGCGGGGGCGTCGTCGGCACGCGGCCCTACGGCGAGCTGTCCGGCCCCCTGCTGGCGGCCGCGATCCACTTCGCGCCGGTCGCCGCGGCGGCCTACCTCGGGGTCGCGCGGGGTGCGCTCGCCGAGACCGGGCGGCTGCTGGCCGCCCGGACCGATCCGCCGGCCTCCGCGGTGCGCCGGCTCGGGGAGGTCACCGCACGGGTCCGCGGGGCGCGCTGGGCGCTGCACGGTGCCGTCGCCGAGGTCGGCGAGTACCCACCGCTCGACGAGGCGACGCTGGCGACCGTGATGACCGCCAAGCGGCAGGCCGTGCTGGAGGCCCGGGCCGCCGTCGACGGGGCGATGGAGATCGTCGGCGGGCCCGCGTTCCATCGCGGCTCGGCGCTGGAACGGGCCTACCGCGACGTGCGTGGCGGCCCGTTCCACCCGCTGCCGCCGGAGTCGACGCTCGAGCTCCTGGGTACCCGTGCCCTGCGGGCGGCCGCGCGGACCTGAACCTCAGGACGTGCGGACCGGCAGTTCCGCGACCCGGCTGAATCCCGGCTGCACCATCCACGGGATCTCCCGGGCCGGGACCGCGAGGGCGAGGTCACCGAACCGCTCGAACAGCATCCGCAGGGCCACCTCGCCCTCCTGCCGGGCCAGCGCCGCGCCCAGGCAGTAGTGCGCGCCCTGCCCGAACCCGAGGTGCCCCTCGCCGCGCCCGGTCTCCCGGCGGACGTCGAGCTCGTCGGGCCGCTCGTAGGCCCGCGGGTCGTGGTTGGCCGCGAGCAGCCCGGCGGTCACCGGGGTGCCGGCCGGGATCGGGACCCCGCCCAGCTCCACGTCCTCGACCGGGTACCGGAACTGGGTGAACTGGACCGGCCCGCGCGTCCGCATCAGCTCGTTCACCGCCTGCGGCCAGCGGTGCGGCTCGGCCCGCAGCACGGCGAGCTGGTCGGGGTGGGTCAGCAGGGCCAGCACGCCGTTCGAGATCAGGTGCGCGGTCGTCTCGTGACCGGCGATCACCAACGCGAAGATCATCGTGACCATCTCGCGGTCGGAGAGCCGGTCGCCGTCCTCCTCCTGCGCGGCGATCAGCGCGCTGACCAGGTCGTCGGCCGGTTCCGCGCGGCGGGCGTCGATCAGCGCGTGCGTGTGGTCGACGGCCGCGCGCAGGACCCCGGACATCCGTTCGGGGTCCCGGCTGGTCAGCACCCGGCCCCACTCGTGCCACTGCGGCCGCTGGGCCTCGGGCACGCCGACGAGCTCGCAGATGACGGTGATCGGCAGCGGGTAGGAGAACGCCTCGACGAGGTCGACCCGCCCGGCCGCGGCGATGTCGTCGAGCAGCCGCGCGGTGATCTCCTCGACCCGGGGGCGGAGCGCCTGCACCCGCTTCACGGTGAACGCGCGGGACACGAGCTTGCGCAGCCGGGTGTGCTCCGCGCCGTCGGTGGTGAGGATGTTCCGGATCAGGTAGCCGGCCAGGTCGTCGTCCAGCCCGAGCTTCTGCAGGATCAGCTCCCGCACGCCCGGCCCGCCCGCGAGCTCGGGGTCGTTGACGAACCGCGGGTCGGTGAGCACGGTCCGGACGTCGTCGTACCGGGTGACCAGCACGACCGGCGGCGAGCCCAGCATCGTCACGTGCGTGACCGGCGCCTGCTCGCGCAGCCGGGCGAACCCCGTGTAGGGGTCGGCGGTGAACTCCGGTGCCGTCAGGTCCTGCACCTCGGTCGGCGTGCTCATGGCGTTGCTCCCCCTCGTGGTGGTGGCGCGTCGCGGCCGGGATCACCGGACGCGGCGGCGCCATTCGGTGTCGATGTGGTCGATCAACGGCCGGTACAGCGCGGCCACCTCCGCCGCGACCCGCGCGGCGCCGGACTCGGGGGCCGGGCCCGCCAGCAGGCGGCGGACGGCGTGCTCGATCAGCTCGCCGCGGCGGCCGCTGTCCGCGGGCACGAACGTCCCGGACTGCGGCAGGCCGCCCAGCACGAAGAACCCGTAGGTGACCGCGGCCCAGCTGTGCACCTGCTCGTCGACGTCCAGGTCGTCGGCGACCAGCCCCGCCTCGCGCAGCAGCCGGAGGTAGCGGCGGGACACGTCGTTGCGCTGCGCGGCGAGCTCGCCGAGCGTCTCCGCCGCCTCGTGGACGAGCCGGCCCAGCACCTCGACGTCGCCGAGGTACAGCACCCGGGCGACGTCGTCGCCGAGCATCCGCTCGTACATCAGCCGTGACATCCGCCAGGGCAGCGCGACCGCGGGCTCGGCGAGGATCCGGTCGGCCAGGTCGGCCAGCATCCGTCGCTGCGCGCGCAGCAGGACGGTCAGGAACAGCGCGTCCTTGGTGCGGACGTGCAGGTAGACGGTCCCCTTGCCCACCCCGGCCCGGCGCGCGACGTCCTCGATCGTCACCCGCCGGTAGCCCTGGCGGACGAGCAGCTCACCCGCCGCGTCGAGCACCCGCTCCATCCGCGCGGTGTCCCCGGCCGGCGGCGCCGCTGTGACTGGATTGACGGATCCGGTCATGCGGTCAGAGTAGCTCCCGCCCGGGGCGCTGTCGAGATACCGTCGAGCCATGTCCGACTACGAGCATCTGCTGGTCAAGCAGGACGGCGACACGGTCCGGATCACGATGAACCGGCCCGCACGCCGGAACTCGCTGACCGAGGAACACCTGCGCGAGCTGCTGGACGCCTTCGAGTCCGCGGGCCGCAGCGACGCGACCGGCATCGTGCTCGCCGGTGAGGGCAAGGCGTTCTCGTCCGGCCACGACTTCGGCGACGTCGCCGGCCGCGACCTCGCCCGCGTCCGCGACCTGCTCCGCCTCTGCACCACGGTGATGCGGACCGTGCAGGAGGTCCCGCAGGTGGTCGTCGCCCGGGTGCACGCCACCGCCTGGGCGGCCGGCTGCCAGCTCGTCGCGTCCTGCGACCTGGCCGTCGCCGCCGAGTCGGCGACGTTCGCCCTGCCCGGCGGCAAGGGCGGCTGGTTCTGCCACACCCCGGCCGTCCCGGTGGCCCGCAACGTCGGCCGCAAGCGGCTCATGGAGCTGGCGCTCACCGGCGACCCGATCGCCGCGGTCACGGCCGCCGAGTGGGGCCTGGTCAACTACGCCGTCCCGGACGCCGAGCTGGACGCCCGGGTCGACGAGCTGCTCGCCCGCGCCACCCGCGGCAGCCGGCTGTCCAAGGCGGTCGGCAAGCAGACCCTCTACGCGCAGCTCGACCGCCCCGAGGCCGACGCCTACGCCATCGCCTCCGAGGTCATGACCTCGATGTCGCAGTCCGGCGGCGCCCGCGAGGGCATGGCCGCGTTCCTGGAGAAGCGCGCCGCGCAGTGGCCCGACTAGGAGATCCCCTAGGCTCGGCCGGACCATGGGGGATCCGGGCCGACTGAGCAGGCGGGGACTGCTCGGCGCCGCGCTGGCGCTGGGCGGTGCCGCGCTGGCCGGCGGCTGCGGCCGTGAGTCGTCCGATCCGCTGGCCCGGTTGCGCAGCGGCGGGGACGTCGTCGTCGGGCTCTCCGGGGAGCGCCCGTTCGGCTACACCGACGGGTCGGGCCGGCCGACCGGGGAGAGCCCCGAGGTGGCCCGCGCCGTCGTCGCCGAGATCGGCGGCGGCGGGCTGATCGCCGTCCAGGTCGCGTTCGACCAGCTCATCCCCGACCTGCTCGACGGCCAGTTCGACGTCATCGCGGTCGGGCTCACCGTGACCCCGCTGCGCTGCCAGCAGGTCGCCTTCTCCCGGCCGGACTACGTCGCCAGCACCGCGCTGCTCGTCCCGGCCGGGAACCCGCTCGGCGTGGCCACCCTGGCCGGGGTCCGGCGGGCCGGTGCGACGCTCGGGGTGCTCCGCGGATCGGCCGAGCAGGAGTTCGCGTACGCCGCGCACATCCCGGCGGACAGGATCGTCACGTTCGACTCGCAGGGCGCGCTCGTGCGCGGGGTGGCCGCGGGTGAGGCCCAGGTCGGCGCGCTGACCCGGATCGCGCTGCTCGACGAGGTCCGGCGCAACGCCGGCATAGGCCTGGAGGTCACCGCCGGGTTCACGCCCGAGGTCGGCGGGCGCCGGGTCGCCGGAGCCGGCGCGTTCGCGTTCCGGCCGGGCGACGCAGCGTTCCGCGCCGAGTTCGACCGCGGCCTGACCGCGCTGCAGGAGTCCGGACGCTGGCTGGAGATCGCCCGGCCGTTCGGGTTCACCGAGCACAACCTGCCGCCGCGCGACCTCACGATCGACGAGCTCTGCGCCCGCACCCCCGAGTCCTGACCGCCCCGGCGGGCGCGGGATGCGAGGATCCGCCCATGGTGCTGCGCATCGCCGGCTTCCCGGTCCCCGGTCCGTCCGAGCTGCTCACCGGGGCGGCCGGTGTCCTCGACCGGACCGGTGAGCTCGCCGGATCGGTCGTGGCACTGCCGGCCCGCGCCGGTGAGCTGATCGACGAGGCCGGGTCGCTGGTCGGGCGGATCGCCACGATCGCCTCCCGCGCGGAGGACCTGCTGGACCGGGTGGACGGCGTCGTCGCCCGCGCGGACGTCCTGATCGGGACCGTGGAAGGGGTCGCCGCGGAGGCGACCGAGGTGGTCGGGCAGGTGCGGCCGGTGGCCGACCGGGCAGCCGACCTCGTCACGCGGGTCTCGGGAGTAGCCGACGACGCCACCGGCCTGATCACCCGCGTCTCCGGGGTCGCCGACGACGCCGGCAGCCTGATCACCCGAGTCTCGGGGGTCGCCGAGGACGCGGACGGCCTGGTCCGCACCGTCACGACGGTTGCCGGTGAGGCCGAGGGCCTGGTCCGCACGGTCACCGGTGTCAGCGACCGCGCCGGGCACCTGATCGCGCAGGTGGAGCAGGTGACCGGGGACGCGACCGGCGTCGTCGACGCGGCGAACCGGGTCGCAGCCCGGGCCGGCGAGGTCGTCGACCAGGCCGCGGGCACCAGCGACCAGGCCGGCCGGCTGCTCGACGTCTACGGCCCGCTCGCGCACCGGGCAGCGCCGCTGGCCACCCGGTTCGTCGACGAGCTCTCCGAGACCGAGGTGCACGCCGCGATCAAGCTCGTGGACCAGCTCCCGGTGTTCACCGAGCACATGGAGAACGACATCATGCCGATCCTGGCCACGCTGGACCGGGTCGGCCCGGACGTCCACGAGCTGCTGGACGTGCTGAAGGAGGTCCGGCAGGCGATCGTCGGGATCCCCGGCTTCAAGCTGCTGAGCCGCCGCGGCGAGAGGGACGAGGCCTGACCCGCCGCTCCCCCAGCACCCTAGCCGCCAGCACCCCCACTCATGGAGCTTCAGTCCCGTGGCACAGGACTGAAGCTCCATGAGTGTGAGACCGGGCGGGGGCGCGGGCTCAGGAGAGACCCTGGGCCTGCCGGATCAGCGTGACGATCTCGTCCATCATCTCGGTCAGCCGGAAGTTCTTCGGCGTGAACACCGCGGCGACCCCACCCTCGCGCAGCCGCTTCTCGTCCTCCGGCGGGATGATCCCGCCGACCACGACCGGGATCTCCCCCGCGCCGGCGTCCCGCAGGCCCTGCACGACGGCCGGCACGACCTCCAGGTGCGACCCGGACAGCACCGACAGCCCGACGGCGTGCACGCCCTCCTGCACCGCCGCCGCCACGATCTGCGACGGCGTCAGCCGGATGCCCTGGTAGACGACCTCGAACCCGACGTCCCGGGCCCGGACGGCGACCTGCTCGGCGCCGTTGGAGTGCCCGTCGAGGCCGGGCTTGCCGACCAGCAGCCGCAGCCGCTGGCCGAGCTCGTCGCCGGTGTCCCGGACCCGCGCGCGGACGTCGGCGATCTCGGCGGCACCCTCGCCGGACGCGGTCGCCGCGGACACCCCGGTCGGGGCCCGGAACTCGCCGAACACCTCGCGCAGCGCGCCGGCCCACTCGCCGGTGGTCACGCCCGCCTTCGCGCAGTCGATCGAGACCTGCACGAGGTTCCGGTCGGTCTTGGCCGCGTCCCGCAGCGCGCGCAGCGCCTCGTCGACGGCGGCCTGGTCGCGTTCCGCACGCCACCTCCTGATCGCCTCGACCGCGGCCCGCTCGGTCTCCGGGTCGACGGTGAAGATCGCCTCGGCGCCCTCGGCCTGCAGCGGGCTGCGCTCGGTGGTCTCGAACTTGTTGACGCCGACGACGACCTCGTCGCCGGACTCCAGCCTGCGGCGCCGCGCGGCCAGCGAGCTGACGAGCTCGCCCTTCATGTAGCCGCTCTCGACGGCCGCGACCGCGCCGCCCATCTCCTGCACGCGGTCGATCTCGGCGCGGGCGCCGTCGACGAGCTCGGTCACCTTCGCCTCGACGACCCGCGAACCGTCGAAGATGTCCTCGTACTCGAGCAGGTCGGTCTCGTAGGCCAGCACCTGCTGCATCCGCAGTGCCCACTGCTGGTCCCACGGCCGCGGCAGGCCGAGGGCCTCGTTCCAGGCCGGCAGCTGCACGGCGCGTGCCCGCGCGTCCTTGGAGAGCGTGACGGCCAGCATCTCCAGCACGATCCGCTGGACGTTGTTCTCGGGCTGGGCCTCGGTCAGCCCCAGCGAGTTGACCTGGACGCCGTAGCGCAGGCGTCGCTGCTTGGGGTTCTCGACGCCGTAGCGCTCGCGGGTGATCTCGTCCCAGAGCCGGGCCAGTGCCCGCATCTTGCACATCTCCTCGACGAACCGGATGCCGGCATTGACGAAGAACGAGATGCGGCCGACGACGTCGCCGAACTTCTCCGGCGGGACCTGGCCGGAGTCGCGGACGGAGTCGAGCACCGCGATCGCGGTGGACAGCGCGTACGCCAGCTCCTGCTGCGGGGTCGCCCCGGCCTCCTGCAGGTGGTAGCTGCAGATGTTGATCGGGTTCCACTTGGGGATCTCCGAGACCGACCAGGCGACCATGTCGGTGATCAGCCGCAGGCTGGGCCCGGGCGGGAACACGTAGGTGCCCCGGGACAGGTACTCCTTGACGATGTCGTTCTGGGTGGTGCCGGCGAGCTTCCTCCGCACGTCGGCGTAGTCGAGCCCCTGGTCCTGCGCCTGCTCCTCGGCGACGGCGACGTAGAGCGCCAGCAGCCACATCGCCGGGGCGTTGATCGTCATGGAGGTGTTGGCCTCGGCGACCGGGATGCCCTCGAACAGCGCCCGCATGTCACCGATGTGGCTGATCGGCACGCCGACCTTGCCGACCTCGCCCTTGGCGAGCTCGTCGTCCGGGTCGTACCCGGTCTGGGTGGGCAGGTCGAAGGCGACCGAGAGGCCGGTCTGGCCCTTGGCGAGGTTGCGCCGGTAGAGCTCGTTGGTCTTCTCCGCCGACGAGTGCCCGGCGTAGGTCCGGATCACCCACGGGCGGTCGCGCTCACGATCGGTCGGGTACGGCACCGGACACCTCCGCGTCGTCGTCGGCACAGCCGGTCCAGATTCTACTGGCGAGTAGGGCACGGCGGGCGTCGAGTCGCCCCTCGTCACACCCTCCTGCGCGGAAAACTACGCGATCTGCGCGACATATCAAGCGCTGGATCGGTTCACCCCGCCGGCCGGCCAGGACCCGCGAACCCAGCGGGACCGTCCCGGGGATGCGACCATCGGCCGGTGGCGTTCGACCTCGTCCCCCGTCTGGGCACGATCGTCGGCATGCTCGTGGCCCTGGTCGTGATCTGCCTGCTGTTGCGTTGGACCTTCGGTCACCACAAGAACCTGCTGCTGCCCACCGAGGACCCCGACGACCCGGTCGCGACCGGGCTGCTCACCGAGGTCGCCCGGCGGCCGGACGCCGACGCCGCCGCGACGCTGCGCGAGCGGCTGCGCTCCGAGGGGATCCGCTCGACCGTGTCCCCCGCCGACGACGGCGGCTACGCCCTGCTGGTCTTCCCGCGCGACGTCCCCGGCGCCACGGCCGTGCTCGGCCGCGACCACCCGCCGGGCTGAACCGGGTCAGGACACCCGGTGGTACCGGGCGTCGAAGAAGCAGAACAGGCCGTAGCAGGCGATCCCGAGCCCCACCGCGAGCAGCAGGACCACCCCGTAGGGCTGCTCACGCAGCGTCTTCAGCGCCGCGTCCAGCCCGTTCGCCCGCTGCGGGTCGTAGGTCAGCGCCGCACTCACCAGCAGCACGCCCACCACGCCGATCGCGACCCCCTTGGCGATGAAGCCCACCTGCCCGGTACGGGCGTTGAGCCGGCGGGTCCGCAGGCTCGCCGCGAAGAGGTCCTGGTCCTCGGTGAACTGCTTCCGCCAGCCGTTCCTGATCATGTTCCCGCCGACGGCCAGTACGACGACCCCCACCACGGCGATCAACACCGGACCGCCCGGCAGCCCCAGCACTCCGGCGGCCGCCCGGCTGCCCCCGGACGAGGTGCGCCCCTGGACCGCCGTCGTCGCGGCGGCGGCCCCGAGCGCGGCGTAGACCACCGCGAGCCCGGCGGAGGCGATCCGCTTCCAGATCCGGAACCCGCGGCTGCCCACCACGCCGACACCGCGGACCGCCACCAGGGCGCGCCACAGCACGACCGCGGCGAACCCGGCCACCACCACCCAGAGCAGGACCCGGCCCATCGGCTCGGCGGCGATCGCGGTGAACGCTCCGTTCTGGTCCGCCGGGGCCCCCGATCCCAGGGCGACCTGCACGGCCAGCCAACCGATCAGCAGGTGCAGCACCCCGTAGGCGGCGATGCCGACCCGCGCGGCGACCCGCACCGGCGCCGAGCGTGCCGCGGCCCGCGCGCCCCGGTCCGCCGTACGACCGGCCCGGTGCACGTCCTCCGCGTCGGGGGTGCTCACCATGGCCGGCCTCCTCCGCTCTCCGGTGGTGAGCCTGCCACGACCGGGTGGCGGCGGCAGCGCCACCGGGCCGGCCGCTACCGCTCCGGCTCGCCCGCGACCCGCCGGATGTCCGCGCCCAGCGCGGACAGGTTCTCCACGAAGCGCGGGTAGCCGCGGTCGATGTGCGCGACGTCCCACACCTCGGTGGTGCCCTGCGCGCACAGCCCGGCCAGCACCAGCCCGGCCCCGGCCCGGATGTCGCTGGCCCACACCGGGGCGCTGGAGAGCTCCGGCCGCCCCCGGACGACGGCGTGGTGCCCGTCGGTGCGGGCGTCGGCGCCGAGCCGGACCATCTCGTCGACGAACCGGAACCGGGCCTCGAACACGTTCTCGGTGATCATCGAGGTGCCCTCGGCGACCGCGGACAGCGCGATCGCCATCGGCTGCAGGTCGGTCGCGAAGCCCGGGTAGGGCAGCGTGACGAAATCGACCGCCTGCGGCCGCCCGTCCATGGCGACCGAGAACTCCTGGTCCCCGACGGTGATCCCGGCGCCCGCGCTGCGCAGCTTGTCCAGCACCAGGTCGATGTGGTGCGGGTCGACGCCGCGCACCGTGACCTCGCCGCGGGTCATCGCGGCGGCGAACGCCCAGGTGGCCCCCACGATCCGGTCGCCGATCACGCGGTGCGTGGTCGGCTGCAGGCCGGCGACGCCGTGCACCGTCAGCGTCGACGAGCCGACACCCTCGAGCTTGGCGCCCATCTGCTGCAGCATCACGCAGAGATCGACGATCTCCGGCTCGCGGGCGGCGTTGTCGATGACGGTCGTCCCCTCGGCGAGCACGGCCGCCATCAGGATGTTCTCGGTCGCGCCCACGCTGGGGAAGTCCAGCCACAGCTGCGCGCCGTGCAGGTCACCCGCCGTCGCGGTGACGCTGCCGTGCACGATGTCGGTCGTCGCACCGAGCTTGCGCAGCCCGTTCTGGTGCATGTCCAGCGGCCGGGAGCCGATGGCGTCACCACCGGGCAGCGGGACGACCGCCCGCCGGCACCGGGCGACCAGCGGGCCGAGCACGCACACCGATGCCCGCAGCTTCGACACCGAGCGGTAGTCGGCCTCGGCGCCGGGGTGCGCCGGCACGTCGATGTGCACGGTCGACCCCTCGATGGCCACCGTGCAGCCCAGGCTGCGCAGGACGTCGGCCATGAGCGGCACGTCCAGGATCTCGGGGCAGTTGGTCAGCGTCGTCCGGCCCTCGGCCAGCAACGCCGCCGCCATCAGCTTGAGCACGCTGTTCTTCGCCCCGACGACGTCGACGGACCCGCTCAGCCGGGCCCCGCCGCGGACCGCGAAATGCTCCACCACGCCAGGAACGGTAACGGGACGGAGATCGTGGCCCGGCCACACCCCGACGTGCCACGGCCCGGTACGCCGTCCGGCGCAGCCTGCCGCCTGGTCGTCGTGCCGGGCCGAGGCACTAGCCTGTCGGGGTGGCGGTTCACCTCACCCGGATCTACACGAAGACCGGCGACGACGGCACGACGGCCCTGGGCGACTTCAGCCGGGTCCGCAAGACCGACCCGCGGCTGGCCGCGTACGCCGACACCGACGAGGCGAACGCCGCGATCGGCGTGGCGGTGACCGTCGGCGGGCTGGACGAGCGGGTGGTCGACCCGCTGCGGCAGATCCAGAACGACCTGTTCGACGTCGGCGCGGACCTGTGCGCGCCGATCGTGCCCGAGCCGGAGTACCCGCCGCTGCGGGTCACCGAGGGCTACGTCACCCGCCTCGAGGCGTGGTGCGACGAGTTCAACCCCGAGCTGCCGAAGCTCAACTCGTTCATCCTGCCCGGTGGGACGCCCGGTGCCGCGTACCTGCACGTCGCCCGGACCGTGACCCGGCGGGCGGAGCGGTCGGTGTGGGTGCTGCTGGAGGCCGACCCGGAGCGCACCAACCCGCTGACCGCGCGGTACCTGAACCGGCTCTCGGACCTGCTGTTCATCCTGGGCCGCGTCGCGAACCCGCAGGGCGACGTGCTGTGGCAGCCGGGCGGCCCGCACGGCGCGCCCGACGCCGGCCCGGCCTGACCCACCCGCACTCCGACAGGCGCCCCACCGGAGCGGGGGCTCCAGCGTGGTCCTACGAGGCCTGGCTGTAGTGGCTGCGGCCCGGCGGCGTGGACTCCAGCCAGGCCAGAAAACCGGTACGGACGTCCCGGGACATCGCGAGCTCGACGTCGATGGCCCGGCCGCCGGCGTCCCGGCCCCGGCAGCGCAGCACCTCGACCGCCATCGGGATCGCGAACTCCTCGGAGCGGTGCGGGGGCCTGCGGTCGACGATGTCCAGCGCGGCCCGGTCCAGCACCACGGTGGGGCCGATCCGGAAGCTCGTGAGCCGGTACCAGGCGAACCGCTCGCCCTCGTAGCGGCCGACCCCGAAGTGCCAGTCCGTGACGGCGAAACGGCGGCGCAGACACAGGTCCACGCCGCCGTTCCGCATCAGTCGTACCCGCCGTACGGCGAGCCAGGCCAGAGGGACGACCAGGCACAGCAGCAGAACTCCGACGATCGCCGCGATGAGATCCACTGCCGTGCCGGTCCCCGGTCTAGCGGGCCTCGGCCGCCCGCAGGCGGGCCTCGGCCCGTGCCTTCGCCGCCTTGCCGTCGTCGGAGTCGTCGGCGCGGTCCAACGCCCGGCGGGCGCGCTCCACGTCGATCTCCCCGGCGTGCTCGGCGAACTCGGCCAGGATCGACACCCGCTCGGCCGACACCGACAGGAACCCGCCGTGCACCGCGATGGTGTTCTTCGCGCCGTCGGTCCCGTCGATGCGGACGGTCCCGGCCTCCTCCAGCTGGGCCAGCATCGGCTGGTGGCCGGGGAGGATCCCGACCTCGCCGACGGTGGTGCGAGCGATCACGAAGCGTGCATTGCCCGACCACAGCCGGCGCTCCACGGAGACCAGCTCCACGGTCATCTCAGCCGGCATACGCTGCTCCGATGTTCACTCCGCAAGCTCCGTTCATCAGCCTTCCAGCTTCTTGCGGTTCTTCTCCAGGTCGTCGAGACCGCCGCAGAGGAAGAACGCCTGCTCGGGCACGTCGTCGAACTCGCCCTTGGCGATCTTGTCGAACGCCTCGATGGTCTCCTTCAGCGGGACCGTCGAGCCCGGCTGGCCGGTGAACTGCTCGGCGACCAGCAGGTTCTGCGACAGGAAGCGCTCGATCCGGCGGGCCCGGCCGACGAGCTGCTTGTCCTCCTCGGACAGCTCGTCGATGCCGAGGATCGCGATGATGTCCTGCAGGTCGTTGTACTTCTGCAGGATCCGCTTCACCTCGTTGGCGACCCGGAAGTGCTCGTCGCCGACGTACTGCGGGTCGAGGATCCGGGAGGTCGAGGTCAGCGGGTCCACCGCCGGGTAGATCCCCTTCTGGGAGATCGGCCGGGAGAGCTCGGTGGTCGCGTCCAGGTGGGCGAACGTCGTCGCCGGAGCCGGGTCGGTGTAGTCGTCCGCGGGGACGTAGATCGCCTGCATCGAGGTGATCGACCGGCCGCGGGTCGAGGTGATCCGCTCCTGCAGCTCGCCCATCTCGTCGGCCAGGGTGGGCTGGTAGCCCACCGCGGACGGCATCCGGCCCAGCAGGGTGGAGACCTCCTGGCCGGCCTGGGTGAACCGGAAGATGTTGTCGATGAACAGCAGGACGTCCTGGTCCTGCGCGTCACGGAAGTACTCCGCCATGGTCAGCGCGGACAGGGCGACGCGCATACGGGTGCCCGGCGGCTCGTCCATCTGGCCGAACACCAGGGCGGTGTTCTTCATGACGCCCGACTCGGTCATCTCCGTGATGAGGTCGTTGCCCTCACGGGTGCGCTCGCCGACACCGGCGAACACCGAGGTGCCGCCGAAGTTCAGCGCGACGCGCTGGATCATCTCCTGGATCAGCACGGTCTTGCCGACGCCCGCGCCGCCGAACAGGCCGATCTTCCCGCCGACCACGTACGGGGTCATCAGGTCGAGGACCTTGATGCCGGTCTCCAGCATCTCGGTCTTGCCCTCGAGCTGGTCGAACCGCGGCGCCTTCTGGTGGATCGACCGCAGGTCGCCGGTGAACTGGAGGCTCGGGTCGTCCAGGCAGTCGCCGAGCGCGTTGAACACGTGGCCCTTGACCTGGTCACCCACCGGCACCGAGATCGGACGGCCGAGGTCGGTGACCTCCTGGCCGCGGACGACGCCGTCGGTCGGCTGCATGGAGATCGCGCGGACCAGGTTGTCGCCCAGGTGCTGGGCGATCTCCAGGGTCAGCTTGCGCTTCTCACCGGAGAGGTCGACCTCCAGCGTGAGCGCGTTGTACAGCTCCGGCACCTGGTCGCGCGGGAACTCGACGTCGACGACCGGGCCGGTCACCTGGACGACGCGCCCGGTGATCGTTCCGGTGGCCGAGCTTTCGGCGGTTGCGGTCATCAGCTCTCACTTCCTGCGCTCGCGAGGGCGTCGACACCACCGACGATCTCGCTGATCTCCTGGGTGATCTGCGCCTGACGGGCCTGGTTGGCCTCCAGGGTCAGACTACGGATCAGTTCGTTGGCGTTGTCGGTCGCGGCCTTCATGGCCCGCTGCCGGTTCGCCGACTCGGACGCCGCGGACTCCAGCAGGGCCGCGTACAGCCGCGCGCCGATGTACTTCGGCAGCAGCGCGTCGAACAGCGTCTCCGCGTCCGGCTCGAACTCGTACAGCGACGGGATCCCGGCGGTCCGCGTCTCCGACGGGTAGTTCTGCTGCGCCTCGGCGTCGGTCGCGTTCTCCGGCTCGGCCGAGGCCGAGATCCCGCCGGCGTACTCGACCTGGAGCGGAGCCATCCGCCGCGCGGTGGGAACCTGCGTGATCATGTTCTTGAAGCTGGTGTACACGAGGTGGAGCTCGTCGACACCCTGCTCCGCGTCGCCGTCCTCGCCCGCCATGAAGGCGTCGACCAGGGTCCGCGCCGCCTCGGCCGCGTTCTCGTAGGCGGGCTGCTCGGAGAAGCCCGTCCACGACTGCTCGATCGGCCGGTTCCGGAACCGGTAGTACGAGACGCCCTTGCGGCCGATCACGTACACCACCGGTTCCTTGCCCTGGTCCCGCAGCTGGTTCTGCAGCCGCTCGGCCTCCTTGAGCACGTTGGCGTTGTAGCCGCCGCACTGGCCGCGGTCGCTGGTGACGACCAGGACGGCCACACGCCGCGGCTGCTCACGCTCGACGAGCAGCGGGTGGTCGAGGGCCGAGTTGGCGGCGAGCTCGGAGAGCGTGCTCGTCATCAGCTCGGCGTACGGCCGTGCCTCCTCCACCCGCGCCCGGGCCTTCGCGATCCGCGAGGTCGCGATGAGCTCCTGGGAGCGGGTGATCTTCTTGATGGACTGCGTCGACCGGATACGCCGGCGCAGCACCCGGATCTGTGCCGCCATCTGCTACCAGCCTCAGCTCTTGGGAGCGGACTTGTTGACCGTGACCTTTTCCTGGTCCTCCTCGGTCTCGCGCGACTCCTCCGGCTCCTCCACCACGGACGACCCGTCGGCGGCGGTGAACTCGTTGCGCTTGAACTCGTCCACGGCCTTCGTCAGCGCCTGGACGGCGTCGTCGGAGAGCTGGCCGGTGTCGGAGATCTCGGTGAGGGCCACCGACGCGTGCCGGCGGGCGTAGTCACGGAACTCCGACTCGAAGCGGGAGATGTCGGCGACCGGCACCGAGTCCAGCTTGCCGGAGGTGCCCAGCCAGATCGAGACGACCTGGTCCTGGACCGCGACCGGCGCGTACTGGCCCTGCTTCAGCAGCTCGACCAGGCGCTCGCCGCGGCCCAGTGCCGCGGCGGACGCGGCGTCGAGGTCGGAACCGAACGCGGCGAACGCCTCCAGCTCGCGGTACTGCGACAGGTCC